>CAIPAT010000066.1 GCA_903863035.1 uncultured Lentisphaeria bacterium
GGTTGAAGTTGTTGACCGCATTCTGGACAAAGGTATCGTGGTTGACGCATGGGTCAGGGTATCCCTGGTCGGCATCGAGCTCGTAGCAATCGAAGCTAGAGTAGTAGTTGCGTCAGTCGAAACTTATCTGAAGTATGCTGAGGCTATCGGCCTGACAGCTACAGCGGCGTAAGTCAAACTGTGGGTCTCTGCCGAGCCATCCTTACAACCAACGGTTGCCGAGCATGTTTCGCCAGTAATCCATATTAAAAACAAGGGGGGAATATTTATGAGCAATGCAGAAGATATGTTGAAGTTGACTGAAGAAATAATCTCTTCCTATGAATCTAGAATTTCATCAGTCTGCACGATAATAGACAATACTCACCAGATGCTCGATGATTTCAAGGAAAACCGTGGAACGATGAGCATGCAGCTCAAGGAAGCACTCGCTCATGGAAAGTCCCTGCGGAAAAAAGATTATGACAATATGATGAAGGACATTGTTGAATCGCAGGAGATAATGGAAGACGAAGCAAGAGTTTTATTGAAGACATATCTCGATGAACAGAAAGACGCCGCTAAAACCATCAGGGAAAACTTGGCAAAGCACAAAGTGGACGGCGTGACAGGGGAAGCTGGCAGGATAAATAACTTTCGAACGATAATTACTGATATTCAGGCCAGCCAGAAAACCAGGGAAGAAGAAGTACGGAATATGCTGACAACTTTCCGCAATGACCATAAGATGCTTTCGGAATCACTGCGGAGTCTTTTGAAAAAAGGAACGGAAGTCCGGATTCGCGACGTGAAAATAATGCTGGAGAATATCCGTTCAAAAAGAATGCAGTGGCAGGAAGAAGCCAAACAGACGGCTTCACGATGGAGAGAAATGGCCATTTCATTGGCTGCGAAAAGAGCAGAGAGACGTAATACGTATATGGCAACAACGGAAACCACACCCAGTTTTTTCCGTTAATATAATACTGCAACATTAAATAATGAAAAATGAGAGGTAATTGTGAAAACAAGAAGTGGAATGAGTGAAATCGTTGACAACATTATGGCTTCGTATGATGTTCGGATGAAATCTATAAACGCTTTGACTAAAGGTACTGTTGAAATGCTTCAGCAATTTAACCAGACACGCCAGGCAAATGACGTTAAGGGCTGCCTGAAGAAAGGCGATAAAGTTCGTCTGCATGATTTTGAAAACATGATGTCCGGCATCAATAAAAGCATCGCAGACAGTCAGCTTGCAGTGTCAGAACTGTCGGGTAGAACCCAGGAAATGATTAAGGATTTTCGTCATGAACGACTGGCAAATGACGTTAAGGGCTGCCTGAAGAAAGGCGATAAAGTTCGTCTGCATGATTTTGAAAATATGATGACTGAGATTAATAAAAGTATTGCAGATGGACAGCAAACCGTGTCAGAGCTGTCGGGTAGAACCCAGGAAATGATTAAGGATTTTCGTCATGAACGACTGGCAAATGACGTCAAGGGCTGCCTGAAGAAAGGCGATAAAGTTCGTCTGCATGATTTTGAAAATATGATGTCCGGCATCAATAAAAGCATCGCAGATATTCGCAATGAGGTGTCGGCGCTATCGGATAAAACCAAGGATATGCTGAATGACTTCCATGCGGAACATCTGCAGATGGCTGTTGACTGGGCCAGTTTAGGGCAAAAAGGCCGAGGCTACGTTGCGCCTGCCGTGAAGAAAGCTGAGCCGGTCAAGGTTGCGGCAAAAGCCGTTGCGCCTGCCGTGAAGAAAGCTGAACCGGTCAAGGTTGCGGCCAAGTCCGTTGCGCCTGCCGTGAAGAAAGCTGAGCCGGTCAAGGTTGTGGTCAAGGCCGTTGCGCCTGCCGTGAAGAAAGTTGAACCGGTCAAGGTTGCGGCCAAGTCCGTTGCACCTGCCGTAAAGAAAGCTGAGCCGGTCAAGGCCATTGCGCCTGCCGTGAAGAAAGTTGAACCGGCCAAGGCCGTTGCGCCTGCCGTGAAGAAAGTTAAGCCGGTCAAGAAAGTTGCAGCCAAGGCCGTTGCGCCGAAGTCAGTAGCATCTGCAAAGCGGAAACTGTAAAGCACAACCGGAAACACCATGGAAACAAAAAGATTTAAATGCAGCTTTTGCAGCGGAACCGGCACAGATCAATTCCGTTTACTCTCGGAAGAGTCCGTCTGCCAGGTTTGTTTGGGCAAGCGGGAACTGGAGTTTGCGCAACCGATGATCAAGTGTGCTTTCTGCAAAGGCAGCGGTGTTTATCCGGGAAAGCGGGTTACATGCACTGTCTGTTCGGGTAAAGGGGTAGTTTCCGAGAAACCCAATATGACAGTGAAATGTCTTCACTGCAGGGGCACTGGCGCAGTGCCAGACAGCGGGTTGCCGTGTTTGAAATGCAAAGGGCGGGGGTGTGTTTCAAAATGATTCGTCCAACCATATCTGCAAGGAATAATCTGTTAAAGAAAAGAACAGAAGCTTTTGCCCTGTTCCTGGTCCTCAGAGAGAAGCACGAGACAAGGTTCAAAGAAATCGGGCAAGAGCTTGAAAAGTCCAATAAAGCAATGTCGAAACTGGCGGAAAAGTTTAAATGGCGGGGCTCTTTGCCGTAAATAATCCGAATTGAATTCAGACCGGGTCGAACATTTAGAATGAGGTTTTGTAAACCGTTACAAATAAACGGAAATTTTAAAGTAATAACATCAAAGGGTGAAATATGCCAGAAGCGTTTAAATGTCCAAATTGCAGTACCTCGACTTGGGGAGATTTAAAATTCTGTCCAAAGTGCGGTGAATCGCTCAATGTCACCTGTGATGGATGCGGTTATACGCTGCGTTACATCATGGCAGCTGAAGTAAATTTCTGCCCGAAATGCGGGGAGAGGATGACCGGCAAGAGTAAAGTTTCCAATCGGAAGGAGAAGAAGTAATGGCAGAAGAAATGACAACCATCCTGGAGCCGAGCGCCATGGCGGATTTTGTGGAAACTGATTATATCAAAGACATCACGGAGCGGGCTCTAAGCTATTTTAAAGCCGGATTCCCGGTTCACTTTAGAGGCGTTTCCGGAACTGGCAAAACAACGCTGGCCATGCATGTCGCAAATAAAATCGGACGTCCTGTGGTTATGGTGCGCGGGGATGAAGAATACACTACTTCTGATCTTGTCGGTGGTGAACACGGCTACAGGCTCAGAAAAGTGGTTGACCGCTTTGTCTCACGTGTTATGAAGACGGAAGAGGACATGATAAAACGCTGGGTTGACAACCGGCTGACAGTTGCCTGCAAGTATGGTTTTACCATGATTTATGACGAATTCACGCGCTCCAGGCCGGAGGCTAACAATATTCTACTTTCCATCCTTCAGGAGAAGATGATGGATATGCCGATCGGCCGGGGGGCGGGGGAGCCCTATTTGAGGGTTGACCCCAATTTCTCTGCTATTTTTACCAGCAACCCTGAAGAATATGCAGGGGTTCACCGAAGCCAGGATGCCTTGAGAGACCGGATGATAACCATTGATCTGAATCATTTTGACTATGAGACGGAAGTCGCCATCACTCAGGCTAAATCCCTGATGTCAAGAGTTCATTCCGAAAAGATAGTTAATATTGTGCGGGGCTTGCGTGATTCTGGAAAATGTGAATTTTCCCCGACAGTTCGTGGTTGCATCATGATTGCAAAAACGCTCAAAGTATTGGAGATGGAGCCGTCGAAGTCACCAAGATTCGCACAGTTGTGCCAGGATATTCTGGCTTCCGAAACCAGCCGTGTAGGCTCCAAGACCAATCAAAACCGCGTCAAGGATATTGTGCGGGAACTGGTAGAAAAGGAATCTTGACAGGATCAATGATCCGCAGAGCAGAAGTAAAAGGCCTGTCAAGTATTTCGCCAGAAATAGGCATGTACCATTAACTATAGAAAAGCCCGGTGTGGCTTGAAATATGAATCAAGGCGCGGGAATGGGCGGGACCTTCGAAATTCGTCAGTAAGACCTTGACAAAGCATAGAAGCAAGGCTAAATATAACAAGCAAAACCGATAACCGCAGGATGGAAAAATAAGATATCCGGATCGGGCTTTAATTGGGTAAAACCATTAAGTGCAGATGCAATGGCTGAACAAATTTACAAGCAAAACGGTTTAACATGCGGAGGACAAAATGAACGGTGTTGATACACTCAGAGGGGTTCACGGGATCCGAACGATGGGGAGCTCCAAAAAACGCTCTATTTCGCGCGTTCAGAGTTCCACTTATCTGGATTTATATATGATGGAGATGGAAGAAACGCGGCTTGTGAAAGAATGTAAAAGACAGGAAATACGTCACAGCCAGATTAAACAGCGCCTTCAGGAAATCGCCGAATACCGGGAGAGTGCACAGCAGAGCACGGTTAATAAAACTACGGTACTGGTTGCTTCCGAGGAAGTTCCGCCCAAAACATGGAAAAAAGTCTCAATGAGCTATTAAACCGCATTCCGTTCTTTCCGCCTTTGAGGTGGAGACTCCGGTAGGCCGAAAGGATTACGCAATGAGTATAGAAAAAGCTGAAAAAACGATTAGTGATTTTCTTAAGAAAAAACTCGGCAGGGATGCCAAGATAATACGTCTGGAAAAAATCGAGAAGGGCTGGATTGGAGACGCGGAGGTTTTCGAGGACAGCGCGTTTATAAAATCACTTGGGTTGCCGGCCCGGGTACAGGACAGAAATCTTTATGCAGTCTCATTGAATAATGAGCTGGGCGTCGTGGGGTATAAGCTGAAAAAAGAAAACGACGAAGATGAAGCATCAGGGAGTAAAAATGTCTAATCAACAAATGACCCATCCTAATAATAGTACTAATCTGGCGGACATTCTGGAGCGGGTGCTGGACAAGGGAATTGTGATTGCCGGGGACATTAAAATCCAGCTTGCTGATGTTGACTTATTGAACATTAAGATCCGACTGGTTGTGGCATCCGTTGATAAAGCAATGGAAATGGGCATAAACTGGTGGCAGCAAGATTCATATCTGTCATCAACAGCGAAAGAAACCGAGATCGGCAAGGAGAATGTGGCTTTGAAGAAAAGACTGGATTTGCTGGAAGAGAAAATGGCAAAAGTGCCAACGCTGAACGAATGAATTAACCTGCCCCCTCTCGATAGTATTGCTATCATGAAACTCGTGGGAGCAATACAAAATATAATATTATAAAATTTGAAAGAGAATGCGGCTATGACAAAAGAAAATAAAACTAAAGACGGCGATATGGATATTGATTTAGGGATTGGCAAACTCAGCTTTGGCGGGCTGTTTGACGGGATCGGAAAATTGGTAGAGCTGGCCGCTAAGCTCGAAGCTGCCAAAGGTGAAATTAAAAAAGAAGGCAAAATTAATTTTGGCGATTTGAAGAAAGATGGAAAACCATTGTCCGGGGTTTTCGGTTTTTCCATAAAAACGGCAACGGGCGGCGAAACGGTGGTGGAACCTTTCGGTAATATCAAAAAAACTCCGGCTGGTCCGGTGGTCGAGGAGGAAAGGGAGCCTTTGACTGACGTGTTCAATGAAGAGCAGGAGATTGTCATAATGGCGGAAATGCCTGGTGTTGACCAGCATGACATTAAGATTGATTTGAAAGGAGATCTACTGGAAATATCGGCTAAAACCGGCAACAGAAATTATCGCAAGGAAATTTTGCTACCTGCAAAGGTCCTTTCTGCAAATCTTATTTCAAACTACAATCACGGCATTCTGGAAATAAAAATTAAAAAATAGCGTTAACGAAACTGTTCAATCCTTGCACTTGCGCCCCTGATTCCCATGGTTAAGCAGTGAAAAATGGAGGTGTTTTTTTGAAATTAATTTTATTCGGCGGAAAAGGCGGTGTCGGTAAGACGACTTGCTCTGCCAGCGCTGGGTTGCACTTTGCCAAAAAGGATTTTAAGACTTTAATCATCTGCACTGATCCGGCGCATTCGCTGGCTGACAGCCTGGAGCAGACTGTTGGAGATGGAATAAAACAAGTAACAGGAGTGAATAATTTAAGCGCACTTGAAGTAAATTCCGAAAAAGCGTTGCAAATATTCAAGCTTGAATATGAAGACGAAATAAAGAATATAATGGAAACCTCCACGCAACTGGACAAAGATGACGTTGAGTCCATGTTCCAATTGCAGATTCCAGGGCTGGACGAACTGATGGGGTTTAAAACCATTATTGACCTCATCGAAGAAGGACAATATGAAAAATACATTGTTGATACAGCCCCTACCGGGCACGCCCTGCGGCTGCTGAATTCGCCGTATCTCATTGATGAATGGATTAAAGTAATGGCGAAAATGAGGTGGAAATACCGGTTCATTGTGCAATCTTTCTCAGGCAAATATACGCCGGACAAAAGTGATGATTTTCTCCTGTCATTGAAAAAGACTGTAAAAAGGATTGAAACTCTGCTCAAAGACAGCACCCAGTGTGAATTCATCCCGGTGCTGATTCCGGAGCCGATGGCGATACTGGAAACGGAACGGTTGCTGAAAAGCCTGAATGATTCCGGTATAGCAGTAAAGCGGCTGGTGGTTAACAACGTTATGGAATCAGAAGGATGCGAGTTCTGCCGGGCAAGGAAAAAAGCGCAGCAAAAATATATGGCGGAGATAAAAGAAAAATTTGGGCATCTTACGATTACGCCGGTTCCGCTGCAGGATAATCCAGTGATGGGAATTGAGGTACTGGACAGGATTAAAAATTGCCTTTTTGAATGACAATGAATACAGAAGGTGAAAAATGGACCAGAAGAAAGAAAAAATAACTTTAAAAGTCAGAGAAGCGCTGGCTAAAGACGTCGGCAGAACAATTGCCAGAATGGATCCGGCGGATATGGAAGTTTTGGGTTTGTCAGTCGGCAGTATAGTTGAAATAGAGGGAAAAAGCCTGACCCCGGTTAAAGTAATGCCGTGTTATCCGGAGGACAGGGGACAGAAGATTATTCAGATCGACGGCATCTGCCGGGAAAATGCTCAGATATCATTGGATGAAAAAGTTACGGTACGCAATACTGCGTATGCATCTGCTACTAAAATAACGCTTCAGTCGTTGACGGTTTCTGGCGCGTTAAAGGATAATGATACAAAGTATATCGGTTCGCTGGTGGAAGGGTTGCCCGTTATCGCCGGTAACCGTATCAGAACCACTCTTTTTGGCACCAAGACCTGTGATTTCAAAGTAATAGATACCTCGCCTAAAGGAGTAGTGCTGATCAATAAAAACACCGTGATTAGAATGGATTTGAAAAAAACTGGAGAGGACGGCGCACCGTCCAGAATATCTTATGAAGATATCGGCGGGCTCGGCACTCAGCTTCAACGAATCCGGGAGATGATAGAACTGCCGCTGAAATATCCTCAAGTGTTTGAGCGGCTGGGCATAGAGCCCCCCAAAGGTGTTTTTCTTTATGGACCGCCCGGAACCGGCAAGACGCTGATTGCACGGGCGGTGGCGCATGAGACTGAAGCTTATTTCACCCATATTTCAGGGCCGGAGATTATGGGCAAGTTTTACGGCGAAAGCGAAGGACGACTACGCGAAGTGTTTGCTGACGCGAAAAAACATGCGCCGGCTATAATTTTTATTGATGAAATAGATTCAATTGCCCCTAAAAGAGAAGATATGGGGGGTGAAAAGCAGGTGGAGCGGCGAGTCGTGGCACAGCTTTTATCTCTGTTGGACGGGCTTGAATCTCGCGGGCAAGTAATTGTCATCGGCGCTACGAATATTCCTAATACGATAGATCCGGCATTGAGGCGGCCAGGGCGCTTTGACCGGGAAATCTCAATTTCCATTCCGGACAAGAATGGTCGTCTTGAGATTCTGCAAATACATACCAGAGGTTTGCCGCTGGCGTCGGACGTGAATTTGGAAAAACTGGCAGCCATAACGCACGGCTTTGTCGGCGCCGATCTGGAAGCTCTGGCCCGGGAGTCGGCCATGTCCGCGCTGCGGAAAATATTGCCGATAATCGATTTTGAAATGGCCGACATCCCTTATGACACCTTGATGTCGTTGCAGATCGGGATGGATAATTTTCTTGAAGCAATGAAGGAAATCGAACCATCCGCCATTCGGGAAGTGTTCGTGGAAGTGCCGGATGTCCGCTGGGAACAGGTCGGCGGCCTGGATCACATAAAAGAGGAATTGCGGGAAGCCGTGGAATGGCCGCTTAAATATCCGGAAATATTCCTGAAAGCCAACGCGAAACCGACTAAAGGAATTCTGCTTTACGGCAAACCTGGAACCGGAAAAACGCTGCTGGCCAAAGCCGTAGCCAGTGAAAGCGGGGTCAATTTCATTTCCGTAAAAGGGCCGGAACTGATCAACCGTTATGTCGGGGAATCAGAACGGGGGGTCCGGGAAATCTTCAAGAAAGCGAAACAAGCTGCGCCGACGATACTTTTTCTAGATGAAATTGACAGTCTTGTTCCCAAACGGGGTTCCGGTGCCGATTCGCAGGTTACAGAACGAGTCATCAGCCAGTTTTTGACCGAAATGGACGGGATTGAAGAAATGAAAGGTGTTATGGTGCTGGCTGCGACCAACCGCAAGGATCTGCTTGACCCCGCTTTATTAAGGAGCGGTCGCTTCGATCTATCATTTGAATTGCCGTCGCCGGATGCGGAAACCAGGGAAAAAATATTTAAAATACATACTGCCAACCAGGTGCTTGACCAGGATGTCAATTTGCACGAACTGGCCGTCAGGACAGAAAACATGGTCGGTGCTGATATCGAATTCATCTGCCGGCGCGTTGCGATGCTGGCGATCAGGGAGTTCATTGAGAACAACCGGTCCGAAGCCGAGGACTGGCAGCAATATTTTAAAATTTCTAACAAACATTTTGAGAAAGCAATTGCCATTGTTGAAAAGCAGAATGATGAAAAATGAACAGCACGTTAGAGGAGTGCGGCGATGATAAAAGTGACTGGAAAATATATATTCGGGCTTATCTCTCCGGTGATCGATGACAACGCTCTGGCTGGAATCGACTGTCCGGGTATTCATGTGGTCACGGTCGGAAATTTTTCGGCGGTAGTGGTGGACTCGGATATTGTAGATTATAAAAATATGTACTCAAATTTCCTGACCGCGCGGCTGCTCAAGCATCAGCAAGTCATCGAGTCGCTTATGTCCATGGGTTGCACTGTTATCCCGATGAAATTGGGCACGGTCGCCCGGAATGAGCGGGAGGTCATCGCCATTTTAGACAAGAGCAGTTTGCTGTTAAGGGATATAATGAAAAAAATCGACAGCAAGATAGAAATTGATATTGTCGCCCAATGGAGTGATTTCGCCGCTATAATCAAGCGGGTCAGTGCGGAAAAGGAAATTATAGAGTTCAAGGCAAACCTCATGACCTGTTCGCAAATAACTGCAGAGGATCAGCAAAAGGCTGGACTCCTGGTGATGCAGGCGCTGAATAGAAAGAAAGCGACCTGTTCCCGGAAGATCCTTGATGCGCTTATTCCCGCCAGTTATGAGTTTAAAGTTCATGACGCTATCAGCGAAGAGATCGTTTTCAATGCGGCATTTTTAATAAATAAAAGCAGCCATGAACTATTTGATGCGGCAGTAGAAAAGATAAATACAGATTTCAATGGCGAATTGAATTTCAAATATGTCGGACCGCTGCCGTGTTACAGTTTTTATACACTGGAGGTCGATACACTCAGTTTTGTTGCGCTGGATAAGGCACGGGCAAAACTCGGACTGAACAGTTCTGCGACTAAAGATGAAATCAAAAGTGCCTATAAGCTGAAGGCAGCAGCTGTTCATCCTGACAAAAATCCGGGTCGGGTCGGCGTTGAAAAAGAATTTGACGAGACCAACAAGGCATATAAAATTTTACTGGACTATTGTGCCGCATCTGATCTGGCATCACAGCAAGCACAATATTCTTTTCTTGAAACAGATGTTAATAACAATGCATTATTAGTTAAATTGAGGTGCTGATTATGATACCTGAAGGGAAATATATCTACTGCATAATTAATTCGACTTATGATAGAAATTTCGGTCCCATTGGGGTGGGCGGCCGCGGGGATGAGGTTTCAACCATCGGCTATGAAGATTTGACGATGGTCGTTAGCAATCATCCTGTGGCAAAAATTACTGTAACCCGGGAAGATTTACTTGCTCACGAAAGAGTGATTGAAGCCGTGATGAAAGAATTTGACAGCGTGCTGCCAATCCGGTTCGGTGCAATTGCGGCGACTGCCGATGAAATAAGAAACCTGCTGGGAAGAAGACATCGGGAATTTAAAATTCTATTAAGGGATATGGAACATCTCGTGGAGCTGGGGGTTAAAGGTACCTGGACCAATATGGAAGCAATTTACAAAGAAATTGAAAGTGAAAACGCGAAAATCAGGCGGGAAAAGAAAAAAATTCAAACCAGTAATGGGAAAAATGATATTCTGAACAGAGAAAAAATAGGCAAAATGGTTAGAGACGCGCTACAACTAAAAAAAATAGAGGCGGCGGAGAATGTGATGGATGCACTCCGTCGAACTTTTTATGAATACAAGCTTAACCAGACTGCCGGCGATGAGAATTTTATTAATGCTGCGTTTCTAATCGGACGGGGCCGGGAGAATGAATTTGACAATATAATGAATGAACTGGGGGACAAATATAAGGATAGCATGAAATTCGCATATGCCGGGCCCTTCGCAGTGTTCAATTTTGCCAACATCACCATATATCCTGAAGAATGGGAAAAATAACATGATTGCAGATGGGAAGTATATATATTGTATAATTGCCTCCGATATTCCGGAAAAATTTACCAGTCCCGGAATTGGAATGCGGGGAGATGAACTGTATAGTGTATGCTACGACGGGCTCGCTGCCGTGTTAAGCAATTCCCCGGTTAAGTCCTACCGGGCGACCAGGGATAATATGATGGCGCATGAGACCGCAGTTGAGGAAGTAATGAAGACGCACACCGTGCTGCCGGTAAGATTTACCACCATCGCGGAAAGTGACGATAAGGTCAGGGAAATTCTGAAGCGGGAATATCGGCGCTTTAAAGATCTGCTGGATAAGTTCAACAGTAAAAAAGAACTTGGGGTGAAAACGATTTTCAAGGAAGAGGTAGTTTACGGTGAAATTCTGAAGAAATATAAAGCCATCAGCGATTTGCGAGAGTCGTTAATTGCGCTGCCGGCAGAGAAAACTTATGCTCAGCGGATGAAGATAGGTGAAATGGTCGAGGCCGCCCTGAAAAATGAAGTGGAAATTGTGAAAAAAGAGATCCTGAATATTCTTTCCCCGCTGGCGGTGGAAGTAAAAATAAACAATGCGTTTGGTGAAAGAATGATTGTAAATGCCGCGTTCCTCGTGGAAAAAGACCAGGAAGAAACATTTTATCTGGCCGTCAACCAGATTGATGCGAAATACGGCGAAAGAATAAAGCTTAAATATGTATGCGAGGTGCCGCCATTCAATTTTGTCAACCTGACTATTAATTTATAGGATATCCTTATGTTTATACTGGACGACATATTGCTCTCCCCGTTGAAGGGTCTGATTTGGCTGGCGGATAAAGTTGATGAGGTTGCACAAAATGAATTATATGACAAGGATAATTTGAAAGCCAAGCTGATGGAGCTGCAACTGCGCTTCGAATTGGATGAAATAAGCGAGGCGGAATATACGAAGCAGGAGGGCGAACTTCTTGACCGATTAAATATAGATGCGGAAGAAAACGAAGACGAAAGCGAAAACAAATAAATGAGCACAGACAATTACATATATTTGTACTGCGTCACCCAGGCACAGCCGAACCTGAAAAACCTCGGGGTTTTAGCTGAAGGCATTTTTGTAATATTGGCGGGCAATCTTTGTGCATCTGTTTGCTATGTCCCCGAAAATGAATTCAACGAGGATAATCTGAAAAAGAATATTACTAACCTGGAATGGTTGAAAACGCACGCAGAACGACATGAAAGAATAATAGAGGGGATTATGGGCAATACCGCAGTCATCCCTTCGAAATTTGCAACCGTGTTTTTTAATGAACAAAGTCTGCAATCTTTTCTTGATAAATATGCTGTTGATCTCAATGATAAGTTAAATTCTCTGGCAAACAAAGAGGAATGGGACGTAAAAATTTATTGTGATCCGGAGCAACTGACACAAAGTATCTTGCTGGAAGACAAATCGTTGCTGGAACTAGACTATCAAATTAGTACCGCTTCGCCGGGGAAAGCTTATTTGCTCCGGAAGAAGAAAAACGGATTGATCGCTGAAGCTGTGGAGAACGGTATTGTCCGATACCGGAAAGCTTTCCTGGCCCGTTTAGAAAACTTTTGCAGCCAGTCCAAGATTAATGCGACAACAGCCCGCCAATTTACCGGACGCAATGATGATATGATTCTGAACGCGGCTTTCCTGGTTGAAAAAAAGCTGGTGCCGGAATTTATTGAACAGGTGCAAGCGCTCGATGCTGAATGGAAAGGCGTGGTCAAAAGATTTTATTGCGAAAGTTCCGGACCATGGCCTCCTTATAATTTCTGTCAATTAACTGAACGGTGAGAATCATGGATGAGACAAAGGATGTAACCTTGCTGGAAATTCTGGACAGGGTGCTGACTAAAGGCGTGGTCATCTCCGGGGATATTGTTATTTCCGTGGCGGATGTGGATCTTATATATTTGGGTTTGAGGGTACTGCTGAGCTCGGTTGAAACGATGGAGAAAATGAAACGCGGGCAACCAGTCGGCGCATCTCTTGAGGAGAATGATTTATAATGTCACAGTCGCAGATATATGTTTATTGCATAATAAATTCCACTGATGAAATCAATGAAAATGTAGGCGGACAGCGGATTTACAGTATTCCGTGGCATCAACAAGCGGCGGTTGTCACTGACGTTGAAAAACCCGCAGGGGTGAATGTTCATATTAAAGAAAGTGCTTTTACCCACGAAAAAGTTGTCGAATTGTTAATGGACCGCTTTACGGTTTTGCCCATGCGGCTGCTAACCCTTGTCGCCGACCGGGAACATGTTGTTACTCTGCTACAAGAGCATTACGCCGATTTCAGGGATAATTTTGCCCGGCTCGTTCAAAAGGCGGAATTCGGGCTTAAAGTGCTTTGGCCCGCAGAACAGATCAAGGAACGACTCAGTGGCAATTGCAACAATAATGCAGAAACTGACATTTCGCCGGCTAAATTGTTTATGAAGCAAAAATATGCCGCATATCAAGCTGAAAAAGCCTTCAGGGAAGAAGCCGGAAAATACATCGCGGTCATTGATAAATTCTTCTCAGGAATTGCGGTTGAAAAAAAACTTCAGACATTACCGACTGAAAAACTGCTGTTGAATGCCGCTTATCTGGTGGATAAAAGCAAACATCATGAGGTCAAGCCGGCATTTGAAAGATTGCGGGGGGCACTGTCTGACTTGGAGTTTCAGTTCAGCGGTCCCTGGCCTCCTTATAATTTTATTATTATGGGAAATAAAAAAACAACTGACGTTGATTCTGGGATGTCAAATATTATAGATAAAATTCTAAAAGATTAAGACTGGGGGCAAAGATGAGCATGAGCAAAATAGTTGAGTCAGATTCTCCGGAAGAATTTATCGCAGAGATAGAAAAAATTCAGAATTCCCTGCCTGAAAAGATTGATGCCAATCCAGGTAACGTGGAGAAGGGCCTGGCTAAATTGGTACTTACGCTGATTGATTTAATCCGGCAACTGCTGGAGAAGCAGGGGATGAGAAGAATGGAATCAGACTCGCTTAGCGAAGATGAAATAGAAAAACTCGGTGAAACTTTCATGAAACTGGAAAATAAAATGAAGGAGCTAAAGGAGATTTTAGGTCTCAAAGATGAAAACCTTAATCTCAATTTAGGTCCTTTGGGCAACTTAATGTGATTGATTCACTGCCCGCAGTGACTCGTTTGCAAGTTGCGGCTTTTCATCGCGTAAAAGTAGAGTTTTTCAGTTTTAAACATTAAAAGATGCTCTGAAATCAGATACCATGAGTAAGTGACAAGGAATTTGTCACAGGTTAAAGAAAAAACTCCTTTGTCAGTTAAATTATGGTTTGCGACCTAAAACTAACAAAGGAGTCTCAAAATGCAGAGAAAAGGTAACATCGTATCGCGTGAAA
>CAIPAT010000067.1 GCA_903863035.1 uncultured Lentisphaeria bacterium
ACTGATGCGGAGCATTTGAGACATTTGTGAACAGCCAACTCCTGCGCAATCCTGACAGCCGCTCTAACAGTTTTTCCGGCAGCCTCGACGCTGCGTTTGCCGCATCCATTATCGTCTCCCCATCAGACTTGTTACGTATCTTGCTGACACTCCACAGCGTCCGTCTTTTTGCGGCCGGAGAAAGTCGTTCCGACGCATCACAGGTCGCTGCGAGCTAAATATAGGTGCCGAATGATTCCTTAGCAACAAAGTCATTTCCGTCATCATCCATTTGCCATCCTCCGCAACTGTCCTCATACCGAGGTACACAGTCCATCCCCACGGGCGTGGGGAAAATTTGCTCCAGCGCGTATACATGACAATTCCAACCGGTCCATCCCCACGGGCGTGGGGAAAATGGTCGCAGCGGAGCCGGTCACGCCCTGGATACCGGTCCATCCCCACGGGCGTGCGGAAAATCGGCAGTCATGCCATATAAATCATTGGTCACGTCCCTACTTGGAGACCTGACTATTTGAGTTCATTTTATCCGTCATACTTTCGTCATTCCGGATTGGAGCGTTCCCCCAATCCCCGAGATTTTTCAAGGTTTTAAAGTATGCCAGCATACTTTCACCGATTGGTGAGGAACTCTCCGTTCCTCTCCTCTCTTTGATTGCTTGCTTTTTAGCAGAATCTATCGCCGCTTCGACAGGCGGCTCGATTTTAATTATATCATATTCAATTATCAAAAGCAAGCCTAGATCAAAGATAAACTGAAAATATATCCTCCTTTCTATATTCGCTGTATGTTTACAGGCGTTATTTCAGATTCATACGGAGTCCAACCATTATAGTAATGAGCCAGGCGTAACTTCATTGCATTAAGCGCTCCGTCAGGCGACCACTTCCCGACATTCACACGCATATTGACTGTTTTCATGAGCCGCTCGGCCAGACTGCTCGACTTACCGTTCAAGCGCTTTTCAAGAGCACTGAACATATCCGGTCTGGCATTAATCAAATATGCCGTGGAAGCCTTATATCCTTTTTTTTCACAGAAAGATATCAGCTCATCCAGACGAGCCCGTTTTTCCTGGATTACCGCATCAATGTCATCCTTTTCCAAATATGGACGGATCGCTGAGATGTCGAATATTTTACCCATGATTTTCTTCCAGTTAGCGGATTTCTTTTTAACTCCGTCTTTCCACATGCAGTACTTTAACTGGTGGGGAATATGCCATAGGCAACGCTGAAATATTACATTCAAACATTTAACCCCGTTGAGAATACTTGTATCTCCGTCAGTCACAAGCAAAAAGTTTTTAAACGACATTATTGTATCCCGTAAAGGGGCAAACAATTCAGCCCAGTCTGAATCATATTTGCCTATTGCCAGCCCGGCTATCCTTACTCCGCCGCCTACTTTCTTCTGTATGAATACTTTCAGTTCCTGGCCGCGTTTCTTTATCCCGACGATTGGAATTCCGGTACCATCCGCTTCACCGTAAGGAAGCTGCTTCGGGTCAAGATCAAAGCTTATGGTCTTCCCGATCTTCTGGACGCAGCGCCATACTTTCATCCGATTGAAGGAGACACCAACCATTCCAAGAATTTTCTCCGAAGTACGGAATGTCGCCAAACCTCCGACAAACGCCAGTATTCTTTCCGTCAGAGTACTCATTTTCTGATACCTTTCTATTCCGAGAAGCAACCTGCTTATAAACATCTTCTTCCCGCAGTCCTTGCACTGCACCTGCATCTGAGGCAGAATCAAATCCGCGAAAATAGTCGTTATCTTCATCGGCTTTGCATCCTTTGTCTTCCAGATGAAATTCCTGTCGTTACCGCATAAGCAGTGAAACGGCTTTTTCTTCATCTTCATAAAATCATCGCCAAATTGCTTTAGCACCGCCTTAACAAAATCTGAAAACACCATCACAAATAATTGCTTAAAAACATCCGTCAAATGATCGATTTTGCAGTTTCTGATTTCAATGCTATAGTTCACGTTGTATTCTATTTTCACAAGAGTTCCTCCTTTAAATTATTAGAGCAATTTAAAATGAACTCTTGTGACTTATTTTTCTACTCAAGTCTCCAATTTGTTACGCGACCAAATCATTGCAAAAGACAGTGATACACGGGTATACAATAATAAAAGATATTCCGCGAGCTGGATCGTTTATGAAAGGAAAATATATTGCGATTTAACTGCCGGATACACTATAAAAGGTTCGACGAACAGTGATAATTATGCGGGCACATCTTCAAAGAACGAAAAATGGGAAGCCCAATATTTCACTTATGAGGGCTCGTTGGATATAGTCCCTTCCAGTATCTCGAAATTACCGAATTCACCACCACTGGTGCCAGGCAAAGAGCAATTGATAACTCAAACGCTGAGTCCGATTTGCCTGGATTTAGGAAGACAGCTTTTTAATGATTACAAATGAGGTTTTTAAAATGAGTGCGCCAAGCACAGCTAATATAAATCAGTTGGACAATCCAAC
>CAIPAT010000068.1 GCA_903863035.1 uncultured Lentisphaeria bacterium
ACGCGATACGATGTTACCTTTTCTCTGCATTTTGAGACTCCTTTGTTAGTTTTAGGTCGCAAACCATAATTTAACTGACAAAGGAGTTTTTTCTTTAACCTGTGACAAATTCCTTGTCACTTACTCATGGTATCTGACTTCTGTCTTGAAACTTAACCACAAGGCACAGAGATATCCATGCTTTCCGGTTTTACGGTTTGACTGTAATGCCGTTAAGCTGTAATGCCGTTAAGCTGTAATACCGTTAAGCTGTAATACCGTTAAGCTGTAATACCGTTAAGCTGTAATGCCGTTAAGCTGTAATACCGTTAAGCTGTAATGCCGTAATACCGCTTTATTCTGACTCCTGGTTTCCGTATGTTGCAGTTCAGCCTTTGACTGCGCCGGCAGAAAGTCCGCGGACGAATAGTTTCATACAGAAAACGAACATGATGATAAGCGGAATGGACGCGATAGTGTAACCGGCCATCAGTTCACCCCAGTTCTTGGTATACTCGCCTTCCAGGCGCAGCAGGCCGACGGCGATGACCTGCAGATTGTTATCGCGCAGATAAAGCAGCGGGCCGACAAAGCTGTTCCAGTTGCCGATAATGCTCAGAATGGCCAGTGTTCCGATGATCGGCATGGACATCGGAATGACAATATGCCAGATTTGCTGGAGAAGAGTTCCCCCGTCTATCTCAATTGCTTCGAACAGGTCTTTGGGAATTTCCTCGATGAAGTTCCGGAGCACGTAGATGGTGAACGCCTGGGCTGACGCGATGCCTAATGTGATCAGCGACCAGTGGCTGTTGTAAAGTCCCAGGGCGGTGATGAGTTTGAATGTCGGAACCATGTTTGCCACGCCGGGATACATCATCAGCAGGATGAAGATGGAGAAGAGGATATTCGAGCCTGGGGCTTTAAATCTGGCGAAGAAAAACGCGCCGAGGATCGCCACTGCCAGCCCCAGGAAAGTTGTGGTAAAGGAAATGAAGGTGGTATTGAATATTTTGTCGCCGATATGAGACCAGCCTACAACAAAATTGTGCCAGTGGAACGGCGCTTCCGGCAGCCATGGATTTCTGGAAAACTGCTGATTGTCCTTCAGCGAGATGTTGAGCATCAGGTATAACGGCAGGAACGAGAATGCGAATATAACCCAAATATATAAATGTTTTGAAAATTCAGCAAACTTTGATCTGACTCTTCTGGCCATTTTGGTAAACTCCTATTTATTAGTGCGGACAAGTTTATTGTTGATGAAAGTCAGCAGCAGCGTGACCAGGAACAGCAGGAAGCCGACGGCGCAACCGTAACCGAACAACCCTCTGGAAAATGCTTCACGGAATATAAGCAGCCCGGGGACCGTGGCGATTCCGTCAGGCCCGCCGGACTCTCCGACAAACAGATAAACCCCTTCCCAGCTCTGGACAGTGCCGATCATCATCAGCACCAGATTGATCCTGATCTGAGTCATGATCAACGGCAGCTCCATCTGGAAGAAGATTCGCAGCGGTCCGGCGCCGTCAATCTCGGCGGCTTCGTAGATGTCTTCCGGAATGTTCTGAAGTCCGGCCAGATAAATCAGCACACCAAACGCGCCCACCCAGGGGAAACCCATAAAAATTAGCGACGGAATAAGCAGATACTCACTGGACAGCCATTGAATGATCTCGGTAGGTCCCAGCAGGCCCGTTGACCTGAGAACTTCGTTTAGAATCCCGGCGTTCGGTTCGTAAAAATATTTCCACATCAGGATGAATACCATCGCCGGGATAACCATCGGAACGACAAACAGCACGCGGTAAGCGTAACTCCAGCGGTCATTGATGATATGGTGGAGAATTACCGCCGTGATAATCGGGATTATCATTTTGAACAGATTGGAGACGATAAAAATACCGACAACGCCGAACGAACGCCACAAATCCATGTCGCGGATGACCTTGCGGATATTATCCAGACCGGTGAATTCCTCAATCATATTTCCGTCCCAGCGGTAGAAAATATGAACGATCCCGTTGAAGATCGGATAATAGTTGAACAGCAGCACCAGGCCCAGCGGTATTGCGACTAAAAAATATACCGGCCAGTAGTAGCGCAACTTTTTAAATGATACTTCAACTGCCATTTTATTTAACTCCTGTCTTCATGTTTCCCAACAATTGATCCGTAAGTATAATGTTTCTAGTGCTTTTGTATCTGGAAATCAGATTTTCAAAATTCATTTGCGAACTGATCTGCAGGCGACTGGCGTCAGCGGGCGACAGTTCACGCTGTTTCAGTCCCAGCGCTGATGCGCTGCGAATGGTTTCGATGTTTATCATATTGCGTTTTTCGTTTTCAATCATTTCAATCATTTCGTCATGCATGTCCGGAATTCTGCTGATAAAATCTTTCCAGAAATATTCCTGCGGATCGGCGACTTTATTGATGATTAATGTTTCAAGCGTTTCATATATTTCTTTCCAGCTTTTTGTCCCGAAGCCAAAATAGAAGCCTATATTTGATCTTCTTGATCCCGGCAGCGGCTGCATTTTTTCCATAATGCCGGAATATTTTACTTTCTTAACTGCGGCCAGCCACTTGCTGTGCTCAACCATGGTCATCTGATTGATTTTCCAGGAAGTGATAAACTGCAGGAATTCGAATGCCAGATCAAAGTGCTTCGCGGCCTTCGGGATGCCGAACAACCCGCCGACGCCGACGCCCTGTTCAGACGGCCTGCCCACAAAGTATTTTGAATATTTATGATCAGGGCCGATAACCGGAACGTCAATAATTTCCACTTCAAACGGCGAATTGTTAATCATCGAAAACGCATTCCAGGTGCCTTCAGGAAAGAAGCCGACGTTGCCGGCAAAAAACAGGAATTTTGTCTGTTCCAGGTCAGTGGATGGAAATCCGTCACAGAAATACTTGCCGATTTCGGCGACGATATTAATTGCCGCCAACTGTCGTTCTTTGGAAATTTTCCCTTCCTGCAGCGCTTTGAGTATGTCAGTCGCAGTGGCATCGGTACAGAATTCCGGCAGCGTGTCATTCAGGTCGGCATTTATTTGTGACTGATAATAGCCGAGAAGCTGGCTCAAGGTGCCGCGGTCGAAACCTCTTACTCCGATAGGTATTATCGGCTTGCCGACTTTTTTGCCGTATTCCCGCATTTTTTCACAGATATTCAACCATTCCGTAAGTGTTTTGGGGAGCTTGCGGCTGCCGGTGGCTTTTTGCAGCAGGTCCATATTTACATACATGCGGAAAGTATGGATACAAACGCCTACGCCATAATATTCCGCGTAATTCCAGTCAAGGCCGGCGCGCATGTCATCTTCAAATGTATCTTTCCATGGCACCCCTTCGAGCGGAGTTCCTTGATTAAAGGGATTAGGGCCGCCAATATATTGAGAAAGAGGCGTGAAATACTGATTTCTAATATCAGAGGTACCAAGTAATTCGATTACATCGGCCGGGGCTCCGCCAACCAGCTGGGTCATAAACCACTGTCCGTAACCTTGAATCGGCACTGTCGTCTGGATCACTTTGACTTGCTGTCCCTGCTTTGCTTTATATTCTTCAAAGAGCTTGATTGCCTCATCAAAGCCCTGCCTGAAGCCGTCTTCCAGCTGCCAGTGCGCGAAAGTGATGGTTTTCACATTTTTATCCAGAATGTCTCCGCCTTTCTGGATGCGTACCACCATAATTATAGAAACTAGATAAAAAGCCAGCGCCAGAATCAACCCGAGTTTCTGGAACTTTGATGAACCGGCATGTTCTTCGTTCTTATCTGCCATGACAATATGTCTCCCTATTTTTTATATCCCAGTTCTTCAAGATACCGCTCAACTATCGGCGCACGATTTGAAGAGGAATACTTTTTCAAGAAGTTATTATATGCCTCAATTGCTTTCTGGTTATCTCCCAGCTTGACTTGATAAATTCTGCCGATCCGGAACATGTTATCCTGCTCCAGCATGGGATTGGCAATGCCCAGCGCGACTGCTGTTTCCAGGTGACCAAGCGCCAGTTTGTAATCTTTTTTGACGGCAATGTATTCATAATCAGCGAACAAGTGCACCGGACCCAGAAGTTTCGGATCCCCCTTGAACGATTTGAGGAACGTCTCCACATCTCGAAAGGCTTTAGCGGAAACGGCAGCATCTGAACTTTCAATCAACGGCTGGTTTTTATAAACGATTGTATAACAGGCCTCCAGTGAATCAGGAGAAGTTTTGATAATCTCGTCATAAATGTCATTGAATTTCACCCCGTCCGCGGCATTGCCGTAAATATCTCTGCGATCCTGCATTAACTGGGCCACTCTGGCATAGGCGAGCTCAACTTGTATTTTCAATGCTTCAGGCAGATTTGAATCGCGGTAAAGTTCCCCCAGTTTTTTTAGTCCATGCGGGATGTCCTGCGACTCTTTATCGTGAATAAGGCATAGCGCATATATCAGTTTCCCCGCCGGTTTATCCTTCTGCTTCAAGGCCAGTTTTTTTGCAGTACTGAAATTCTGCTCGGAATAAGCTTGAAACATTTCGTCTGACGGATTGCTTCCGGCGGCTGCCGTTATCACGACGCCAGCCGCTAAGGCCAGCATCAATTTGAGCTTTTTCATCCTGCCTCCTGTTTATTATCTTACTGTAATATTATGCAATATAAATCAGGAATCTCTGCTATTCAATAAAAGCCGCTCCTTAATGTCTTTTTTCCCAAGTAGAATCTCGCCTAATTCTGCGGACAGTTCAAAATAGCGATATTACTGTTTTCCTGCCAGTGCCGGGAACCAGTCATCCCCGGCAGAGATCAGGTGTTTTCTAAATCATATTATGAAAACAATTCACCAGCGTAACGCGGGTATATACTCTGCACATCTGAAAATTTAACATAGATTACGAAGATTTCGAGAATTGGTTCGTGTTCTGAGAGGCTGCCGATACCGGGGTCTCGAAGGCCTCGAAAAGTGCAAATCAAAACCACAATCCTAAATTTTCAACCTTAATAGAATATAAATCCCGGTTGCAACGGAGCACAACCCGCCATTAAAACCGGTTTCGTTCCGGTATCTTAATCTTGTTTTATTTCTTGTTACGGGTTTTAGGCTTTGTGACTTCCTGCTTTTGAGTTGCGGGCAAAGCCCGCCTCAAAATATTATTTCTTATGTTCGACTCTCGCTACCAGAGCCTGGTCAGCTGCTGAAACATGACCTTCCACCCAGCCGTCATCCAGCGGATTGTCCTTTCTAGCCTCGAGATCGCGGAACATTTTTCCCATATCCATAATTCCCCCAATCATAAACCATACCGTTGACACTACTCCGACGGCTGCAGAGACAATAAGATTGGTGACCAGGAAGTACCCGCTCCACCATTGCGGCGACAACGGCGAAAACCAATTCCAGATCAAAACTCCGACGAACGCAAAGAGGAACTGATAAACCATCGAATAAACAAACACCGACCATGCAATAATCTTATCGCCTCTGGTGTATTCCGCATCAATTCCGATAAGCGTGTTGTAAAGATGTCTCAACTTGCTGTGAACAACCTTTTCATGTTCTCCGCCAATAGAGTATTTGCCGCGGTGCAGCATACGGTCAAGATTGAAAGGCTCTTTGCAAGTCAGCCACGAAATAATGATGTAGGCTAAAATCCCGGCAAGCATTGAAAAGAAGTAAATCTCACGGGAGTTGATCGGATATTTAACTGGATCCATGGCCCATACTATATACGGAGAAAACGGGGCGGAAACTGCGCGCAGAAGGGTATCCAGCGGCTTCACCATGTTTAATTGCTCAATCCATGGATATAAATAATCCGCCCAGTTGCGCTGGAAAATCATCCCGAAAATTGCAATCCCGGAGCCGCAGAGCAGCGACGCCCAGGCTCCAGCCGTAGTTCCGAATCTGCTGTACAGTCCGAAAATCATAACCGGCCCGGCCCCTCCCAGCCAGATGGAGGTGGTAATTGTGAGGAACATATTAATGTAATCTAAATTGGTGAAGAAAAGCGACACTATAAAGAAAAATATTCCAACGCCGACGGAACAGCCGCGCAGCCACTTAAGATGCTGTTCTTTGGTGAAAGGCGTTTTTCGAAGCGGCATGACGACGTCCTGGATGAGTGTCGCTGATGCATTGAAAATCCGCGAAGCATCAGTGGAGAGCATGAGCATGACCATCAACAGACAGAAAATTCCCATCAAGACAGCCGGAAAGATATTCTTCATGGTCAGCGCCATCATCATTTGAAAATACAGAGTTCTGAATTTCTGGAAAAGCGCATTCCCGTTTTCTCCCTCATTCAGCGTATCTTTAACTGTTTTAAAATAAACAGTATCAGGATTATTTTCACGGGAGAGCGGTTTATCAACCCCGATGACATGCTTTATTTCCGGAATGGCGTTGACTTTGTCAATAACTTTTTTCCGCATGTTGCCGTCGGTTATTACTTCATCCGCAACCTGATTTGACAACTCGACACGGATCTTTTTGGCTTCCGAAGAGAAATTTCCGTGCGACATAATAGTAATGACGGCCACCGAAACCAGCAGACACATGACCACGCTGAACCCGTTTCGCCAGGCACCGATGATACCGGCCATTTTTTGTTCATGCGGACTTCTTGCCGAGCCGCTGGTGTCGTTGCCGATCCAGCTTGCGCGATTGAGGATACTGGCAAAAATCGCCACGAACAATGCAAACAGATTGAAATCCCTAAGTTGCTCTACATCAAACGGATTCAGAAAGTTTTCCCCGGGTACCCTGTCCAGCATGACCGGAGAGATTTCAAGACCCCACGAGAATTTGGTCAATATATATATAGTGAAAATCACGAAAATAGGATAGCTGAGAAGCCCCTGGAAGCAATCGGTGATGATCAAGGAAATACGTCCGCCAGGCAGGATCACCAGCATTGCCATCACCAGAACAACAAACAGCAGGAGCGCAAAGGTTGAAACCTCAATGCCGCAAAATTTGAGAACATGCGGCAGGCCCAGAAAGTAGATAAAAAAGCGTGCGGCGACCGCAGGTCCGATGGCATTCGCCAGCATTTCCGATATCGTCCTGAGCGATGCCGCGAATATACGGAACTTGCGGGAATAGCGTACTTCCAGGAACTGCCCGATCGACAAAGACCGGGTTTCGCGAAACCGGTAAACGCAATAACCGGTTAACGAGATAACCACAGAAAGCGGAACCATTATGTTTCCCCAGAAACCTAACGCATATCCGCACTGGTATTTTTCCTCAACCAGCGCCACCAGAGTAATAACACCGAGCCCGGCTTCCAGATCCCCTACGGAGATGACGTAACGTCCGGCAACACGGCCGGCTGCGAGAAAGTCGGCAACCCCCCGGACATACTTGCGGGAATATATCCCCAAACCTACAATTGCAATAACCGGAATAATCGTAATACACCATGAAATCCAGTTCATTTGACAACCTCTTCAGTAAAAGACATTTGTTTAATCTGAACCGGCGAAAGAACCTGCACGATACCCGGAACAATGCGGAACTCCGAGTCCCACGCCATCATCAATTTTTGACCGCTCATCTTACCTCCAGTTACCTTATTTATTTGGAATAATTATGAAAAATATAAATCAATATTTTGTCCGGAATGTCTGCCTTTCAATAAAACCGCTGCGCAATGTCATTTTGATGGTGTCGCCATCATCTATTTGAAAATGGTTTCCGGAAATCATTTTCCCCAGGATCGTACCTACTTTCTCAACCGGCGGAGCTGCGGTAGTAATATTGTAAGCTCTGAAATTAGGATTATTGTCAAACGAAATCAATTCGAAATTTTCCGGACATTTTACCCCTTCCTTTGCAGTCATATCCAGCAACGCCACCGCATCTCTGTCTGACGCCGTAACCACGCATATGCGTTCTCTGGATTTTCTTATCACATCTGCCATTTCTGCAATTTTTGAAGAAAGTTTTACCCCGGGCCGTTCTTTTTCACCTGACAGGCCGAGAACAATCCCATGGTATCTGTCCAGCGCCCATTTGGGTTCCAGACTGCGGGATGACAGAAAATATATATTCCGACGGCTGCCGCGCTTTAAAATCCTGCCCACCATGAAGCCGTCATTATATGGCGAAAGGGCAATGCAGTTAAGCGGCATTTCCGGCATAATGAGGTGACCGGTATTATATACATAGATGTCGGACTTGTAAAGCATCAGTATTTCAAGGTGTGACAGCATCTCGTCCAGCTTGCCGGCATATTCCGGAAAGAGAATAAGACCGGAAGATCCGGCAATGTTCAATGATTGGATGAATTCGGACATGCTTTCAGTGTCAATATCCGGATATTCCTTGTGAATAACGGTAAAACCCTTCCTGCTCAGTTCTGATTCCAGAATACTGATTGTCCGGTCGTTCCAGTGTATTATCAGGTCGTCTCTAAAGGAATATAGCAGATGAATATATTTTTCTGAGGAATTAAGGAATTGTTGAATCGCCGCCGGAGACACTTCTTTGGAAACAAAAGTCCCCAATCCGCGGGAACGTTTGACAATACCTTCATTCTCAAGCTCTTTTACTGCGCGGTGTCCGTTCATTCTGCCAGTCTGGAAGGCGGCGGCCAGCTCTTCTCCGGAAGGAACACGGTCCCCCGGGCACAGCTTCTTCGACGCAATAAGGTTAACTATATAATCGTGAATGTCTTTAATCTGCTTATTCATGAGTTCCATTCATAAAATTTCAAAGTATCAAATGCATTTTGATATTATATACACAGGAGATACTTTTGCAACCATTGTCGGTGGTGTAAAACTAAATAAGTGGAATATTTTTCCGAAGTTATCGGGTTCAGGCGGATAGTTGTTTCTTATTTTTTTTATAGAAATTTTCTATAAACCTGTTGACAAATCATGCACACGTGTGTATTATTAGATAATCAATCAAAACAGCGGGTTGGCGGATGTTGACAATAAAAGATATTGCCTTAAAATTGAATCTGGACCATTCGACGGTTTCAAGGATTCTTAACGGACGGACGGAAAAATATAAATACAGACAGGAGACGGTTGAGCAGGTTAAATCGTATGCCGCCATGCATGGTTTCCGGAAAAATTCTGTAGCATCAGCGCTTAAAAGCGGCCGGGCCGGCTTAATCGGAGTGACGGTTCCGGATATCGGCAACCCGTTTTTCGGCAAACTGGCGTCTCGCATAGACTTCGAATTAAACCGGCATGGCTACCGGATGTTACTGGCAAACAGCGGAGATTCGATTCTCAATGAACGCAAAAATCTGGAGGCGTTTCTTTCTTACCGGGTAGACGGGATTATATATTCTCCTTTCAAGCAGCTTCCTTTTGACAAACTATGCAACACGAATATCCCTATTGTCATGGTGGATAATTATCTTTCAGACAACCTCTCTTTTGTCGGCCTTGATAATGACCGGACTTTTGAGACTCTGGCGGCGATAATCAGCGGGAAAGGTTATAAAAACACGGGAATAATCTGCTATGACAACGGTCTGGAGCGCGAAAAAGCGTTTCTGAAACGAAATTCTGCAAGCTTAAAAGTAATCAGCGCACCGAAGACGTACCGTCAGTCGGAAGATTGCAGCGATCAGATTGACTGGCTGCTGAAAAACGATTGCGATGTTCTTGCCGGAACCAGCGAGCAGACAACTTTAAAGCTGTTGGAATATTTCAGTTCAAGAGAGATTTGCACAGTGCGGATGCCTGCTGTTACCGGGTTTCGGGATACCTGTCTGATGGATCATGTCGGCACTAAGTTAACCGGGATCAGGCAGCCGATAGAGAAATACGCTGAAACCGCGGTCCGGATATTGCTTGACGCCATTGATGGAAAACAAGCATGTCCGGTAAAAATTATATTTTCCGGCGAACTCATAACAAAAACGTCATTATAAATTATTGAAGCAGGAGCAAAAAAAAATGAACCATGACAAAATGAAACTGGGCTTTATCGGCTGCGGCGGCTTTGCCGGCGGCAATCATATTCCTAATGCGGCGGGTAATCCGAATTTTGAACTGGCGGCATTCTGCGACCTGAATGAATTAAATTTGCGGAAATTAGCGGATACTTATCATCCGGGATATGTTACAACCGATATGGACCGGATTTTCGCGGATCCGGCGATAGAGACAATAATTTGTTCGACCAAGCCGGATTTCCGGCTGCCGGTGATGCGCAAGGCTGTCGAGTCCGGTAAACATCTTTTCGTGGAAAAACCGCTATGCTACAGCCAGGATGAAATTCAGGAGATGGTACGGCTGATGAATGGCGCGTCAATTAAATTCATGGTTGGATTTAATCGTCCCTACAGTCCGCTGATGCAGGATTTGAAACCTCTGTTCGATAAATTCAGGTCGGGCAGCACGACGATAATTTACCGCATCATCGGGGAAGCGAGGCTTTGGCCGAAACATCATTACGATGCGGTTGTGCATAACAGGGAATCCACCATTATTCATGAAATCACCCATATTTTCAATCTGCTTAACTGGCTTACCGGCATGACTCCATTCCGGGTATATACCGCCGGCTGCGGCAATATGGATAATATTATTACTTTGAATTATCCGGAAGATATTACCGCTGTAATTATCGCGGGGGACAATGCCACCGCCGGATTTCCCAAGGAAAGAATTGAGATTAACACCAATTTCAGTGTTATTACCGGGGATGAGTTTGTCGAATTGAATGTTTATGGACATGATGGTACCAGGATAAGACGGACTTATGATTATAAAATGGCCGGGCGGAAGCTCAATAACTCGATTGGTGAAGCCGCGGCCAATGCCTGGAACTGGCGGCAGTCTATTACGGAAGAAGAAAAAGCTAGAGGATACTACTACGAACGGCAGGTTAAAGTAGACAAAGGACATTGTAATGAATTGGAGATGTTCCGCCGCTGGATCCGGAATGGCGAACCGTCGCAAACGGACGTCGTGCAGGGGGCTGTTGCTAATCTGACTGCCTGGCGGGCGATTGAGTCCTGGGAGAAAAAGACTCCGGTTGAAATGGACTTCTCTTACTTATATAACCTTTGACGGGGTAAGCATAAACTCAATGTTGTTGTTTGCTGAAAATCTGCTGAATCCAGCAATAAGGAATCTTAAACATATTGCGGGCAGGCGGGGCAAGAACATATTTTATTAACGTAAGACTCTCTCCGGTAATTTCCACGGAGGTTTGAGTCTGCGAATTCCGGAGGACAATATCTTCCCGGTTATTTTCAGCCTTAACATCTTTGAACGGCATATTCATTGGGTTATTTGCCGGGACAGGGGACGCGGGAGCGGTAATACTTGCCTGCGGAGAAAGAAGTTTCTCTGCGGACTGATTTTGATTTTTCCCATTTCCTGACTCGGATATTTTTCCCTGAACAGGAAGAGGCTGAGTAATTTCAGACTGCTCCGGAATGATGAAGAAACTGTGGCATCTGCTACATTTTGCTTTCTGATTGGCGTAGATTCTGGGCAGCCGGTATTTCTGACTGCATTCATGACACCGGAAAATAATTTTATCCTGTAAATTTTCGTCAGAAGTGTCCGAATGCCTTGGAACAACAATAGTTTTTTTACACTTGAAGCATTCTGCTTCAATTCCGGCAAAATTTCTTGACAGCCTGTATTTTTTATTGCATAATTTACAGCGGAAGATGATGTCATTCGGCTTTTTGTCTATTCCTGACGCCGAATGTATTTTTACAGTTGTGAGTTGTATGCCGTGCCCCGTATTACCGGATATTTCGCTTTTCATCGGAATCTCCATAACACTTGGTTAAAGCTTTTTTTGCAGGATTCATCATCCAGTTCATAATTTTCATTCCATATTAATGCAATAATATTTAATACCCATGAAATCAGTATTACTCTCTATAAGGCGGTGACTCAGAAGTCACTTAATCATAATTACAAGTGAATATTATATCACCAAAATTATATATGGAAAGTCAGGAATTAAAAAAAATAGATTATTTGGAAAAAAACTTTTGTAGTGCGTTCTGCCATTCCGCATGTTCAGGTTAAATATTCCAGGATATTTTTCTCATAACAGTCAATTTTTTTAAGCAGTTTTGTGACTTGACATAATTTTCTTGCTTCAATTTGCATGACCAGAAAATAATAGTCCCGCCTGGATTTTGCCGGAATTAAAAAGATGATGGGGAAAAATCAGTTACGCCGCCTGGCGGTAGTAATACTTCAGCAATCAGCCAAGTCGCGCTTCCATATAATTAGTTTTACACAATCGCAACGGTAGAGTCGTAATGGCTTAATCTCATTCAAAATAGCCGCGATTGCCAGTGTTTGATCCAGCGCAATGCCCTCCCTTGTTGATAATATACAAACGGACCGGAAATTGATTTAGGATGTAAAAAAAGAACAGATAAAATTACCGTGCAAGGGGTTAGGGAGCCGTTCAAAAATAACCTTTACATCTTCGCGATTCTCCCGGATGCTTTTGTGTTTGCCGGTTCGTTACATACCTTCAGGTATGCGCCTCTCCGGTAATTCACAAAATCACCTCGGGATATTTCACGAAACTTGTAAACTTTATTTTTGAACAACTCCTAAGATAAATTTTAATCCGGCATTTCGATTGATTTGGATTGATTATGGAAGTATTTTTTGCCGATAACAAATATATTTAACACATTTCATACAATTTAATATGTTTACGAAAGGACAGGAAATGAGAAAGATTGTCGGAGAATTTGAACCTAAAAAGCATATTCGAAGAGATGCAGAATACAGCAGAACAGAAACACTGAATCTGCTTAGAAAACGTTATGCCAAATGCATCAGCATAAAGAAAGAACTTGTTGACGCAGTAAAGCATTACCGTAATGATGCGGAGCAGGGCGATGCGGAAGCACAATATCATCTTGGCTGTTGTTATCAATTCGGCGATGGAGTGATAAAAAATAAAGTTGAAGCAGTAAAGTGGTTCCGCAAATCTGCGAAACAGGGCTATGGACAAGCACGGGAGTTGCTTGAAGTAATAAAGAAAAAAAATAAGGCAGAACGCTAATGACTAAGCGTGATTTAGTGGAAAAAATAGCACAGGAAACCGGTTTTATTCAGAAAGACGTGACCATCGTAATACAGAAATTACTGGATGCTTTGGCGGATGAAATCGCCGCCGGGCATACGGTAGAACTGCGCAATTTCGGGGTTTTTGACGTAGTTACCCGTAAAAGCCGCGCAGGGCGAAATCCCAGGCATCCGGAAAAAACGGTAATTATCCCGTCAAGAGCAGGCGTCAAGTTCAGCACCGGAAAAGCACTGAAAGCTCGAGTCTTGCAGCTTGATACAGATGGGAGATGATTTCCAGAGTACTCGCGGCTATCAATTCTAAACAATCGCTAAAGAAGAGTACCTACTCAAATGAAAATCACCTGCATTGACTTTGAAACCGCTAATTCTGCGCGCGGCAGTATTTGTTCAGTCGGAATTGCGCTGATTGTCGACGGGGAAATCGTCGAGACGCATGAGCGTCTGATCAAGCCGCATGCGAGGTGCAGCTATTTCGATCCGTTCAATATCGGTATTCATGGCATTACGAGCATGGCTGTACGGAATTCTCCGGAGTTTCATGACCTTGTTCCATGGCTGTGGAGTTTTCTTCAGGCGGACGTGGTGATAGCCCATAACGCGGCATTTGACATGTCTGCTTTGCGGGCGGTTTCGGATCTTTATGCGATACCATATCCGACTCTCGAATATTTCTGTACTTACAAAGCGGCAGCGCAAATATGGCCGGAGCTGTACAACCACAAACTTGACACAGTAAGCGCCCATATCGGACACCGGTTCAAACATCATAATGCCGAAGCCGATGCGGAAGCGGCGGGTAAAGTATTGCTTGCCATGCTGAAAGAAAGATTGCATGAATCGCCGAAAACACTGTCTACCCGGATAAATATGCGGTTGGGACGAATATTTCCCGGCGGCTACAAGCCGTGCAGTATTGCCAAAGCTAAAAAGGCAACACTGGACTCGGGGAATAGTAGTTCATCGGCACGCTAAGTTTGTCAGGGTTATCATTTGACAGGATTGCCTGCGGCGACTTGTCGGAGGCGGCAGAGATTTCGCCATGACTTCAGAAGCTGGGTATTGGACAACATTTATACTCTGCACTGCTGAAAATTTAACATAGATTGCGGGACTAGTGTTTTTCGTCCGTCTTTTCCGTTTCTTCTTCAGGCGATGCGGGTATCGCCAGTCAGTCGGATCGAAAAAAAACATTCCACAATCCTGCTCGTTTTTTTTTTAATTTTCAGCCGTGCAAAGTATAAATAGCTAATATTCCGATAGCCGGGATTGTTATTTTATTTATTTGAGTTAGATTCACGGCAATATTTAACGGATAATAATTTAATGATACTATCACATAATTTGCCTCGCGGAAATCCTCCGGACAGAATCGCTGTCCGGGTTAAGGACAAAGGTGCCCGTGCTTTGCGCCAGGGGCATCCGTGGCTGTTTGAAGATTCCATTGAGAAGATTTCCCGCGACGGGAAGCCTGGCGAGGTCGCGGTCGTTTTCGATCAGGACAAAGCGGTGCTCGGGGCAGGGCTGTACGACCCGTCTTCCCCGGTTCGAGTTAAAGTTCTTTCCTTCGGCCCCTCCAAAATCCCGGTCGGTCCGGAGCTTTTTCGCAAGCTTTGTCTTGAGGCTAAACAGTTGCGGGACGGCAAGATTTCCGCCGATACCAATGCATGGCGATTGATCAATGGTGAGTCGGATGCGTTTCCGGGAATGGTTGCCGATAAATACGCGGATGTGCTTGTTCTCAAGGTCTACACTCCGGCGTTCATTCCGTGGCTGGGTGATATTGCAGACGCGCTCTTTGAACTTTATCCTGAACTGCGGCGGCTGGCAATACGTTTTTCGCGCGAGATTCAGCGGATGCCTGATGAGGTCAGATTCGGCTTGATCGACGGAACTCTGCTTGCTGCCGGTTCGCCTGCATGGGATGGCGCGGTGCAGTTTCTGGAGAACGGAATAATTTTTGAAGCTGATGTGAAGTCCGGGCAGAAAACAGGCTTTTTTCTCGATCAGCGCGACAATCGCGCCGCAGTCGGAGAGCTTGCGAAAGGCGCCGGAAAAGTCCTTAATTTGTTTTCATATTCCGGCGGCTTTTCGCTCTATGCCGCACGGGCAGGGGCCGCGGAGGTTTACAGTGTTGATTTCAGCAAACACGCGATAGCGGCTGCTTCCCGCAACTTTGCGCTGAATGGCAATGACCGCAATATCGCAGCCTGCAAACATTTCGGGATCACCGGGGATGCCTTTGCCGTGATGAATGAGCTGGACAAAGATAAAAAACTTTTTGATATAGTAATAGTAGACCCTCCTTCATTTGCCAAGTCGGCTGCTGAAAAAGACACTGCAATCAAGTCTTACGCCAGACTGGCGCGTTCCGCGGTGAAGCTTATCCGGAAAAACGGGATTCTGATTTTCGCATCGTGTTCAAGCAGAATATGTGCGGATGAACTTTTTGAAGTTGTTCACCAGGTTGCGGCGGCGGCCGACCGGCCGCTGGATGAGTTCAGCCGGACCAGTCATGCGGCCGATCATCCTGCCAAATTCAAAGAATCGAATTACCTCAAGTGCATGTACGCCAGAGTCTGAAGTAAGATCAATGAGACGGGAAAAGAAATGCTGATTGATAAGAAATGCCTGAAATCCGACTTCCTTTTATTGATAGCCGCGGCAATCTGGGGATTTGCGTTTGTCGCTCAGCGCACGGGGATGGAATATGTCGGCCCGTTCACCTACAGCGGCGTGCGTTTTCTGCTTGGAACTGTTTCTCTGCTGCCGCTGTTATATTTTTTCAAAGATTCACCGCCAGACCCGGAGCTCAAGCCGCTGAGTCCTTTCTGGCAGCGCTGGGGTTGTGTGCTGGCCGGGCTGCTGCTCTTTGCCGGCATGTCGCTGCAGCAGGTCGGACTGGTATATACGACGGCAGGCAAAGCCGGGTTCATAACCGGGCTGTATGTGGTGCTGGTCCCGGTTTTCGGACTGGCGCTCCGGCATAATACCGGCAAAGGCATATGGCTGGGCGCGTTAGTTGCCGCCATCGGGTTATATCTGCTTAGCGTCAACAGCGATTTACGGGTAGCGTTTGGCGATTTGCTGGTGTTCGCCGGAGCGATCGTCTGGGCGTGGCATGTGCTGGCGATCGGCTGGCTTTCGCCGCACAATCATCCGTTGCGGCTCTCAATTGTTCAATTCGGCATAACCGGGCTTATCAGCCTGATAATCGCTTTTTGCATAGAAACAGTTTCATTCCGCGGCATCTGTAATGCCGCGATCCCTATTTTGTACGGTGGAATTATGTCGGTGGGGGTGGCGTTTACCTTGCAGGTGATCGTGCAAAAAACGGCGCATCCGGCGCATGCCGCCATCATTCTTAGCCTTGAAGCGGTTTTCGCCGCATTGGGCGGCTGGTTGCTGCTGAATGAGCAAATGAGCGGCCGGGCTATTGCCGGCTGCGTTCTGATGCTGACAGGTATGCTTGTCGCGCAGCTCAGCAGCCACCGGAAAAATCCTGCTGCCTGAACAGTATATCCTTAATCTTCCTTGGGTAAATTCCCCGACCTCCGGGGCGGCTTGGCTTGGATTATTTGCTCTTATTGTCATCAGCCAGACGCATGGCCGCCTTGCGGACCATGAAGTTATCTGAACTGAGGAGCGGTTTTAGACGCTGCGATTCATCCATGCATCCCATCCTTTGCAGTTCACGCACTGCGGCAAATTGCAGCTGATAATCATCGATAGATTCGGGCGGCTTCGTTGTAGACAAATGCTTGCGGATAGCCAGAACCGCATCCTCGCCGCCAAGACTCCCAAGGGCATGATATAGCAATGCGATATCCGGCGGGGAAAGGAACTTCAAGCGTGGAGCTTCCTCCAGAAGCGACGCCACGCGCCTCACCGATCCGGGAGTCTTCGCATACGCCAGGGCCAGAGATGCTACTACGCAAAGAGCACTGGATCGATTGCCCAGCCGCGGACCGTCAACGCGGTTGTCAACGGTTTGTTCCAGAACGCGAATGAAGGCCGGAGGCAATTCTACCCCTTGCATAGCCGCGGCCACTGCCGCGCAAAATAATTTCATCCGGTCTGTTTCCGATTTGGCAAATGCATGCCAATCCGGACGGGCATTCTCAGGCAGCCGCGACAAGCGCCACATGGCTAATCCATTCTGATCACCGCCAAGATATTTGAGCAGTCTGTCCGCCGGAATATCCATGATTTTTTCAGGCGGGGCTGCAGGCAGAATACCTCTTTCCCGAAGCATATTCTGCAATTCCGGCACTGCAATAGCTGACGGAGCTCTGCCGCTCCTGACCGCCAAAGCAGCAGCCAGTCCGCAAATCTCGCCCAGTTGCTGCATATCGCGCTTCATACGCGTCAGGGAGGACAGATCGTGCTCCACAGACAAGGCACGGCAGGACAGCAGCACACCTTCTACACCATCCGGATAAAGACAACGATATGGGATATCTCCTGCACGGACATATGAAAAAAGACCGAACATCACCACCCAGCGCCGAATCCATTCATTCTCCAGTGCGAAAAAACCACCGCGGTCGTAATTGCATGACATGGAGCAAACCTTGTCCGGCCAGCTCTTTCCGTCTGCAAAATCCTCAGCCCTCAAAACAACCGGGCCGTGGATTGAACGTCCCTGACGAATACCCAGCAGAGGAGCCAGTGTGCAGAAATGTTTATCCGGAGTGAACGGCCCCATCTTCCAAAGTTCAGCCCTTCCACTGAAATGCGCACGGGAATAATCCATTGTGTCGGTCGGATCTACATAACCCATTGCATTGTTGACGCCATTCACAAAATAGCTGGTTTTGCCTTTTCCGACCGCTACCGGCAGATAGCCGTAGAACAGCATGAACCCGTCACTATCCCGCCCCATGGAAAACTGTGCGCCTGCTGCTGCGGCTAAATCACCGTCTCCGGTAGCGTCGACAGCTACACGGCAGGGATAAACATGATACCCGTCCACCGCAGCCACCAGTACCGCAGTTACGGCGTTACCCTTCTTGAGTACTCCGAAGACTCTGCCATTCACCCCGAATTGAACTCCTGCCCACTCCAATTCACGCCAGATGGTTTCAGCTTTAGCGACCGGATGCGGACCGTTGGCAGGACCAGTCGCGGCCTGAGCAGATTGAACTTTTGCGTCGAGCGTTTTCTGCATCCCTGCATTAATGCCGTGATAATAACCGAACACGCGACCTGCCGTTCCTGTTCCTCCAGGCAGCCACAAGGCGTCCAGCACCATCACGCCGGCTCCCTGTTCCGCCGCAGTCAGCGCGGCGATACTGCCGGCGGTGCCGCAACCGGCCACCACGATGTCGGAAGGAGCATGCCAGTGCAGCGGGGCGGGCGGCAGGCTGACCTTAGGCAATTGACGTTCAACCGCCGTACTCAATTCGGCCGTATTCACGGTCTTTGTCCCGTTTTGCATAACGGGCAGCGTCATCCTCTTTTGCGGCGTGGAAGCAAATAATTTTTCAAGAAAAGTCTCCGTCCACTGCCGGTCAGTGATTATTCCGGCACCACCAGGTAAAGGGGTTATCCCGGTATTATCAAGTATCCTCAGAGAATCGGAACCGGAGCCGGAAAAATCTTTATCACAGCCAGGAGCGATATCAACAAGCAGGACTTTTGCATAATCAGGATTCTTCTTCAGCAGCTGCATAAGAGCCATAACCCGGTGGTACGTTTCCGCGGCGGCCGGTATTTTCTTCCCGGCTTCATCCCGGGATGGCCGGACTGCGAATTCGATAATGGCTTCATCCGGCCACATAGCGGACTTGATCTCAACTTGATTATTTAAGAATTGGAATGATTCAGGAACGCTGATCAGCTTCGGCAGTCCAACTGCGGATATCCCGTGCACATATATACGGCTGGTGAGTCTGGACGGCTGCGGCACGGGCAGGCCGCAAGCCAGGAACGAAAAGACGGCTCCGGGGCCGGCATCAATAATATACGGTGCTGTTACCAGCTGCCGCCCGCTTTTTCCGGCGATTTCAACCCCGATAAGTTTGCCGTCAACTCCGGCGACCGGCCTGACCGGCAATGTACAAACCATGCAGGACACTCCGGCAGTTTTCATCATGCGGTCAATGGCAAGAGTGGCGATAAAAGGATCGAATTTTCCGTCCCTGCAACCGCCATGCGGCATGCATATTTTAAAAAGCTCATTCGCAAACCATCCATCCGGCACGAGCATATCCCACCCGGCGGCAATATCAGTGCCCAGCACAGAGCCTGATTCTATCAGCAATACTTTCTTTTTCATCTCTGCCGCGATTCTAGCCACCGCAACACCAGGCAGACTTGCCCCGATAACGATAAGATCGCCGTTCCATGCCAGAGTTGATTCTCTTCCGCTCATCCAGTCTGTCTTTTTCATTATTCCGCCGTCCCCTGTTGTTTCAGCAGAAACACGACTGATCATCACGGGAGAAAAAGCAAGTGCCACGACAAGCATAGCGAGGCCGAAATGAATAAAATGCCGGGATGCTGCTGTGCTGCGGCTGACTGCTTTCATAAAATATACTGATACCTTTTTTGTTATTTTATAATACTCTAATTTAAATGGAATCGCAATCTTAAAGCAAACAAAGATTGCGATTCAGTATTAACAACAAGATATGCTATTTCACTTTCCGTTCCGCAGGCACAAGTCAACGATTTCGCTCAGACGTCCGGTCGCCAGGCCGATGCATGTATCGGCGGCGCCGTAATAGATTCTCAGTCTGTCCTGATCGTAATCGGCAATCGCGCCGCATGGAAATACCACATTCGGCACCCGTCCCATGAATTCATAACCGGCAGTCGGACACATCAGATATCCCTGCGAGTTGCCGATAACTTTGGAGGGGTCGTTCAAGTCGAGCAGAATTGCGCCGATGCAGTAGCGTTGACCGCTGCATGACTGACTGACGCCGTGGATGATTTCCAGCCAGCCCTGTTCAGTTTTGATCGGCGGAGTAGGTCCGATTTTGGTATAGTTCCAAGTCGTCCATGGTTTCAAGACCACCCGGTGCCGTCCCCAGTGGATAAGGTCGGGTGATTCCGAGAGCCAGATTCCGCTCATTTGCGAATGGTTGTGCGGGTCATACACGAGGGAGAACGGACGATCGAGCCTGATGTATTTGCCGTTCACTTTCTCAGGAAAGAGACACGGTACCCGGTTTGAAGGAAGGCTTATCACCTCGATATCTTCGTAGTGCTGCCAGTCTTTGGTTTTTCCGAGGAAAGCCACGCAGCCGACATCAGAGTTGCCCGGACGCATTATGTAGTAGACGTCCTCCTCGGCAAAATAGGTGACTCTGGGATCAATGGGCCACTGGTCGAGCGGGCGGATGTGCGGCAACTCGGAACGGGTGATGAACGGTTCGGGACGAATCGTAAAGTTTACGCCGTCCGCGCTCTCGGCCACATGCATGCGCGGCAAAGGATCATTACGCAGGACAACCGCCACCAGCAGGATGGTCTTACCCTTATACATAGTCTGACCGCAGTTAAACACCGCATCGGCCCCCGGCATGCTGTGCGGTCCAAGAATTGGATTGGCGGAGTGGCGTTCCAGTTGAAAACCTGTGTTTTTCATGTTTATTCCTGTCAGTTGATGGTTAATTATTGACAATTTCAAAGAATGGAGTTGCTCCGTTCTTCAGTTTGGCCGTATCAATTTCTATGTTTAGCAAACCATTCCCGGCTTTCAGCGAAAGTTCCTCTTTGCGGGAACCGTCCATACCTAACGCAAACAGCTTCATGCTGTCAGGCGCGGATGATTTGAGCGTCAACTTCAGCTTGCCTGTCTGCATCAGGACCGGAAGGCGTCCAGGCTTGAGCAGCGAGATGCGGTCATTGGATAACTCCATGCCGGAATTGACTGCGTCTGTCGCATAGACCAGGACGATTCTGGTGCTTGCACCAAGCGGTTTACCGTCTATCGAACAGGCTGTAACAGACGCCGCAACACTGGAGTTGAGAACGTTCATACAGGAAAGCTGCTCGGACTTGCCTGACTCCAGTGTAACACCCTCTGACTTTGGCGTTATTACTTTCAACAGGTTCTCTTTTGCCCGCATAACTATTTCGCCGGTTCCGCTCTGGAAAATCTCTTTTTCCGGGTCGCTGATATTGGATTCCGGCAGAATTCCTTTCGCTTTGAGTGATTCGACGAACTTCTTCAGGTCGAACTTGGAGTCTTTGGACTCCGCGACACTTGAAGCCCAGGCGCTTCCCTTTACTTCTGAACCGCTGTCCGGGCCTATTGTCATATCCGGTTTTGCAACGCCGGTAATGGTTGAAGGTTTTTTTAATTCAGCAAAAGCGATGGAGAATCCGGCCATGAGCGCGATTCTGCTCTGGATTGAGTTTACGGCTTTATTCCCGTTGCAGGAACTGTTGATGTAACCGGCCGGAATGAGCAGTTCGACCGCCTTTTCGCTATGCCTGACGTCGCCGCGTTTATAGAGGCAGGCGGAAATGAATTCATTCGCCATTGCCACCGGATCGTAAGCTGAGACGAAATCGAAGTTAGGTTCGGCTTTCATCATTACCGGATCGCAATGTACCAGTACTGTGTCAAAACCCTGAAAGGCTGAATACGAGGCGAAAAGCAGTCCGTCTTCATGGCGGTATTTGTTCCAGAAAGCTTGTTTCTGTTCGGTGTTCATAAATGGCCGGTCGGAAAAGCGCGTGGCATTCATGGATCTCCAGTAGCCGCCGAGATTACCGACAGAGGAGTTCTGGACACATTTTGAGCCGGGGTTGACTGTGTCGGAGGGATGCGCAAAATAACCGTTCATGGAAACGGCCTCGCAGGACTCCCACCGGACTGCGCACCCCATCAGCTTCTGGTCAAAATTATATTGGCTCACAAGTCCCCTGTAGCCGATCCCCCTGATAATATCATTGCACCATGAAAAACATTCTTCGGCCAGGCTCTGGCGGAAGAGAATGAACTCGTTCGCCAGAAATCCATTTCCTTGAACGGGCATTTTCATGGCGTCGAAAGAGGCATTGAGGGGTATTGAAGAATCTTTACTTTCGGCGGCGAGTTTCTCCGGCGTTCCGAATCTGGCCTTGAGCCATGCGCCCCACTTCTTTTCACAGAGACTCAGAGCATCCCCTTTTAGATCACTCAGTTTCAAAAAGGCGGTTTCCTGTTCGTTGTACGGTTCGACGACCGCTATGGCAGGTTCATCTTTCCAGGCTTTGCCAGTATATGGATTGACATGGTTGAGGAGATTTTCGGCGCAAGCCTTCCAGCGGGCCCGTGTCTCGGGATCGCCAAGATACATCTTCATCTTCACCGTGTCTCTCTCCAGCCAGCCTTTAAGCCCGTCCGCGCTTCCAACCCGGTAGGCCGCAATAGTGGCATAAGTGTAAATTCCGTTGGCCTTGAGGCTGGCGACCAGCCAGTCGATGTTGTCGAGCCTGTCCGGATTATATTGGGCATCAGCCTTGGCACCGCCCATGATATAGCCGTCCGAGTACAAGGGTCTGACAATATCATAACCGCCGCGGCGGACGAGTTCGGCATGTTTTGCTATCTGCTCGCGCATCTGCTCTTTGGGCACATCCCCCAATTTCTTAATGGGCCAGAATGAGTTGTATCCGCGAAAACGTCTCGGCACATCCGGGGAATCTTCAAAAGCGAGTGTTCCGGACTTGGAGGCGATTAATCTTCCATGCTTTCCGGCCGGTCCTTCTTCAAGAAGTCCTGAAAGGTCCAGCGCGCTTCCTTTTTTAATCTGGATATTCGACATGTCAACAGCTTTCCATTCGCTGTTTTCGAAGAAAGTTAATGTTTTGGCGGCTAAAGAGATATCGCGCTGGGAAAGGGTGGCGCCAGCCACTATCCAGATCGCCTTGCCATTGCTCTTGAACTCAATCGATTTTACCGGACGGGGCGTATTCGACAGCTCAAACTTGCTGAGAAAAACTCCGACGTTCGAGCTTCCTCCGCCCTTTCTCGCCACCACCCTGGCGTTCGGCAGATCGCCGGCCGCCCACCAGTCAATTATATCAACCCCGTTCTTAACCTCTCTGGTTATGGTGCTGCCGTCATCGAAAACAGCCGTTATCGACCCAATGACCGTTCCATTCGACTCCTGATTCCAGCAGCTGGTGTGGATGATATATAACCGGCTTGCGGCAGGCATCTCTTTGGAAAGGTCTATAAAGGCGCTTTTGAGATTGTTTCTCAGATGCTCGCTGTCAAAACTTATCACCGCCCTGCCGCCGTTGGTCGCAGGATCGATAATTTTGAATGGAATGCCTTCATAATCCTTGCGCGCTATATCAAAAGACCGCATATCGTTATCCGGACCCTGGTCTGACCAGCCGCCCTTGCCGTCATTCGCAACTTCATCCTTGAAACCCATATTGGCCGCAGAACTCAGGTTCACCGGAGTTGAAACCGGAACTTTAAAGCTGATATTTAAATCCAGCCGGCTGTCCGTAACTTCCTTTTCCCACTGCGACGGCAGGAAACGCAGCGATGCGCCGCTCCCCCCGAAAGTACGGTCATCCTGAATATAAAAAAGGCATTTGCCGCTGAACGTAACGTCAACCCCGTCCAGCGTGACCGTCAGTGTCTCGATATTACCGCGCGGCCACAATATTGTTTTCCCCGCAGTTCCCGGAATTGAAAATGGCTTGCCGTCGATCATCACAGTTATTTCGCGCCCTTTCATGGGAATAAACAGTATCAGCGACAACATATTGGCCTGAACGCCCGGGCTGGCTTGAAAACGGGCTGAATATTTTACCGTGCCGGCAGTATCAGCAACGATACTGGTACCAACTTTAAACCTGCCTGGAACAGTACGTAATTTCCATTCACCATCCAGCATAAATTCACTTGCCGTGCGACGCGGGAAACCTGCCGCCGGAACGAAAAATTCCTGATCAAATTTGGTGCTGTTCCAGTCATGATCAAAATATCCCCACCGCAAAGAACCTTCACCTATCTGAATTTCCCCGGAAGGATTGATTTTCATTATTGCCGGCAATTCCGCCGCTTGTGAAAATATTGAAATAAACACACTGGATATTACAGCCAGCCATTTTCTGCAAATTGATTTCATAGTAATTGTCCTGTAGGCTTTTAAATGTATTAACTTAACGTTTTAACCCCAGTCTTCTTAAGGTCCAAAGCGTCCGTCGTGCCTGACCCACATGCTTTTGTCGTTCTTATAACTGGTGTTGTCCACATACGGAGCATAAATCGGACTGCCAGGACTGTTCAGCAAGGCTTGTGAAGCAACTTCGCCTTTACCGCTTACCGCCCGCGCTCCGACTACATGACCGTCAACAAAAACGGCGTTGCATTCAGTATATCCCTGATGCGCCGGCCAGGCGATCGGAGTGTTTGTTCCAGGTCCGTTATAGGTAAAATAATTCCTGTAGTAGCCGAGGGGATTCATATCGCCGGCGATACGGCTTGGCCCGGCAGTTTCGACAAACATAACGGTCCGGGACGATGCCCGGCACATCGACAACCGCACCGGCTTGATTCTGGCCGACAGAAAATAGTAATTGTAACCGTAATCACAAATCGTCCAGTCCACTGCATTCAGATCACTGAGCCCGGATGTTGGATTATTCCAGAAATTCCTGTACCATTCGCTTCCGCTCGACGCTATACGCGTTCTGGCCGGACAGGTCAACTGTTTTTTAGTAACATACTTTTCTTTGACAAATACTGCCGTCCAGTAACGGGCATTGGAATTTTCGCTGTCCGGAATAAACATATCGTCGGAACTGTTGAGGTAATTATGCATCGACAAGCCAAGTTGCTTGAAATTGCTTTTACAACTGGTGCTTCTTGCCACTTCCCTGGCTTTGTTGAGCGCCGGAAGCAGCATTCCAGCAAGAATTGCAATAATTGCAATCACCACCAGGAGTTCTATGAGTGTAAACTTTTGTTGCCGGAACAGCTTTGCCGGTTTAAAAGACCGGACGGGATTGATTCTTTTCATTCTTCATCTCCGTGTTAATAGTTCATGTTTATTCAGGAAACAATCCATTGGTTCATGGAACCCTCATAATACTTACATTATAATCTGCGAATACACTTTTCGCAACAGGCGAAAACCATTATGCGTTGTAACAAATTGAAACAAAATATCAGCATGGCTTGATACTGCAATGACACTGATTATATTAACCGTATTATGAAAGATGTTACTATACGAGACGTGGCAGTCGCTGCAGGGGTGTCTTTTGCGACCGTGTCGCGGGTGCTGAACCAGCATCCCAACGTGTCGCCAAAATTCCGCGGACAGGTACTGGCCGCGGTGCGGCGACTTGGCTATTCTCTCGATGACCTGCCGCGACATAAAACCATCGCCATTATCTTCAACAGAAATGATTTTAAAGGCTATTTCTTCGGGATTACCGATGCATTGATTCAGGTAATCTCTGCGAAAGGCTATCTGACGGAGCTTATTCCCGAGCAGAATATGGAATTGATAAATGACCGCCTGGTCGACGGCGTTATTTCCCTGGAATACAGCAATCAACTGAATCACTACTGGAATAAACACAAATGCAATCCGCTGGTCTGCATTAACGAATATAGCGTCCACCTCGACAACATCTATTCGGTCTGTTCCAATGAACGTCAGGGGCTCGCCATGGCGGTAGCATGTCTGGTCCGGCACGGTCACCGCCGGATCGGCCTGGTGACTCTTGGCGACAACAACTACTGCAATGATCTGCGCGAGAAAAGCTTCTTGAGCGAAGCCGCGGCGGCCGGACTGGATACCACGCCATGCTATCGTACCAGTTTTGAAAATCTACCCGCAGTCGTCAATCAAGTGCGCCAGACAAAACTAACCGCCATTATCGGCAGCGGCGAAGATACCGGTATTCAACTCGCGGGATGCCTGAATGAAAACGGATACGCCATCCCGCGCGACATCTCTCTGATTTCCTGGGAAAGTGACGGGATATCTCCTTATCTGATTCCACCGCAGACTACCATCGGGCAAGACTTCTATGCAATCGCCGGCAAAGCACTGGGTATGCTGGAAAAACTCATGCGGCGGGAACATCAGGTCAAAGACTGTCTGGTAGATTATCTGCTCTACGAACGCGCCAGTGTAAACGTACCGCCATTCTGAACCGCTTGATTCTTACCACGCCGCAGGCAGCCCAAAAAGACTAAGGAGCTGTCAAGAAATAAACTTGACAAGTCTCGCGAAATATCCCGAAGAGATTTTGGGAATTGCCGGTAAGGCGCATACCTTAAGGTATGTAACGAACCGGCAAACACAAAGGCATTCGGGAGAAGCGCGAAGATGTAAAGGTTATTTCTTTACGGCTCCTTAGCGCGGCATAGCCGCAACAAAAAGGTTTAACAGGGATGGACAGGATATGCAGGATAAGAAAAGGCAACTTCATCCCGCAGGCGCGGGAGCATGAAGGAAACCCCGGGAGCGCCGGTCGCCTGACCGGCTATACACTAAAAATCCGCATCAAAAGAGTCAGCGGCGCGGAATATTAATATCCATCAATTCCAATATTTATAGTCATCGGGGGCAGATGCTCTGGAAAATAAGGATGAAGCTGCGCGTCGGTCGCGCCCTCTTTTTAAGCTTCGATTCTCGCTACAAAACTTTAGCTTTTGTGTTTTCGTGCAATAATTCATTTATTTTTCACATCTTCCTGCGCTTTTTTTCAACTTAAAAACAACGTTCCATTCGAACTTAAATATAGCCGGAGAGTAACAAGCATCAGCATCAGCATCAGCATCAGCAATGCAAAGTTTGACTTCAATCTATTACTAAAATTCTCTAAAAAAGTCCTGAAATAACTTATCCATAAGCAACGAAAACACAAAAGCTAAAGTTTTGTACCCCGATATACGAATCTATACTACCGAACCGGAGTCAGACATTCGACTATGGTTCGCCGTTTTACTGCCGTTGAGATGGAATTACGAAAAAAAAGTCGATTTTTTTTCGGGCTGCATGGGATGGGGCCCCAACGGACTAAATTCCCCGACCTCAGTGCAAAATGCGTTTATTTGCTTTTTTAGCAACCTCCTGCG
>CAIPAT010000069.1 GCA_903863035.1 uncultured Lentisphaeria bacterium
GAAGAAATTATGTTTAAATTGATTGTCGGCAGGCGGAAAACTCCCTTTCCATTTAACTTTTTCTCCTGGTGGAAAGACGAAACCGGGTATTACTCCGTTAAGTGTAAAAAATGCGGCTGGCAGAAAATATACCATGTATTCAGCGGAACGACATGGAATGCACCGTGCGTAACTCCTATGGAAAATATCGTAAAAACAAAGAATGAACTACCGGCGAATTGTCCTGATTGCGGTGGCAAAGTCAAAGAAGTCAAACTGCCGAACTTCTACAAGGAATAGTCCTTGTGAGCATTGCGGCTTGTGAATAATCAGCCACGACATAAGATGGCAAGCCTGAAAGTGTAGAATATAAACATAACTTAACTTTGGAGGTTTATATGAATAAGTTTTTCTTAACAATGGTAATCCTTGCGCTTGCCGGCGCATGCTTTGCCGACGACATCGTTGCCGCTGACGGCAGCAATTACAAAAATATTGTCATAAAAGAGACCTCACCATTAGGCGTTACCGCAATGGTGACAGATGGCAGTTCTGAAAAGGCATGTTGGATACCTTACAGCAGTATGTCGCCTGCCGATCAACAGAAATACGGCTATGACAAAGTGAAAGCGGATGAGTTCGTCGCGAAACTGAATGGCAATAAGTCGCAGATGGATGACGGTACTATTGTGTCTTCGCCCAGTGGGCAGATTAAGGATAAATCCATTCAGTTGCCGAAAACCGATAATAATCCGATCCAGGGAAATCGCTTCAATTCTAATGGGACTTCCGGGGTGTCACCGATAGCTTCCGGAGGCATTAATCAGCAGGCTGTAGCAGTATCCACTCCTGGCGCTTATGCTGGAGTAACTGCCCAATCTGCTGGTGTTTATACACCTGCTGGTAACGTGTCAGTTGCGCCCAGTGGCATCGGTGTCCAGACCCCGGTAGGCAACATTGGAGTATCGCCGAGTGGTATTGGGATACAGACTCCCGTTGCTAACATCGGAGTTTCTCCTGCTGCTATCGGAGTGCAAACTCCCATCGCCAATGTTTCAGTAAGCAGCGGCGCAACATATGTCGTTAATGACATTCCGTATACAGTTCCTGCAACTCCAGTGTATCCACAGCCGATGATAGCGAACACTCCGTATCGTCAGCCGATATATTACGATCCAGCTTTCCGTCAGCCGGTGTATGCTAATGCGCCGGTAGTCGTGGCTAATGCGCCTGAATATGTTCCTGTTGGTAATCCGGCTCAAACTTACATCGTCTATAATGGCGCTTATGTGCCTTACGCTGCTTATTATGGGCAGTGGCAGTCTAATTGGTGTTACGGTAACGGCATATGGTATCCTGCAACTTATTACCTGAACATCGGCCGGAATGGTTATGGCTGGAGAAATCCGTGTAACTGGTATCGAGGAGGACGGTATTACGGCAATAACCGGGGATGGGGCAATAACTATCATGGAGGATATTGGGGCGGACGCGGCGGCGGAGACTATCGTGGTGGTGGAACTTGCGGAGGTGGTTCTGGTGGACACGGGGGACGATAAAATTTGTTCAAGCTAATCACATGGACGACATTTTGTGTCGTCCCTGTGAGTTTTAAATAATATTTCTCATATTTGGAGGCATCTATGAAAGCAATGATGATAATCGCCTTGCTGACAGTCAATGTAACGTTGTCGGCATTTGAATTATGGGATTTGGAACCGCGTCAGATCGCTGTTCCAGCACAATATCAGGACATTTATATGTTTCTGCGCCGGATCGAGACATTTCATTCAACCTGGTTTGTTCGAGACGGTGTTCGTGTAATCGGGTATGGTGACCGCGATTATAATTTGTCCAATCCGGTAAATAAAAATGCCATGACGGAAAATATGGCGAACTGGCGCTTGCTGCGCAATATCAGGATCATTGACAGTTATCTGGATACGGTCGTTGAAGTTCCTCTGACCAGGCATCAGAAAGACGCGCTTATATCCTATATTTACAGCTCTTCGATTCCAGAATTCACGAACAGCAATATCCTCAGATTGCTAAATCAAAAACGAGACTATGGTGATGTATCCGGTGAACTGCGCAAGTCTGTATTTTTGCCAGGCAGCAGGAGTCAAAATTCCTGGCTGGTAAACAGAAGGGAGCAGGAAGTCTCGATGTGGAGCAGATAGTTTAACAGTCAGCCACGACAACTAAAAACAAAGAGGGAGCAATCATGAGCATTAAAATATATGAAAAAGTTATTACTGAGTTGGGAACACTGCGGATAAAAGAACTTGCAGATGCCGATGGCGATCCGGCCAGGGTTGCCATTGCTGAACAGCACCATGCAGAAGCAGTGAAGATAGCAAAAAGCCTTCAGGCAGAGATAACTGAAATATCAGGGCAATGCATTGCCTCGGATGACAAAAGGAATGCAATAATGGTTGCGGAAGGCATCAGAAAACGAGTTGAACAACTGGACACGGAACAGGTTGCCAATGCTGCTGCGATCAAAAAATCATGGAAAACGGTTGAAAAAGCCGTGATCGGGGTAGGCATCGGATATCTTCTTATCTGGGTTTCCTGTTATTTCGTGAAAAAGTTGTTCTAATCGGTAAGGCCGTATGATTGTCCGGCAGCAAGTTTCAAAATGCATGGCCGGCAACCAGACTAGAGCCTGAATTTTCTATGCGGTGCAGATAGTTTTATCTATAATCTTCACAGACTTAACGGATCTGGAAAGTGACCTGTCAGAAAAGAGTCTGGAAAATTATAAACCGTAAAATGAACCCGAAAACTCCTGGCTTGGGTTGCTATATATTTTGCTACAAGACAGAAAAATGCAGCCTCAATAGAGTTACCCTGAGAGTGCTGAAATCAATGCTCTGATATAGATTATTTTGTATAATTTGAGTCTTAATTCTTAGAGATCGAAAGACGGTGTTAATGCCTTTAATGCCGGTTTAATTTGGGACTTCAGTTCGTGAAAGCTATTCCATGATGCTTTCTTATGATGTTGCAGGCAACCGGCTATAATTGCGGTGGATATATTCAGGCGTCTGGATTCAATCCCTACCCTGCTGCTGGAAGGACGTATTGTATCGGCAAAAGCACTCAGGATAATGGCGCTTTTTAATATTTTACCTGCAAATGCATCCGCTTCTTTTTCGCGGCGATCAGTCATGTCTATATCATTGAAGGAATCAACGAACAGATCGCTTTCGCCGTGCAAATGTTTTAGAATATGCCCGATTTCGTGGGCTATCGTAAACCAGAAATTGTCAATCCTGTCCAGCCTTCCAGTATATGCCAGAACAGGGTTGCTTTTGTGCATAAACGAGGCTCCGTCAGTATGCGTATGCGGTAAGTGCGGAACGTGTGAGAATATAACGCCGCAAGCCTGCAATTGAGCAATGAACAGTGATACGCCATTTTTTCTCAAAGAATAATCAGTGATTTCATCGGCCAAGTGTTCAAGTTTCTTCGCGTCGTATTGGCAAACCGGGGCTTTTCCCTTTATACTGTTTTTAACTGCCTGTATCCAAGTCAGGGCGTAAAATGGATTGAAATGGTCAAATGCTTTTGATTTTCGGAAACACACCTTGGCCTGCTTGTCCAAAAACCCGAAGTCAAGCCGGGTAAAATTCCAAAAGGCGCAAACTTCTTTTTTCAAAGTTTCACGGCATTTTGATAATATACCCAGCTTTCTCAGTTCGCTGATTGGCATATAGCGATAGATAAGAGCCCTGGCTTCCGTTTCTTTCGTTTCCGCTCCATCTTCCAGACGTTCACGATATTGAGCGTCAAGGTTAAGCCAGAAAGTCACGGACTGCTTAAATACTTTGCTTAATTGCAGCGCGGTATCGTAAGTTATGGGCGTTTTGTTTTTTACCAGTTCACTGATATTCTTTGGAGTGCGTCCCATTATTTCGGCCAGGTCTCTTTGTTCCCATCGGCAACACTCCAGTTCTTCCTTAATAATGTCTCCCGGCCCCAGATTCACAAATGGTTTGTAGTTGCTCATAGTTTCCCCTCACTCGTAGTGTTTTGTAACGTCAAGAATTAATACGGTTCCTGTGGTTCTGGCGCTGTCCGTAAAGTCAATCTTAAATTCTATCCGATACTCCAGATTTATTCTGATAGAAAAACAATCTTCGCGACCCTCCAGGCTTTCAAACCGCATTGACGCAGGATAGAATAAATCTGAAATCGAAGCGGCCGCTTGTATCCGCTCCATTCGCGTAACAAATATTTTTGCCAATCCCTTATCAATAAATTTATACTTCCTGCTTGCCCCTTTGGTGTATAAATCTATCAAATGTTTATTGCCGCCGAAATCAAATTTCATTCATGCTCTCTTTATATTATAGCATTTATTCAATTAACTTGCAAGGTTAATTACTATAATTGCCTGTTTATACTTTATATTACTTTCGTCTTAAACTCTATGACGGTTAATATCTTTAATTGCCTAATCCCATAGAAAGGCCATTTCTAAATTTTCTCTATGTATTTATGATAGCTTCCAATGTATAGCTTTTCAAGGCATGAAATAAAAAAGCACTGCCGGTTAAAGCAGGGTCGCGAGTGCGGAGTTTACTGGATGTGGAGAATGCAAGGGCAAGCATTCAAGGCTCCACAGAGCTATTGCCTACACAAGGTTATAGAAGCTGTTTTACAGCCTTAATCCTTGCTTCAAAGATTCCGGGGTAAACGAATGAAAATCACCGCAATAAAAACAACATAAAATAATAGTCCCGGATTCTGCAAGCTGCCTCTTGGGGAATAAATATTCTGTTTCTAAATTCGATGATTTGCTGCCTAAAAAGTGTATTAAAACAGGGAGGCTAATGCATTTTAAGCAGTCATTTAACTGCCACCAATATATCCTCCCTGGCAGGCTAGTTACAACTGATAACATCCATAAGACCTTTCCTTTCCGGCAAATTTATTTTGGAACGTTATCATGTATCCCATCATACCCGTTGGTCATATAAACTGCAACAATAACTGTTTGACGCCATTAATTCAAGTTTATCCATGAACAGGATTATCACCAATAATACCGCACAGATCATGCATATTCGCAGCCACAGAAGACCGTCTGGGGGATGAGCTGACCCAATGGCTTGATACCAGGATTAAGCAAGTTATAGCCATAATCAGAACGCTCAAATTGGAAGATATTAATCTCTTTTGCCATTATATTTTTATCTCTCGCATTCATTATCAAATCTCATTATTTTAGCCATTCAAAGGAGATATTTTCAGTTCAAGTTCAGTATTACAACGACTATACATATAAAGAACTATTAGTAGTTATAATATTGCGCTTATAATAATACCGCTTATTGCAATAACCGATCTTGACATTATAATGCATAAAGATATGTTAAAATATCCAGATTGGAAAACGACATAAACTTGATAGTGACAAGGAGAAAACGCCCATGCCTAAAACTAAAGCGGATAAAACGATTGCGGGAACTGACGAATCTGTACAGATCGTCCCTGATGCAAACGTGATCGTAACGGACTCGCAGAAGAGAAATGATGTGAAAGAATTGAATGCCGATGAAGAGAAGCTCATCGCCGATGCGGGACACAATGACATAACCTATGAGATAAGCACGGAATTCATTCACAGTAATATCAATATCGTAATGGAAGTTGCCATGCATCTTCATTATATTTGCTATTACAAGCTTTATAGGCTGCATTACAACACGTTCGAAGAATATGTCAGCGAAGAATTCAATTATACGCGTGGACGCGCTTATCAGTTGACACGAGCATACGATATTGCAGAATATATCAATAAAAAATTGGGACCGACTGTCCTGACTACAGAGCCGCAGTGTCGGGAACTGCTCCGGTTGAGAATATACAAAGACGATGAACTTGAGCTTGAGGATAAGGAACAGAGTAACGAAGCACGATTGGCATTGGTCAAGAAGATATGGGAAAAGGACAATACAGCAAAGACAAGCGTGATTGCCGCCGCAGTTAGAGAAAAATTGAAAACTGTACAGGCTAAGCGCATCAAAGCGAAGTCTGTTGAAAAGTTCACCCAGGAAATACAATCAACAGTATCCAGGGTTCAAATAAGGATAACCAAGCTTCTTGCATCAAAAGAGTGGCCAAAGGACGAGCTGGATGAGATAAAGGCCGTTGCTATAGAAGAACTTAAAAAGATATTGGCATCACTGAAATCAGCATGAAGATGATGGCGTTGATGGCCTGTGACAGCAAATGTGTACAGGCTGTATACATCGTCCCTGCATAGTTCGACAGGGGTCTCACTTTAGCCTCAAATAATGAAGGATACTACCCGAAATACTCAGGCTTTTTGGAAATGATTTTGATAAATTTATAACGGCAGTCATTCTGGCCGATTACAGTAAGTGAACGGCATGTTTGACTGGCAGGCTTGAATAATAAACCCTCTGTGCCGGTAGATACACAGAGGGCATTATATACTCTTAACTTATGGAATTTAAAAGCGCTGCTGGATCAAGGCGAATTGAAACAGCAGCATATGTTACGCCATCTGTTATCTAGCTGATGATATCGAAAATCCTAGGATGTCCGATTTGCATAAGGTTTTCGACTACTCTTTGAGCGCATTTGTCCTGCTGGCATTGCTCAAACTCCTGCCCGGTAATCGGGAAAACCCACAAAGGGTCAACTTTTTCGCCGTCAATGTAAAGCGTGTTACAAAAACGCTCATCTTCATAAAACGGCAGCAGAAACAACACATGGGAAATACCTGTTTCTTTAGGAATTATGTTGTCATCTAAACAATATAAATGTTCCCAGTGCACGAAGTATTTATTCGCAAAAGGCTCTAAGGCCAGTCCTCCTAACAGTTTGAACATCCAATTCTGCGGTTCGACAACATACATAAAAAGTTCGGTGCGACCGGATGTCCGCTTATTATCCAGCGGAATATTTTGCTTGGCGTCACTCATGCCGTTAGTTATCAAAGTCCAATATGGTTTTTGGGGTGTTGGGGCAATTTGATAGATGTCAATATGCGGGTAGATCTTTTCTGCGGGACTCAGGATCGGCTGATCCAGTTTCCCCAGATACTTTTCATAGTGGTTTTCTCTGATTTCAATTGCGTCAACGAGTGTTTCATATGAATTTAATTTTTTCATGATCTCTTCTCTTTTGTTGCTTTGTTGTTGAGTTGATGGGTTTGTTGTGTCAATGTAAAAAATAAACTGGCTGGTTATTTAAAGTCTGTAAAATTCAAGATGTATCCATTTCTGTTATCCTCGGTAATGATTTTTTTGTACGTAACTATTCAATAACCAAGAGGAATAAATTTATACAGAATTGAAAATTAAATGAACAACCCCGGGGCAGAGCCCCGAGGTATCGAAGACAAAAACAGCGTATTCAGAAGTCAAAGCGCAATTGACCATCATATAGTTTTTTGTATTCTTCTTGCGTATTTCCCTGCCCTGCTATATACTTCTTAATCAC
>CAIPAT010000070.1 GCA_903863035.1 uncultured Lentisphaeria bacterium
ACTTCGCTGGAAACACCAGATGGTATAGCAGTAAGGTTTTATTATGTCTTTTATATATATGTTCGTCCATATCATAATATACACCCTAAATCAAAGCCGACCCAGAGGGTCGGGGAATTTACCCAACTAAGATTAAAAAAATTGTGACATTGCATTGACATGACTTTTTATAAGATGTATAATAAATGCCAACGATGGCGAAAGTATTGGAAAGTTATGACGGCATGGCGGGCAAAGCCCGCCTGAAGTCAGTAGTCAGGAGACGGTCGTTAGAATGGAGCAAAGACAGGAGTCTGAACTCATAACCGGACAGGTACCAGGAGACAGCAGAAATGAAAAGCAGTAAAGAATTTTCAGGATTTGACAGCTATGCCTGTCTTCTGAATTTTGATTTCTGTCTTATTAATTCGGGTTTTACGCCTTTCATTCTGACTCCTGACTTCCGGATTTATTAGAAACGCTAAAAAATGGACAACTTAAAGATATTATGGCAGTGACACTTAAGCAGATCGCGGAAGAGGCCGGAGTATCAATCCGGACGGTCAACCGCGCGTTGAAAGAACAGACCGGAATCAGTGACGTTAAACGTCAGGAGATTCTGGAGGTTGCCGCGCACATGGGCTATATTCCGAATATTGCCGCTAGAAACTTGCGGCTGCGCAAAAGTAATTTTGTCGGCATTGTGACCGGAACTAATGAAAATGATATCTTCATCCGGAAAAGTCATGACCTGCAGCAGCGGCTGGAAGTGCATGGTTTTTTTCCGATTGTCGGTATTTTGCAGGACAGCCCGGATACGGCAAGATCAATGCTCAGCGAATGGGCCGGCATGGTTGATACGGTGGTGCTGTTTGCCTGGCGCAATTGGCTGCCGGAAGACGTGCTGGTTTCACTGCCGCAGCAGTTTATTTTTGTTGACTGTACGCAGGTTCCGCAGAATTGCAGATTTCACCAGATAAAAATTGACCGTTCATCCGGCATTAAGGATGCTATTCTCTTTCTGCTTGAAAGCGGAAGGTCGCGAATTGTCCGCTGCGGAAGTATCAGTGACCGTGTCGTGGGTGTTGAAAACGCATTCCGCAGTTTCCGCGGCAGAAGCGCCGAGAAAATATTTATTGAAACTGGAGGCAGCGAATTTGAAGATGGTTATAATCTCGGGAAAGCATTGATGAAATCGAAAGCTGATGCGGTGTTTTTCGATACTGACCGCATGGCATTCGGTTTTTTAAAATATGCCTGGGAGGCGGGGATTAGAATTCCGGATGATATTGCCGTGGTCGGATTCGATGATGACCCGTGGGGGAATTATTCATGTCCGTCCCTGAGCACGGTTGCACACCCGATTGCGGAGGTAAATGGAAGAATTGTAGAATTGGCGGAACGGCGTTCAGCCTCGCCGGAAACGATTATTTTCCCGACAAAGTTTGTAAAACGTCAAAGCGTTTAAAAATATTAACCCCAATATGAGGATTTAAAAAAATGGCAGCGAAAAAGAAGTATGTGATTGTCGGAACCGGCGGGAGGTCTTCGATGTATATCAAGGCCCTCGCGGTTGATTACACCAAAATCGCGGAACTGAAAGCGTTCTGCGATACCAACCAGACCCGTATGGATTACTGGAACAAAGAACTTAAAAGCGAGTATAAGCATGCTCCGGTCAAAACGTACAAGGCCGAAGATTTCGAATTGATGATTAAGGAGCAGAAGCCGGATGTGGTTATTGTCACCTCCATGGACCGGACGCACCACTCTTATATCTGCCGCGCCATGGAACTGGGCTGCGACGTAATTACCGAAAAACCCATGACGGTGGATGCGGAAAAATGCCAGCAGATCATTGATACCAAAAAGAAGACCGGCAAGAACGTTACTGTTACTTTCAACTACCGCTATTCCCCGCGCAATACCAAGATCAAAGAAATTCTCAAGAGCGGCATGGTCGGGGAGATCACCAGCGTTCATTTCGAATGGCTGCTGGACACTTGCCACGGCGCCGATTATTTCCGCCGCTGGCACCGCTACAAGAAGAACAGCGGCGGCCTGATGGTTCATAAAGCCACCCACCACTTCGACCTGGTCAACTGGTGGATAGATTCATTTCCGGAAACCGTCTTCGCCATGGGCGACCTCCGCTTCTATGGCAAGGAAAATGCCGAAAAACGCGGCGTCAAAGATTTCTATTATCGTTCATCCGGCTCGAAAGTCGCGGCAAAAGATCCTTTTGCATTGAAAATCACTAAGAAAGACAAGACTTTGAACGGACTCTATCTTGATGCCGAAAAAGAAGACAACTACTTCCGTGATCTCAGTGTTTTCAGTGACGGCATCACTATTGAAGACAATATGGGCGTCATGGTCAGATATCAGAACAAGGCGGTCATGACTTATTCGCTGAATGCCCACAGCCCATGGGAAGGCTATCGCGTCTGCTTCAACGGCACCAAAGGCCGTCTGGAATTCAATGTCGTCGAAAAGTCCTACGTCAGCGGCGCGAACGAAGACTTCAACCAGCCGGGAATGCGCGAACTGGAAGGCGACAAGTCGGAAATAGTGCCGGAAATCATCTTCCAGGCTCACTGGAAAAAACCGAAAGTCATCACTTATGAACAGGGCGACAAGGGCGGACACGGCGGCGGCGACGTCCGGCTGCTCAACCACCTGTTCCTCGGCGTCAAGGATGACCCGCTCGGTCATTCAGCCGGATATGTTGACGGCGCTAAATCCATCCTGATCGGGATTGCCGCTAACAAATCCATGCAGACCGGACTTCCGGTGGAAGTTAAGACTTTGGTGCAGATATAAAGTCCTGTCAGTCTGATTCATACAGCGTCTGTTTGCTGAAAAGTAAAACAGACGCTGTTTTTTTATCTGTTTAATCAAAATTTTCGCAAACATTTAAAATTGGTTTGATTTTCTTTCTTTTCGCGCTAATATATTCATCTCTCACTTCGGGCCGAAGTGGCGAAATTGGCAGACGCGCTAGACTCAAAATCTGGAGTCCGCAAGGGCGTGTGGGTTCGAGTCCCACCTTCGGCACCATTTTTAACCTCAAATAACGTCTAAATCGTTGCCAAAGGTACCATTCATAGCTTGCAACCCCCCAAATAGCGGTTATATTCAGCCGTATCCGATACTTTAAATCATGAGGTACAAGATATGGAAGGAAAATCAATCAAGCTGGGAACTGGAACCGTATATAAGAAAACTGCCACCGGGGTGTATTTTTACCGTTATCAGATCAACGGAAAACGCAAAGCAGTAAGTTTAAAGACTAAGAATCAGGACGAAGCAGTCCTCGAAGCGAAAAAACTGGTGCCGGTCGTCAACGGAACAACCCTGGAAGTTATCTCCGCCCATGTCCAACACGCCCGAGGCCTGACTTCCACCATGAAATCGCTGCCGCTGAATCTCGCCTGGGACAAATACTCCAGACATCCTGACAGAGCCGTTCCCGCCACTGTGCATGAACAGGAATCGTATGAATCTACTTTTGATGAGTTTATCAATTTTATTGGAAATGGAACACTTGAACTAAGTAACATCACACCGGAATTATCCGATAAATTCGCGCAACATTTAAAAAAAACTGCCATTTCAGTCCATACCCACAACCGAAAGGTAAAACGGATAAGACGAATATTTGAAACACTCAAGGAGTACCGTGAATCTGAGAATCCATTTTCCGCAAAGTCACTCCTTCGCAAAGAACGCGAAGAACACGAAAATAAAATCGGGCGTCTATCTTTTACGCATGAACAGGAGCAGCAGTTATTAAATGTTCTTGGCGATGATAAGCACAAAGTCATGCACAAACCAGAGATAAAGGTGATTTATTATCTTGGCATGTTCACCGGTCAGAGATTTAAAGACTGCGTACTGTTGCGCTGGGAAAAGGTTGATTTGAATCGTAAGAGAATTTGGGTCAAACAGTTTAAGACCGGAAAGGAAGTAACCGTTCCAATTGCTGACAAGCTCATGGAAACATTGCTGGAAGCAAAAAAATGGAAACGTAATGAGTATGTCTGCCCCAATGCTGCAGAGCGATATAAGAAGGTGGATAAAAACGGCAAGAACACCGGCAACAATCTGGTCAATATCGATGCGCTCCGGGTTATCAAATGGATCGGCTTGGAGCCATCGGTAGAAATGCCTGGACGTAAAAAGAAAGTCACAGTATACGGCTTTCACTCCTTAAGACACAGCTTTGTGTCGCATTGCGCCGAAGCGGGAGTTCCAAAGGCAGTGGTAATGTCAATCCTCGGCACCAACTCCGAGATCGTTGATAAATACTATACCCACATTGGCGAAGACGCTCAGGAAAAGGCAATCCAGGCGATTACCGGAAGTTTTGCTTCCGTGTCAGACAGGGAACGCATCAGTAATGCATTGGCTATCATCGAAAAGCTGCCGAAGAAAAGCAAAGCGATCCAGGCCATTGAATCTGCACTGAAATAATATTTATTGGCTTATGCCGATTACCAGGCAACCGGCCGGTGTTTTGCGCACTTGACGCCAAGCGACCGTTTCCCGGCCATTTAAAACGCTCAAGATCCGGCCATTCCTCCTGCGCATTCAGAGCCAGCGAAATCACAATGTCAGTAACGCATCTTGCAAAACGGGTACAGGCCGACAACTATCTACAAACAAATCAGCACTTATATTTATGTCGAATATTTGAAACGGTAAAATAAACTCTTGATTTTTCGCAATGGGAACCGTAAATTCATATCAAAAAGGAAATAGTATGGATTGCTGGGAATTTTGGAAATCGTATAAGCTTGATACTAAATTGATCAAAAAAATAGCAGCGATCAGCAAATATTTGGGGATTCTTGAATCGGCCTATAAGCCGATATCGTTACGCCAGGCCTTAACGCGGCAGGAAAGGATTAAAGCATTACTGGAATGTGACAATATTCATTTTTCTCTTGAGGACATAAATGATATATTAACATTGACCAAACAACCACTCACCTCCGAAGATCAGAGAGTCTTCAATTTGAATGCCGCCTATGAGGAATTCAATAAGGAACCTGTGCGAAGAAGTGGAACAATCCATGGTATTCATAATACACTGAGCCGGCAGGGTATGCATACAAAAGGTGAACAAATTCGTCAATGCGATAATGGTTATAGACTTGACGAGACTAGTTCCCGCTTAATTAGCGACCAAATCGAACGGCTTCGGCTTTGGATTGGAAGTTCAGGCGAGCATCCATTAGTTCTTGCCGCGGTTTTCTATTATGTCTATTCCAAGATTCAACCTTTTAAAGAATTGGATCAGAGAGTAAATCGTTTTTGTGTTGTCAGCATACTTTCGCAATGGGATCCCATCATTTCGGCTTTGCCGCTTGAAGATATGTTGCTGAAATCAAAAGATGCTTATGACAATGCGATGGATGGCGGTGGTCCCAACGAATTGCTTGATTTGCTGTCAAACGATATACAGGCGCTCCTGGCAGCGCAGGTTAAGCGCTCTCAGGATGCTCTCTTAATTCCAGAATCGCAAAAGCAACCAGTAAACAAACTAGTTAGAAGATTATTGCCCGTACTTAAAGACGGAGCATTGTCCGCAATGGAGATATTAAGAAAACTTGATTTAAAAGATGTAAGGTCCTTCAGGAGAAATTACTTAGCGCCTGCCATTAAAATGAATTTAGTCGGAAATACAAACCCAAAATCCACTAGCCCGCATCAGGAATATGCCCTGACTGAAAAAGGCATGGATTTTCTCAATACACACTAGATAAGCAACTATCTACAGAAAATTCACTATCCCTCAAGGAAAAGTGCATAAATATGCATTAACTTGGTTTGATATGCACATAAATAGAGTGCATATTAGTGCATATATAAAATAATTATGTATAAAGTAGTATAAGTTTAAGAAATTATTATTAAATTTAATAATTGTGCAATTGGCTATAATGGGTGTCAAGAGATGAATTTTTATTTACGGCATAATAAAATGAGGGCTACTTAATGAAAATCAGAAATTATAGAAAAGACTTATCAGCCAACGAAATCACTCCAGTCATCTCTTTCGATCCGCTAAAATACATTAAAAGTTGCGGGTATATTGCTCCGGAATTTAGAAATAAAGAATTAGAAAAGAATCTGATGCTGGCTGCCAAGGTCGAGCTGGAGTTACTTCTAACATTAAGCGATGAATCAAAGATTAACCAATGGTTCCCTTCTTTTAAAATGGATGGATTCAGGATAAGCTCAACGTGGTATAAGATTGACGTAGAACACCTGTTCTATAACAATAATAGCGTGTTTGAGAAGATATGTTTTGATCCATATGGTAATAAAATAAAAATATCTGATTTACCGGAATTCTCTTTAGCTTATTTTATGTTCATCAGACTTTTTGCTATTCAGAACAACATGAAAACAAAAGGTTCTTATGATGATATAATGGCCACTTACCAACTGGCCAGGGAATTAAAGATAAATACGGAGGATATCTTTAAAGAAGTATCCGCCCGTGGCAATTCTCTATGGACTAGAAGTTATTTGAATAATTATAAAATTCTCGAAAACTGGCATTACAAGGACGTTAAATATAATTTTCGGGGTGATCGTAATTCATTAATTTATAGTATTGAAAAGAGAGCGTTTGGCTATGACCAAGCTCTGCTGCCAATAACTTTTTGGCAGAAACAGGGTGAAGTATGGCCAGTGGCAATGCATGTAATGCCGGAAGGAAAGCATCCTTTATATAATTTAAATCTGATAAGGCAGCATCGGCGTACGCCTATTTTCCTGACAGAGCACATTAACGTGGCACACGGGAATTTATCGGATGAGGATCATATTTGGACCAGTTGGTATGGCGGGATTGATGCTATTGATCATGTTGATTGGGGCGACCTATTTGGCAGAACCGTTTACTATGTTTTGATTTACAACAAAGAAGATGCCAAGGAAAACATAAAAACAGCATTGAAGCTCTATGAAAAATTTGTAGAGCTAGAAAATATGCATTTAAAGATTATAACTTACGGAATTTGTTTAGATAATAATGCCAGTACTTTAGACGACGATTCCCTTAAATTTGTTATTGATGATAGCCTGTTTGCCTTGGCCGACAAGTATGGCGTTAGTGTTCCCCCTAAATTGCTTGAATACAAGGATCGGTTTATTTTCGTTGACGATCTTAACTCTAAAAGTACCCCTCAGTACATCGTAAATCCCAGCATAAAAGTCCAAAATTTAGCCGTACTTTATGCACCTTCCGGCGTCGGAAAAAGTTGGCTTTCAATGTCGGTTGGGTTAGCCGTTGCCAGAGGAGTAAAGGTTTTTCCTGGCTGGGAAGTTCCTTCGCCCAAGAAGGTTCTCTATATTGCTGGCGAGATGACTAAAACGGAAATATCTGACCGTTTTTTCACACTTAAACAAATCTATGGACCTGCCCATACTTGGCGTAGGAATTTCATTGCCCGAAGAGTTTACATGGATTTATCAAACCTAGACGATCAGAAGAAAGTAGAAAAAGACATTCGTGATTTAAACTCACCCGATCATAATGTCAGTGGGCAGAACATATCGTTATTAATCCTTGACAATTTAACAACTTTAGTACGTAATGGCGATTTTAAATCAAGTTGGGATCAATTCTTTGAATGGCTTGAAAATTTAAAGAAGTCTTTTGGTCTCACAATATTACTGGTACACCACGAAAATAAACTTGGCAAATACTTGGGTACAAGCGGGATAAAGAATAAGACAGATTTTCTTATCCACGCCAGCGATATAGATATAATCGCTGAAAAATTAATGAAGCTGAAGAAAAAGAAAGCTGTTAAGGCTAGTGGCGGAAAGGATGAAAATGGCGATGGTGACGATGAAGATGAGAGTGATGATGAACCGAATGAAGCGCAAATAGAATTCGTAAAGTCCCTTTACAATCCTGAGATTGTAATGTATATCCATCAGCAAAAACTTAGAGGCAGTTCGAAAAAAGATTTCCCTCCGATAAGAATTGCGCTAAATCCGGATGACGAGAAGCCAGAATGGAAAGTAACGACCCCAACGTATTATGAGTGGAGAAATCGTCATACCCCTGATAGCTTTTATCAATATGCCACTGCTGCTGATGAAGATGACACAGAAAATACAGCGGATGCTGGAGGTGATATTTCTCAAGAGCCGCTACCCCAGGGATCAGCGAATGACACACACAAAATACAACCGGGGATACAGCCCAAAAGCAATGTTGCCAATAAACCGCTTGAGCCTACTGGCAAAAAAACACTTCCCAGGGTGTCCGTAGTGCCGTGGAAAATTCTTACAACTGAAGAGAAAAAGAAGGCAATCATAGACTGTCGCGAGCGAGGAATGACTTCCACTGCGATGGCAAAATATTTCGAGGTGTCCAAAAGGAATATTGATGCCGTTAGGAGAGCTACTGAGACCAGGGATTGTGATTTAAAACCGAAGGTGAATGATGGACTGGCTGACAAGAAAGATGTAAAGCCATAATCAAGAACCCCGTTGATCCGGAGAATTCTGTCCTCCGGTTCAATTAGTGCTTTTACCGGAACCAAATGAGAGCGGGGCGGCGTTACATTTAGACATGTGGTGATTCTTGGAATTTAGTTGATTAATTTATTCCGATACCATTATAAAATTAATAATATCAATATTGCGATAACGCACAGAAGTGCCTACCATTTTTCGCTTAAAGCTGAATGCTCCTTCCCGTTCCAACTTCTTGAAATTGGAAAGACCAACGCCAAGCATCGTAGCTGCCTGTTCCTGATCAATCAACTTTGGCATTATCGCAGGTAGCAACTCTCCCTTTTCGGAAACATGCTTTAAATTGCCGATAATGTCGTTCAATTCAGGTACAAAAATTAAGCCTTCATCAGCTAGCGGGGTTAGGATTCGCTTGATAAGCCGTACTGTTTGTGGTCTGATATTTGTTTTCATGTATTAAGCTCCTATTTTAGCTATAGGATGATGATGCAATTTATTTTTTTACACGATAACCATTTGCTCATAATTCAGTCAGCGTTTTTACACGTCAGAATACAGCAATTCAAGCAATGATTAATGACTATTAATCCAACATTTGACACTCATTTCAACTAGGAATAAGGGTAATACTCTATATATCCCAATATCAATACATATTAGTATTAATAACTCAATAACCATTCTTTATATTCTAACATGCCATAATATGTATAAAATAAATTCAGTCAATAATAATATGAGCAAAACGCTCAACAGAATTAACACACAGGAGATATACCGCATGAGAAAGAACCGAGTAACCACAACCACCGAGTACAACGGGCATCCGGTCATCCCAGGCCGGATCCAGGAGTTCTCTTACTCCACTAAGATTCTGGATAAGAACCAGGAGTTATTGGACAGTACACTGAAGCGTCACAACAAAGTCCTTTGCTACCGGATGGATTTGCGTTTCCCCGACGACAAAACCTACGAGAACCCCACCAAGCTCCTGAGCAGTTTCATGAACGTTTACACCAACGGTCTCAGCCGTAAAGGACTTGATCCTGCTTATGCCGCCAGGCTGGAACAGGAAACCTCCGTTAATCCACACCTGCACGTCGAGATGCTGGTAGACGGTAACCTTGCCAAAGACTACAGGCCGCTGGTAGAGAACGCAGAGGAACGGTGGAATAGAACGCTTGGTGTCAGCAGTAAGACGAACAGCGGCGGTGATGAAAACGGTGGCTTGGTGGATTATTGCGATAAGAATAAAAACGGCATCATGATCCGGCGCAACTCTCCGTATTGTAATGACCAGTACGATCAGGTTCACCAGCAGATGTCGTATCTGGGCAAAGACAAGGAAACGGATAAAGTGCCGGGTGGTGTACGCACCATATTCTACTCCCGGTATAAACGAGCGAAGGGCCGTAATAAGGATTGACGGAGTGGAGATTTAAGGTTACTGGATCAGCGGTTAGGTTCGCTGATACGCTAAACTGCTGCTGCTGTGATATGTATAACGAGGGGAGTGCGGATGATGACGCTAGATTGTTGATTTTAGCGTACCTGGGCGGCAGTCCGTATCTCCTGTTGGCTCTGGTTGGTCGGCTCCTGATGTGTATGGTGGTTGCGGTATGTGATGGCAATGAGGGACTTGCGGCAATAAAGAACAATCCGGATATTGCCATGGTCATCACCGATATGCGTTACTGTGCT
>CAIPAT010000071.1 GCA_903863035.1 uncultured Lentisphaeria bacterium
ATATTGTATCCCCGGAAAACATAAATCCATCAGTTTCGGGAACGAGTCCATCAATACCGCCTCCTTGACATGGACTTTCCGGTAGCGGAACACCGCATGGCGGCTGCCCGGCGCTTTCAGCGCCCGCAGCACGATGGAGAAGAGCAAAATGAGCGTCTTGCCCGAGCGCGAGCCCCCGAACAGCAGCACATTCCTGACCATTCCGCTGATCAGTTTCAGCGCCGCCCGCTGATCTTCAGTAAATTTAAACACATCAGCCATAAATCAAAATCCTTTGTTAACCACGAAAGGCATCCCGCAGTCGCGGAACTAACCTTAGAGTTAGCAGAACACGAAAAAGAACAAAGACAATTCACCAGTCACCATTCACCAGTTATGTCTTTATACTATTAGTGATTCTGTCAACAGAAACGGTGAATACAGGCTCAGAAACGCTGAAAATTGCTTTTTAAAAACACAGGTTTGGGGAGTGGTAAAGAATTGACAACGCGATGGTTGTCGGAATTCTGGAGCTTGAAAAATTATATCTGTCTTTTTTTCTGATTTTATTATATTATATCTTGACAAAACCTTTTCTTTCTATTATACTCTGAATATGCGAACTGTACCGGTACGGTTCGGAACGGTTGTAATATGGAGTTTTGTATGTTGGATGTAATTGACAAGAATAGTAAAACCGCGCTTTCAGTACAGGTAAGTGAAAAGCTTATTGCAAGCATTCGCGGAGGTTTATTGAAGCCGGGCAAGCGGATGCCTGGAATCCGGCTATTGTCTAAAAAATTCGGGACCAGCCACAGTACTATTATTGAAGCGCTTAATATGCTTGGCAAGCAGAACTATATTGAGCGTATTCCCGGAAAAGGGACATTTGTTGCAGATGATATCGGTCATGAATTGAGTTTAACGCGGTTGGTTTTTCCCTTTCCGGAATCGGCGCTCGGACCGCAAATAGGTTTGGAAAACTGGGAGACTGTGTCAGCATTTTACCGGGGAATGTTGACTCAGGCCATTAAGTTGCATGCGGAAATTTCATTTCTCCATTTTGATGAGGCGAAAACTGAAATCAGTCAGTCAAGGCAGTTGCGGCGGCTGAGTGATTTTGATGGATGCATTTTCATTGGTGAGCAACTGGAACCCTTGCTCAATGGTTTAATTGCTAAAGATAAACCGTGCGTGGTATTATCAACGTCTTCGTATGCAAATGCCGCCAGTATATCTGAAGATGTAGACGAATCGATCAGCAGTATTTTATCGCTTCTGGCTGAACACGGCTATAAAAGACTCCGGATTTTGAGTCATGCAAATCCTCTGGCTAATTCTATAGATGACGTCAATAGAACGCATAAAATAAACTCTGCCATCCTTGCTGCAAAGGCTAAGGGAATCATTGCCGGTCATACGATGGTTTATGACTTGAAAGATAACAGTGATGTTACTATTGATGAGTTATTTGCAGGAATCGGGCCGGATTTGAAGTACCGGCAGGACGCATTTTTTGCCATTGATGCGGAAACTGTTCCAGCAGTTTACCGCTTTGCGGCAAGGAATAATCTAAAAATCGGAAATGACTTCGGCATTTTCGGCTTTGCTTCCGGAATCACGTTCAACAATCTGGACCCCGAAGTCACTTACAGCAAAATCAACCATTTTGAGATGGGGGAGGCCGCCTGCCGGATGATGGTTGATGCCGTTAAAGGCGGTGAATGGCGTGGAAAAAAAATAATGCTTTCCAATACTCTTATCATAAAACAATCAATTTAAGGACAAATTAATAATGTTTACAAATTCAACAAAAAAATGGAGGAATGGAAAATGTTCAACTCAACGGTAACAAATCGGGAAAAATCAGTTTTTACACTCATTGAACGTGTGTCCAGGTAAGGTATCACTAAACTAGACGAATGAAATGTTTCGTCCATACCAATTGTCCATTTCAGGTATGTAGCCTAATCACTAGCCACTGGCTAACGCGTGAGGATAAAGTTGCGAG
>CAIPAT010000072.1 GCA_903863035.1 uncultured Lentisphaeria bacterium
ATTTGCCGGAATAAAATCATGCAGGAAGCATGACTGGCTGGAACGGATGCAAAAATTAATCAAAAATCGGCAGTCAACGACTGATAAAACAGTCAAAAAACGAAAGTGAGAAAATTAACAAAATTCTCTCACGGAATTAAGTATTACCAAAAGAACATGGGTGAAATCACATGAGATCGATATTGACGGCAATAATTTTCGGATTTATGGTATTGACCGGATCCTCTGGAGGCGCAGTTGAACCTGATTATCCGGTATTTCCACTGGAACGGGCGCCAGCGATGGATGGCAGATGGAATGGCATGGCATGGGAAAATATTCCTGCCGCAATCGGTTTCATGAGTATCAAAACCGGCAGTTTTGTCTCGATGCGCCAGACTGCTTTCAAGATCGGATGCCATGGGAACAATCTTTATATTGTCGTTAAATGTGAAGAGCCGGAACCGGATAAAATAAAGTTTGATGTGAACAATTATCGTGACGGATGGTATCCGGATGACAATCTGGAATTCTTTTTCAGCCAGGACAAGTCGCCGAAAGGCTTAAAGCAGTTTGTCACTAACAGCCGCGGCGCTAGGTGGTGCAATTTTGCCAGTCCGACTGCGGCAGAGCCCTGGCAGTCTGTCGCTTATAAAGGCGCTGACTACTGGAGTGTAGAGATTAAAATTCCGTTTTCACAACTTGGTATTGGCCGCGACATTAAAACTAAGCAGTTTTGGTTCAATCTAGGACGATCCGCCAACAACAATCCGGATAATGAGAAATTCTCTTGTTTTGCTCCGGTTAATACTCTTTTCGCTGATATTGCGCAATTTACTTCATTGACATTTAAGGACGCGCCTCTGCCTGTAGAACTGACAGAGGCAAAAAAAAGACTCGACCGTTTGGAAAATTGGATGAACGACCGTTTATGGAAAATTGCGAATGTCAAGGAGGGCTTCCTGGTTGGTAGACAACCTGACGACAATATCCGACAGCTTCTGACACTGAAGCAGCAGGCGAAAAAGATGCTGGAGGTTAAAAATCTTGATGGGGGGACTGAACTCATCAAGCAGTATGATAAGCTAATTGGCGAGTGTGGCGCACCAATAAAACGGCTTACCATACAAGTACATAATCGTGATGCTAATACCACGTTGTATATTAATGGCAAGGAAATACCGCCGGTTTCTTATGGCAAAGCGGGGAATCAGGATGAACAATGGCAAGTCAGCCTAGGTGAATGTTTAAGTGTAATTGGCATGAAGGTTACGGTGTACGGAAAAAATCCCGGTTTGCGCCTCAGCATTCCCGGACAGTCGGAACTGGAAAATCGCTGGCGCGTTGGCACTGCAGCCAATGACAGCTGGCTGACTGCGGCGTTTGATGACCGTTCATGGAAAAAAGCTGAACTTGACAAGGGCGGATATCTTTCCGTGCCAGAAGGCTCCGCCAGCACTGTGTGCTTCCGTCAAATCGTTCTCTGGGGCGAGAATCATTACAGCGGCCTGCCCTGTATTCAGCCTAAGGTGCGCGAGTGGGGATTTTCCGAAAAAAGTATGGAAACCCTGTTCAACACCCTCTATTCGCCGCTGACTTTTCCGCTTGAGGATTATGAATTTGTGTTGGATGTGCCCAAGGGATTCAGTATGATCAAGGAGAAATATACCGATGACGCCAAGAGTGGGAAGCTCAACCGGCGGCCGAAAAAAATAACAGAGGAGGATGTGAAACACGAGAACCAGCCCTATACTCGGTATCGGCTTGCATTTGAATCGGCCTTTGTCCAGCCCAACGCAACCCAGGTCACACTGATTCCCCTCTTGCTGAACGAGTACAAGGGGGCGGACAAGCTGTGCAAGTTCTATTACCGGCGGATGGCTTCGGACAATCTGACTGAAGTGGAACAGGTTCTGCCAGTGCGCGTCCTGCCGCCGCTCAACGGCCGCATGCCGAAAAAAGTGATGCTTGCGCAGTATTCAAGTGCTCCTTATGAGTATCACCATTTTTCCGACTCCAAGTTATTTCCTGAACATTTTGAGGCGCACATGCGCCAATCTCTGGATGTAGGTTTTAATTTGTGGGTTATCAAGGCCAACAATGGTGAGTATGAAAAAAGGATTTATGATCGGGTGATCGAACGGGGCGGGAATGTTAGTGTTACAGGTGATGATGGCTATCCCCATCACTTCGACTGTGTCAGAGCTGGCAGCGCCCTCGCTAAATTGACACTCACCGCTCCTGAGTTCCGCTTCCGTTATTTCAACAGTGCGAACAGGGAGGAAGATAAAGGCAAATTTTGTCGTTCTTATGTTACCGGCAAAGGGGCGGCACAGTTCAAGGAGGCGTTAAAAAAGGATATCGGCTGGATGCTAAACGGGTCTGCAGGGACTGCCTCGGAATTGAAATACAACAGTTATCCGAAAGCGTCCGTTTTTTTTGTGAACTATGAGCAGAGAATCTGGGCGAATTCAAGTTCGGATGTTAAAGCAAATCACTGCTTCTGCGATAACTGCAAAAAAGCCTTCTGCAAATACGCCATACTGCCGGACACTGCGGATCTGTCGGACAACTCAATTCTTAAAAACTATAAAGTCAAATGGAAGGCATTTCGCGAGGAGCTTGAAGGACGCCTGAACGGAATGGTGCTTGAAGTCTGTAACGAACTGGGACTTAAATACATGGTATATGATGATGTGGTAAACGATGGGTACTGGTCGGCATCCAGGGGTAAAATTGATATTGTGTTTCCGGGGTGGCCGGGTGACGGTACAGCGATCGGCAATGTAACGGGCGGGACCACGAAAGACTTCCCTGTGACACAAAATAGTCTTGATGAGTGTATGGTTTTATTCCACAAGGAGATGGGCAAAACACAAATTCTCGGACAGTTGTTCGCTAGCCGATACCCGTATGAATCCAGGGCGGGTGGAAACTGGATCCAAAGGTGTGGATCGACGAAAGACGGGTTCCTCGATGCCAAAGGCGTGAAGTCGCAAATCCTGCGGGTCGTGTCGGCATTTCACGGTGGTGTGGATATTAACAACTCGTTAGAGCGTTGCGCTGGTCAGTTCTATTACATTGGTGAAGCCACACGGATGATCGCTGAATACGAAGACATTTTCTATGAGGGAAAGCGTGAGGACAGTTTGGCGGAGTCCGAACAGATCAAGTATCCGAATCTTCTTGTTCTGACAAATGGCGATGAGCGGTTGATCTTGTTATTCAACGAAACAGATAAACCATTGACCGTAAAGTTGAATAATAAAAATCTTAAAAATGGGCAGGACGCTTCAATATTCGAAAGTTCAGAAAAAATAAGCAATCCTGAAAAAATGAGTGTTAATGTTGCTGCCGGAGATGTGACTGCTGTTCATATCAAGTAAAGGTCCATCAAAGAAGAGTGCGGAATACTCTTATTAGTAAACAAGGAAAAGTATTATGTATAATCCAAAATGGGCGATTTTCTACGACTTCCACACGCAGCCGGCACAGCCGGACGTGGGCGAACGATTCGACGTTGAAGCGGCAACCGACAAGTGGAAGGAATGCGGCGTTGATTACGTCGTGTTCCATGCGCGCTGCAATCTCGGCATGGCGTACTACGACACGAAAGTGGGGATACGTCACCCGTCGCTGAAGTACGATCTTTTCGGCAAGCTCGCCGAGGCCTGCAAGAAGAAAGACATCGCTCTCACCGCCTACTTCAACGCCGGGTTGAGTCATGAAGAGGGATTATTGCACCGCGACTGGCTGACGATCTCCCCGGAAGGCGATGTTTACAAAACTGACAGAATGAACAATTTCATGCGCAACATGTGCTACAATTCCGCCTATGGCGATCACCTTGTGCAGATGGTGCGCGAGGTAGCGGTGAACTATCCTGTAGCTGGCTTCTTTCTCGACTGCATGATTCCCCACCCGTGCGTGGGCGCGGAGTGTATTCGGGAGATGAAGCAGAAAGGTATCGACTGGAAAGACGAAGCACAATTATATGAATTTGCGCGGATGTCGCAGGTGCGGCTGGCGAAGCGGATACGCGAGGCGGCGCTCACGATAAAGCCTGATCTTCTTCTCTTTTTCAACGGCGTGAACTTTGAGGACCAGACCGAGATTGGCAATTATCTCGAGTTTGAATGCCTGCCGACAGGGGGTTGGGGATACGAAAGCCTTCCCGCATATTCACGCTATCTCCGTACGCTTGGCAAGCCTGTGCTAAATATGTCCGGACGATTTCACACTTCGTGGGGAGATTTCGGCGGCATTCGCACCGAACCGAGCCTTGAGTATGATTGCATCGCCGGCATCGCCAACGGCATGCGTCCGTCGATCGGCGATCACTGGCATCCGCGCGGTGATATCAATAATGAAGTATTCGGCCTTATCAAGCGCATCTACGGACGTATGCAAAAGCTGGATCCGTACATTGAAGGTGCGGAACCAAAAGTGGACACGGCAATTGTTGCACATCGAGATTTCGGCGACAATGTGCTTGGCGCTGTCCGCTTGCTTGCCGAATTGAAAGTACAGTTCGACGTGGTAACGGCAGCATCTCAATGGAAGGACTACATGCTCCTCGTCATTCCCGATACGATCACCTTCGATGACGAGCTAGCGGAAAAAGTGCGTGCGCATATCGCCAATGGCGGCGCCGTCATTTCAAGTGGATGGTCGGGTATGGACACGCAGAAGAAATTTTTTCTATTCGACTCCTGGGGGATACACTATGCCGGAGAGGAACCCGAGCTAGAAATGCGATGGGAAACGCCATCGACGAACTCAATTCAGTATCCCGCGTATTTCCGGACGGGAAAATCGCTGGCGGCGGGGCTTCCCGATATGCCGCTTAACTGCTATGTGCGCGGCGTTATAGTAACACCGGCAAATGGAACGGAAGTGCTGGCGCACTGCATCTCGTCCTATTTCACGCGGCATTGGGACGGCGAACATCATCACCTGTACATCCCGCCGGACAAGGAAACCGACCGTGCATTCGTAACACGAAACGGCAATATTGTACACATCACGCATCCGGTGTTCACCGCATACAATCATTTCGCGCCGGTGCCGTTAAAGCAGCTTGTCGCGAATATCATCGCGATGCTCAATCCCGCTCCGCTCATACGCACGGATAATCTGCCGTCGTTTGCTCGCGTGACGGTGATGTCGCAGAAGGGGCGGCGCATGGTTTACGTGATGAATTATGTGCCGGAACGGCGCGGCGCATCTATTGACATGATCGAAGAACCCATCGAATCGCGCGACGTGCGTATATCGCTAGCGATCGAAGATTGCACGGTGAAGAAGGCATATCTCGCGGCCACAGGCGAGAATCTTAAATTGTCGGTTAAAGATGGATATGCTGAGGTGACAATACCGATCGTAAAAGGTTGGGTAGTAGTAGTGTTCGTGGAATAGACCCGCAGTGTGCCGCAACCGCTGCGGGAATGAGGATTCGCAAAATTAGTCCATGCCGAAACAATGAAACGGGTGTTATGGCAAAAAACGAGCTGCCAAGAAGTAAACAGTCCAAATCAGTGGTAAAAATTAATCTTTAAATAGGAAATACGGAGACCTTGCCGCATTAAAATTGCCGCGTGCTAATGAGGCAATTAGTGCCGACGTAATATTTGAAAACAGGCAGGTGCAATGTTCGCAGCAGGTAATAAATGATACATTTTTACCATTTCAACGGCATATTTATCAGTTGGAAAATAAGGATTGAGACGGGTTTTGCAGCGATGGTGGTTGGTTTTTAGGAACAAAAAACCAACGGATGCAGGATATGGAATTATGAAGAAAGTTTTTAAATACGGAGACAATAAAATGAAAATTTTACAAGATGATTATCGTGATAAAGTTTATGGCTGCTGGGCGGGGAAATGCCTGGGCGGAGCGATTGGCATGCCTTTTGAAGGAGTGCCTTATCAACCGGAGTTGCGCACGGAAAATATCAACGTTCAGGACGTCCCCAATGATGACCTGGAACTGCAACTGGTCTGGTTGGTCGAACTTGAGCTTCATGGACTGAAACTGACATCAAACCATCTGGCGACTTGCTGGTTGGAGCATATCAAACATGGCTGCGATGAATACAGCATCGCAATACGCAATCTCCGGCGCGGCATTATGCCGCCGGTAAGCGGCCAGTACGACAACTTTTTCCATGACGGTATGGGCTGCGCCATCCGCTCGGAAATCTGGGCGGCGGCGTTCCCCGGTCGTCCGGATGCAGCCGGTTATTTCGCAGCCATTGATGCAGTAGTTGATCACTGGGGCGATGGAGTCTGGGCTGAAGTATTTCTGGCTATGGCCGAAAGTCAGTTGTTCATTACCGGAAATATTGCCGGTTCATTGGAATTTGCCATGGCACAACTGCCGAATGACTCCCGCCTGCACCAGTGGCTTGCTATTGTATTTGAACTACATGGACAGGGGCTTGACGCTGAAGCGGCAAAAGCAATTATCCTGCGGCGTCTATACCACCACAACTTTGCTGATTGCGTCATGAATCTCGGCTTTATCACCTTTGCCCTGCTCTGGGGAGAATATGATTTCATTAAAACCGTTCTGCTCGCAATCAATTGCGGGCGTGACACTGATTGCACCGCCGCCACCTGCGGCGCATTTCTCGGCATTGCCGGAGGTAGTAAGGCGATTCCTGCTGACTTGCTCAACCGTATGTCACCAACTTTGAAATTAGGCGAAACGATTGGTCAGATTCCGGATCTTCCGCGGACACTTCCGGAACTGATTGACCGCACGGTAGCCTTGCAGGAAAGGCTTGAAGCTGGAATCGAGGCGTCCGCATATCCTAAATATTGTCCGTCTGAACCAGTAAATCCGGCAAAATTTGACAAAGCGCAATGGCTGATACTCGATGAAAGTAAACACGATATTGCCGCAATCAAGGAACGTCTGCTTAGTTCAGGAGCCTGTCCGGAAGAATTGAAGCAGTATGTTGTGACCAGTTACGGACTGCATCTTGACTTATCTGCATACGCCGACAGCGCCAATACGCTGAATCTGTTTACTTTCCTTGAGGTTGAGCATCCGGACGCGGAACGTGATGAAATCATGGTTTCCGCTACAGCCGATGTCGGAATGACCTTGTGGTTTGACCGTGTCAGGATGTTGAATCATCACTCTCGGCAGTTGGCTCTGCCATCTTTTCACCGTGCGGAAGGCGGGGCAGCCTTTCATTATCCGCTACAGCATGGCGATCGCAGGCTGGTCCATATAAAACTGTACTCCTGCCTGGCTCCGTTGCGCTGTACATTGATGTTCGGTAACAAATTTAACGACCATCTTGACGGCTTTAATTTGAGCATATAATAATTAAACTTGATTCAATTTAGACTTTTGCAATTAGCTCGACCAACAGAAAGGGCGCGAAAGAATGAATAAGTATTCGACCATATTGCCGCCGATGTCCAACTGTGCGGTTCCTGTTTGCCTGGACATTGCCTTTCAACGCAATCGCCGCCGGAATCGCGGTTTATCTCTATATCTGCTGGCATCGTCTGGGCGGTGACGTCAATTACCAGCCGCCTACCCCCTGGACTGAAAGCAAATTTGAGGAGATGCCGATCATTCCCACAGTAGGCCCGCAATCGCGCTGGCTTAACATCGCGCTGCGGACGTTCGATGCACTGATGCTGTCGTCTATTGCGATTGTCCCGTTCATGATGTGGTGGATGTATCAGAAGCATGCCATGAAGGCTTTATTCTGGCATGGCTGGCTTATA
>CAIPAT010000073.1 GCA_903863035.1 uncultured Lentisphaeria bacterium
CCTGAATTAGTATTGCTCAAAGCTTCCTGAGAAACAGAACGCCCCCATACGGAGGGAAGTTGAACTGGGGGCTTGAAGACTCCAGTGCGGCTACGTCTAAAGAAGTGTCAACTATCTATAACATTTTTTGAAACATGCCAATATTTGACTTGCGAAATGATGGAAAGCTTTTGAAACGCTGTCTTTTCTATCGGATGAGTTTTTGCACCCTACGCCGACATCTCCGACCATAAGCGCGTAAACGACATTTTTCGTGAGATGCTTTCCGGCGCTCTGATTGCCGAAGACATCTGTACCAAAGATGAAGCTGAAAACCATATTAATAAACTACTTGCAATAGTGAATTAACCTGTTGAAGCTAATCAGTGGCTTGTTTGTGCTGATTTAACTAAAGTGCGGCAAACGGTATTTCTATCAGTTTTTCGGTAATCAGCGCCGGTCGTTCCGTATTGGAAACGACTATGCCGAAATCACATTTATGCGCGGTGACAAAATCGGCAATGCCGCGTAAGTTATGTCCGGTTGTTTTATTGGAATATTTTACCTCAATCGGCAATAATCCGAATTCACCCTCAAGAACAAGATCAACTTCAGCACCCGCAGAAGTCCGGTAATAATGATAATCGAAAGCTGCTCCGGAGATACAGAACCCTCTGATAATATTTTCCATTACCATCGCTTCCCATGAATGCCCCATTGCCGGATGAGCCAGAAGGTCATTGAGGGTGTTAAGATGCAATAAAAAATGAAGCAAGCCGGAATCCCGCAAGTAACCTTTGGGATGCTTTACAATCCGTTTGGAAGCATTTTTTTCGTACGGAGTGATATGTCGCCAGATAAATGAGCCGTCGGCGATTTGGAAATAATCGTGAACTGTGGGTTGAGATACTCCCAACGCACGCGCAATATCAGAATAATTGATAACTTGTCCGGACAGATTGGCCAGCATCTGTATGAAAAGTTGATATTTATTGGAATTCAGCCCAGGAAACAGCCGCACGATATCCCGGTTAATGTATGTTTGCAAATAATTTTGCATCCACAACTTGGAGAACCTCGGATTGTTTTTAAGCCAGACTTCCGGATAACCGCCGCGATGCCAGTAATCATGCAGTTGCTGAATATTAAGTCTGGCTGCCAGCGCAGCGACGATTTCAGCGGGTTTTCTGGTTTGTCCGACCAAACGGTAGAATTCAGATTCCTTTACCTCAAAGGCTTCAGCAAGAGTAAATGGAGAGAGGTTAATGACGGCAATTCTTCCGGCCAAACTTTCCGAGATTGACTTTAGCAATGCCGGAGAACTGGATCCGGTCAGGACGAAGCGTCCATTTTGTTTTCGATTGCTGTCTATCGCTACTCGCAGCGCTGGAAAAAGTTCCGGCAAAAGCTGGCTTTCGTCAATTGCCACTTGACCGGGATTCAACCGGAAAAAAAGATCCGGATCGCGCGAAATACGGTTGAAATCATCCATTTTTTCCATGTCGTAACGCTTCCATGGTTCCGGCAAATCCTGTAATAAGCTGGTCTTGCCGCATTGCCTGGCTCCGAGGATGGCAACACATGGAAATAAATCAAGATATTCAAAAAGTAGCTCGGTGTAATGTCGTTTAATCATGCAAATTAAAACCTTTAATTTGAAATTGCAAGGTAAATTATACTATGCTGCCATCTGTTTGTCAAGCTTCTGTCCGGGAATTACGGTGGAAAATCATAATAATATCGATGAGTTTGTGATATTAGCAATTTACATGCATATATGTCCAGACTATGTGGACATACTATGAAGTAAATTTTGATAAAGCAATTTAGACAAAATAGGAAATATTGTTTAAAATAAATTTTGCCGTAAATTGTTGAAGAATATAGCTTTGTATCGATAGTTGAAACGTGTCGAGGACACGAAATAACGGAGAAACGGAGAGAAAAATGGTGGAGATAA
>CAIPAT010000074.1 GCA_903863035.1 uncultured Lentisphaeria bacterium
AACTAAGCGAATGCTAAACGAAGAAGAACAGGGGGAAAGCCGTGTGAGGGAAAACCGCACGCACGGTTTGGTCGATGAGGCAGAGCCGATAAGTCGCAACTCGTTGATGCTTAGAGGTTTTACTTTAATCGAACTCCTTGTTGTGATCGCGATCATCGCAATTTTGGCCTCAATGCTGCTGCCGGCGCTTGCCCGTGCCCGCACTACGGCCAAAAAGACCTACTGTCTCAATAATCTTAAACAGATCAGCCTTGGCCTGGCAGGTTACGCCAACGACCACAGCTACTATCCGCCCGGCAGTTTTCCATATGTAATAGGATTCAACGAGCAGTTGTGGTATCATCGCGTCCGGCCTTATCTGAGTAATGTAAAAGCGCCGAAGTCATGGACGGAAGCCACTAATTTAGCCAAGATGCCGACGCTGTTCTGTCCGGAAACCAAGCTGGGCGGCACCGGCGTTGATACTGTCTCCTACTCCATGAACGGTTTTGGTTATTTGCGGAATGTCTTCGGTTTCGGCCCGGTCGTTGATGTTATGAGTCCAAGCAACGGCAATACGGACGCCTATGCTGCACGGCCGGAATCCAAGTCATCGAAAATTCCCAATTCGAAGGTCATGTTCATCAGCGAACTCGGACTGAGTCTGCCTGTCACCGCGTCCGGATATGTTCACTACACTATCCGCAACGGTACTTATTATAACGCCATGGATGCCGGCACCGAACCCGCGTTTCGTCATTCAGACAAGAAAAACGTTCTGTGGTTCGACGGTCATGCCGGCGATGTAAAGCGTTATGATATGGAATGGGAAAATTATACAAAGAAATAAATCTGAGTGCATGGGAAACAGAAAAATGCGTTACGCGCATATCCTGCTTTTCATTGCGCCGCCGCCGTCAAAATTCAATGCCAGTTTGCTGTCTGCGTTTAATTGAAACGCAGACAGCCATATAAATGCCTGCCGGTAAATTAATCACACAGGAAACTTTTATGAACATTCTTTTTCAGCTTATTTTTGCCCTGATTATTGTCGTAAATATGCCGGTTACGGCAGGCATAGTGGAAAACTTTTCCGGTACGCAATCACCGGCGCAGCTTCATGACGGAGCAAAACGCAATCAGAGTCTGGAAATGTCTGTAACTCCGGACGGCCGGAAAGCGCTCCGGATTTTCTGGACGGCCAATTGTTTCCGTTATGCCGAACCGATGTTTCAAAAACCGGTGGTAACTCCCGACTTTGAACAAGGTGTTGTTACCGTCAGCGTGTATACCCCGGAGAATTGTCCGGTAGTCAGGTTCAACCTGCGTTTGATTGATGCAAACAGGGAAGTTTTTCAGTGGGATCAGGCCGTATCCTGGCGTCAGGCCGGGTGGAAAACACTTACTTACAGTCTTACTCCATCCAATAGCAAACAATCCTGGGGTGATAAGGCCGACAAGAAGATTGACTTTCCGGTAAAGGTTCTCGGCTTTGGCATAGATTTTCAAAAAGATGCCGGTGCCGGAGAGTTCTGGCTGGGATCCATCGCTTTTGCTTCCGCCGGCGGGGACAAAGTTGTCACTACAGAACCATGCTGCCGTTTTGACGATGGCGGAAAGTGGCAGACTTCTTTTTATATTGGACAAGGCAGTTCCATTCAGTCTGTCGAAGGCATGACTGTCAAAGCTGAAGCCGCCACTGTCATTCTAAAGGAACGGATGTGGAATCTGGTCGATTTCGCCTTGCCGTCCGCTGTAATTCTCGATGCCCGGCTCAATGCCGGTGATGCAACTGCCAGTTTCAGCTTCAGGGACCAGCGCAATAAAACTGTTTCCAGTACACCGATCCAGCTCAAATCTGGCGATAATCATTTAGTCTTTGACCTGAGTTCTGCAATGAACGGCCTCACTCCGCCGGTTAGAATCGAACAACTCATTCTGGAATCACCATCACGCCGTGCCGATCTCATATTGCGCAATGCCGAAATACAGTTCCGGCGCAGCGCGATTGAAGCGGTTAAGGCTGAAATCATCACCGGCAACCCGGTACACGTGCTTAAAGCCGGAGAGGAGCAGAAATTTAAGCTGCAATTCGCCAATATTGCTGATGCGCCGGTTTCATTCCGCGCACAGGCTGAATTTGCCGACACCAGCGGCCATGCTTTTACCATTGAACGCAATTTCGAACTTAATGCTCGCCAGTCTGTTGAATGGAGTCCGGAAAAGCATCCGGAGCGTTACGGACTATGGAGTGTGAATTATATTTTGACCGACCTGAAAAACAAGGACAGTGTCCGTCAGGGGCGCATGGCTTTCGCCTATATCAACCCCGCCGGGCCGACGGCTGAAAAACCTGCCGGATTCCTGTTCGGCATTTGCACTCATACCGAACGCTGGAGCAAATCCGATCAGGAAAAAGAAGTACTGGCAGCGGCTCTGTGCGGCGCGAAAGTTATCCGCACCGGTTCCGACTGGGGCTCCATCCAGCCGAAGCCGGACGTCTGGAATTGGGACGAAATGGACCACATGGTCGGCCTCTACGGCCGTAACGGCATGGAGTTGCAGTACATTTTCGCATTCACTCCGCGATGGGCTGCTCCTGAAGCTAGAAGAATGGATAAAAACTGGCTGGTATGGAACCGGAGCGCACCCGAACTCAATGCATGGCGCAATTTCGTCACCGCGACCGCCCGGCGCTATCAGAATCAGATCCGTTACTGGGAAGTATGGAATGAACCCGACCTTTCCGGCTTCGGAAACTTCACCGTCGAGGAATACGTCCAGATGCAGAAAACCGCTTATCAGGCCGTTAAATCCGTCAATCCGCAACTCCAGGTCATGACCGGCGGTTTCGCCACTTCAGCCGATCACCCCGGCCGTAAAGATAAACTCTTCCAGGAAAAGTTTCTGCGCAACGCCAAGGGCAGCTTCGATGTGCACGCCACGCATGAACATTGCGATTTTGCCACTTACGCGCAGCGGGTTGACCAGTTGTTTCTGCCGCTCCGCCGCGCCACCGGGACCGAAGTTCCGTGGTTTACCAATGAAACTGCTATTTCGTCGCTGGACGGGGCTGAAATCTTCCAGGCTGAAACCCTCTTCAAGAAACTTATTTTTGCCTGGGCTCGCGGATCAATCGGTTACAACTGGTACGATCTGCGCAATGACGGCTTCGACCCAAAGGATGGCGAGCACAATATGGGGATGCTCACGAATGATTTCTATCCGAAACCGGTTTATCCAGTGTACAACGCTCTGGCCGCCGAATTCCGTGATATGAAATTCGAGCGGCAAATCAATATGGGAACCAACCTCTGGGCATTCGTCTTTAAAAACCGCGATTGCATCATTATCCCTGCATGGAACGAAGCGACCGCTTCGGCGGCAAATCATATTATCATCAAAACCGATGCAGCCCAAGCGGAACAGATTGATATGATGGGTAACGCCACTCCTGTTCCGCTCCTTGACGGCATGACTATTCTTGAAGTCGGAGCGACTCCGTCCTCGCTGAAGTTGACTGGCGCTACTTTCGTCGAAACTGCCGGTTCAATGGCCGAAGTCATATCCAGCGCAATTGCTGTCCCAGGCAAGCCCGTTCCTGTATCCATGAAACTTCGCAATCCGCTGCAGAGCGAAAGACCTTTCCGGCTGAAATTGCAGACGCCTGCCGGTATTTCCGCCGACCGCAATACCGCAACCGCCACCATCCCCGCCGGAGGCGAATGCAAAATCGACTTCAGTCTGCGTCTCGGGGCGGAAGTCAGGAACGAATACGGCGTTACACCGAAATTGAAGCTGGCCTACAGTCTTGACAATACACCATGGCACGGAGAACTGGTCATTCCAGTCAACATGGCGATTTTAATTCCGTCCGGAACTTTCCAGCGCAAGCCGGATTTCAATTTGAATGCCCGCACCCAGGTGTTTTCTTTGTGTGCGGCCGATCCGTCCAAGGGCCACCTGGTCTGGCGCGACGCCAATGATCTCAGCGCCAGAATCTGGCTTGCCGCCAATGACCGCGAATTGATTCTGCGGGCGGAAGTGAGCGATGATGTCCACAACCAGCCTTACAGCGGCGGTGAGATGTGGCAGGGGGACGGTATTCAGTTTGCAATCCAGTCTACGGAACAAACCGGTTTCTGGGAAATCGGGCTCAGCCGGCGCAATGACGGCAGTTCGGAGTCTTTTGTCTGGGTTGCGCCGAAAGGATTTGACAGCCGCAAAGTAATTCCGCAAATCCGGTTGCAGACCTCGCGTGACGGGCAGATTACGACTTATCAGGCGGCGATACCGCTTGAAGCCATCGGTTTAACAAAAAGCACCATGCGCAACGGCATCCGTTTTAATCTGCTGGTCAATGACAATGATGGTGAACTGCGTGAAGGCTGGATCAATATCGCGCCCAATCTGGGGACTAATAAGAATCCGGCATCCTACCCGTTCGTCGTCTTCGAATAATCAGTGTTTCCACGGGTAATGTTTTGCGGTTTTATTTTCAGGAATAACCAGAGGCCGCCGATAAAGAGGAAGCCGATGCTTAGAAAACCGAAACAGGATTGGCCGGTCAGCTCAATCATGATTGCCATCAGCAGCGGGCCGGCCACCGTGGCGAATTTGCCGAAAACGTTGTAGAAACCGAAGAACTCCGCGGAGTTTTCTTTTGGAATCAGTTTGCCGAAGAAAGAACGGCTCAGTGACTGTACTCCGCCTTGCGAGGTGGCGATCAGCATGGCCAGCGCCCAGAACAGCATGAGGCGGTGGTCCCGGCTCTGGAGCAGGGGGATCATGCTGCCGATAAAGGTGATAAACGTATAGATGATGATGCCCGCAGCGATAAGTTTGCGTGCGGTATATTTTTCCGCCAGGCGTCCATAGAGCAGGGCGCATGGGCAGGCGACTATTTGGATGCCGAGGACGACCAGCACCAGACTGGTTGGCGTCAAACCCAGGTCCTGACCGTAAGGGACAGCCATTTTTACTATGGTGCCGATTCCGTCAATATATAGAAAATAAGCTCCCAGGAAGAGCATTGCGCTATGGTGTTTGCGGATTTCGCGGAAGGTTTTGAATAATTGCAGAAATGAGCCGGTAATTGAATGTTCAGCAGCAGCTGAATGATATTTCTGATTGACGTTTTTGAGCATCGGGATGGATAAGGCCGCCCACCATGCCGCGGTAATGACGAACGCCAGCTTGGTCACGGTTAAACTGTTTTCCTTGCCGCCGAATTGAAACATGAGCATGATGACAACCATGGGCAGGACGCTGGCAATGTAGCCGAGAGCATAGCCTGCGGATGAAATCCAGTCCATTCTTTCATGGGTGGTGACATCGATCAGGAATGAATCGTAAAACACGTTAGCACCGGAGTATCCGACCACGCTGATGGTGAAAATAACCAGCGCCATAAACCACTGCCCCTGTCCGATCAGTGTCAGCATCAACGTGGAGATGATGCCGATAAACAGGAAAAATGCGAAGAAGCGTTTTTTACGTCCAGGCCGGTCAGCCATGGCGCCGAGGGCAGGGGCGAGTACGGCGATGATCAGCGAGGCGACAGAGTTGGCGATGCCCCAGTTGGCGGTGGATGTCGCGTCCGGGATTCCAGCCGAGGCGTAAGTCTTGAAAAATACCGGCATTATAGTGGTAATAACAATCAGTGAATAGACAGAGTTGGCGATATCGTACCATATCCAGCCTTTTTCTTCTTTCGTCATCGCCATTGAGGTTCGTCCTTTACTTTAGCAGCATACAGTCACCGTAGCTGTAGAAACGCATTTTTGCTTTTTTCGCCAGCTCATAGGCGGCAAGAACTTTTTCACGCTCAGTAAAAGTGGAGACCAGCATCAGCAGAGTGCTTTTCGGCAGATGGAAATTGGTCAGCAGCAGGTCCGCTACTTTCGGTTGATAAGGAGGATAAAGGAAGATGTCGGTGCTGCCGGTGCGCGGAATCAGTGCGCCGCTGCTGTCAATACAGCTTTCCAGCACTCGCACCGTGGTGGTGCCTACCGCCAGAATTTTATGTCCGGACTCATGCACGGAATTAATCATTGCAACGGTTGCTTCCGGCAGCAGGAAATCTTCATGGTGCATTTTATGCTGTGTAACGTCCTCAACGGAAACCGGCTTGAAGGTGCCGGGCCCTACGTGCAGCGTCAATTCAGCTTGTTTCACCCCTTTTGCATGCAGTGCGGTCATGAGCTCCCGTGTGAAATGCAGTCCGGCAGTAGGGGCGGCCACCGCGCCTGATTCCTTGGCGAAGATGGTCTGATAGCGCTCCAGATCGGCCGGATTGTCTTTGCGGCGGATATACGGCGGCAAAGGGATATGACCATACTGCTGCTGGATGCCGTCAATGTCGGCGGAATCGAATTCGACCAGGAACGTTCCGTCGTTCAGATGTTCCAGAACAGTAAGCCAGTCGTCGCCCGGATTCTGATTTATGTCCGGCGGTTCCAGCTTCACTCTAGTATCAGGGGGGGTACGCTTGCCGGGTTTAATCATCGCTTTCCATTTATTGCGTGCGGTATTGACCGGGGAGGTCAGCATGATTTCAACTTTGGCGGAACCGGCAGTTCCGTTTTTAATCCCGTACATGCGGGTATTCATTACGCGGGTGTTGTTGAAGACGATTCCGTCGCCGGAACTCAGATAATTTATTATATCGTTAAACGGATGGATTTCACATGCGCCGGTTTGGCGGTCCAGCACCAGCATTCTGGATGCGTCGCGGTTTTCCGCCGGAAACTGCGCAATCAGTTCTTCCGGTAAATGATAATCAAAAAGACCGGTAGCCAGTTTCATTCCATGTCCCCAAAATCAGATTAAATTTTTCGCATTTGTTCGCGGGCTTTTTTCAAAATTCCCATTTCCGTTTCCGACAGGCTGTTGATGCCGGTATGGGATATTTTATCCAGAATCTGGTCCAGTTCGCGCTGGGTGACTTTCTGGTCGGGATTGCGCAGATGCTCTTCATAATCATCGCCTTTCTCCTGCCGGGGCTGCGGGTGCAGCGTCCATCCTGGCGGCGGATTGAAGGTTTTTTTGACTCCGGGGATGAGGAACCCGAACAGATCCCACGGGATATTTTTGCCAAATAGAAACTTAATATAGACGTAACCGCCCAGGAATCCGCCCAGATGGGCCAGGTGGGCAATATTGTCCTGCATGGAAAGTTCACTGAAAACTTCAATGACGGCATAGACGATCACCAGTGTCTTGGTTTTCATGGGGACCGGCAGGAATATCATAATGAATTCTTTGTCCGGATACAGCATGGCGGTCGCGAGCATGATGCCGAACAGCGCGCCGCTGGCGCCGACCAGACCAACCGGCGAATCCCAGTTAAATAACATCCATAGCAGATTACCGCAGACCCCGCTGATCAAATAGAGCGTCAGAAAACGTCTGGCGCCCAGCACCGGGGCAACGATGGTTCCAAACAGATAGAGACCCCACATATTGAATAACAGATGCATGATGGTGACTTTAGAATGCAGGAACATGGCGGTTGCAAGCTGCCATAGTTTTAAACTTTTTATCCCGAAGGTGGACATGGACAGTTCAGAGTAAAGCCAGGAATCTCCTGGAATCAGCAGAAATACGGCAACATTGATGGCAATAAGGATGAAAACGGCCCTGACGCCGCCTGACGCACGTTCAGAATTGCCGTCTTGCGGCGACATATAGTTTCTATCAGATAACATAAAAGGGAAAACCTCTGAAATAAATATTTAAAAGTAGCTCGTAATATAGTTCGCAAAACCGCAAACTGCAAAAAATGTCAGCATTAAAAGTGTAATTTCCAAAACCGTTGCAATCTTGATTAAGTTTATCGGTTGAATTTTATTAAAACTGTCGGCTGTTTTGCCTTGCAGTTGTTTTTTACAAGGGTATATTAAGGCAATTCTGATGTAAATTTTCCGAACAATTAAGCTTGAATCATTTTATAGCGCAAAAAGGAAGGGTAATTGCGATGAGAAAAATTTGCTGTCTGTGTGCAGTTTTCATGATGGCCTGTGCAACGGTATTTTGTGCCGACGATACTAAGAGTCCAAGCATTGAACAACAAGCCTTGACTTCCGGCTTTGACAGAAACCGCCCGAATCAGTTTGTCGAAAATATGAAGATGGTCGGTCGTTACGCGGCCTTGTATATCCCCAACCGTCTGCTTGACGCTTCGGACATTGTTTCTATGGAAATGGGGTTCGGCGGTGAAATTGCAGGACAGTTCCAGGTTACCCAGTACTTGCAGTTTGGCGGTTCGCACGGCTGTAATTATTTTATTGCCAAGGGTTTTGACCGGCAGGTAGGCGGAGGTTATCGCGACGGGACGAGATTCGGTCTGATTTGTTTCGCTACAGAGAATGTAGTCATTGATGATACTTTCGGTTATGTCCGCAAATCTGTGGTTGATTCCAGAGGCTGGCAGGTTGCGGATTTCCGTGCTGATGCATACCGCGATAACGATATTGATTTCTGGGCTGTCGGCGGACGTTTCGGCTGGCTGTGTGATTTCGGAGTCAATGTTCACCCTGTCGAGATCGCGGACTTTGTTGCCAGTTGTTTCTGCTATGACCTCAGAAAAGATGATCTGAAATAGTTCCAGTATATTTTTAGTTGTTTTATCGTTCCGGCGGACGCCTTAACAGGTTTCTGCCGGTTTGAATTTTTAAGAATGCTGATCTTGATTTTAATGTTACTAAATATGGAGATAAAATAGCAAATATGCCGCGATATGACGAAAAAACTCCAGGCTGGATTGCGGCGGCGCTGATTCTGATTGCAGCTTTCCTGATTATTTATTCTCCTTGGCAGTTGAGTGACAGAGAACTTTACTGGCAGGAAGGGTATTTTGCGACGCAGGCAATGGAAATGGACTATTTTATGCCGATGACCTTTGCGCACGGCATGGTTATTCAGGACTCATTTCCGCTTTTTCCGTGGAATGCCGCTGTTCTCCACAATGAATTCGGCTTGTCTATGGAAATGACTTTGCGCTTCATTTCGATAATAGCTCTGGCGGGGATTGCCATACTGGTCTGGTTTGCCGCAGGCAGCTCCGGCGGAACGCAGGCCGCTGCGGTTGCCGCCGCAATGATGATCAGTACCAGTGTAGTTATTGAAAAAAGTATCGAGGGATATCCGCATACGTTGATGCTGCTGGCCCTGACCGCCGCGTGGTTTTCCTGGTTTATGCTTGGCGCCGGCAGAAGCAACTGGAGCGGTGCATGGGCTGCGGCCCTTTTCTTTGCCGGTCTGGCTTTCTACGCTTTCGGGTTTTCGGCGTTGATTTACTTCTTTTTTCCGATGATTTTCATGCGCCGTCCGCTGACTATCTGGACCAAAATGAATAAACCGGGATTTTACATCGGTCTGGCGGTGCTCGTCGGATTTGTCATGCTATGGGCATTTCCACATATTATGTTCGCGAATACTTTCCCGTTCAAATCCCTGGATTTTGAACCTGATTCCATCTCGGTTTACCTGGAACATCTGGCAACGTTTCCGTTTGACGTCGCAATACGGCTGATGCCGTGGACGCTGCTGGCCTGGGCTCCATTCTGTGTTGAATATTTTCCGCTGGACAAGACTCCGATTTTCAGCCGTTTCCTGCGTATTATTGCAATTTCCCTGTTTTTTCTGCTCTGGATCAGTCCGTTTACAGAGCCGCGGGATATCATGGTGCTGATTCCGCCGGTGGCGGTGATGACCGGCATCAACTACTGGCTGGTGGTCAGGCGCTACGGCGATAAGTTTTTGATGCTGATGAAATTGCTTTCATTTCCGGTATTCATCGTCGGCGGCATGATCATTATTTTTTATCTGTTGCCCTCTGACTGGTGGAACAGTATTTTTCCGCTGCAGAAAGGTATTGGATTCAGGACTAATCCGAAATATATCATTATCGGCATGATATGGGGGATGCTGGCGGTGGCAATCGGCATTGCCTTGATTCATGTAAAAATACGGCCCTATATCTGGTCTTATATTCTGATCATTGTCTGTGCGGTAATGTGCTTTGTCTGGTCATTGATCAATCCTTACAAAGCGCAGGACCAGATTAGAAAAACTTTGGGCAGAGAATTGCGGGGCGCCCTGTCTGCTGAAGGGGTTACGGAGAAAGACCCCATTTATACAGGACCGAATCTCGGACTGTATGGAGAATGCTTTTATATGGGCGGCAAAGTCATCACCATGAATTCGGTGGAGGAAATCCCGGCAGATCAGAAAGTAGTTTATCTCATCAGTACCGAATTCCCTCAAGTTCCGGAACGCCGCTGGCGCAACCTGCTGCCGAATCAGAAAACTTATAAAGACAAACGTATTTGTCTATGGCAGGGTATTAAGCTTGAGAAGAAGAAAACTTTAAAATGAGCGCCGTAAATAAAAAGCTGCTTTGTTCACTGGCTGCCGATGAGGTCAGGACGTGGGTTGCCGCGCATGGAGCTCCGCTCTTCCGCGCAGCTCAAATCCTGGACTGGATCTACAAGAAAAGAATTATTACCCCGAATTCGATGTGCAATCTGCCGCCTGAGCTGCGGTTGGCGTTGAGTGAAGATTTCATCTGCGCGTCATCCGCCATTGAAAGCGAAGTCGCCGCCGGAGACGGCACCGTGAAACTGCTGCTGCGGCTGCGCGATGGCGAAGCCGTGGAAATGGTCATTATCCCCGCCCCGGACAGAATGACGTTCTGCCTGAGCACTCAGGTCGGGTGTCCGGTACAGTGCCGTTTCTGCGCCAGCGGCGCGGACGGGCTGATCAGGAATCTCGACGCTGGCGAAATGCTCGAGCAATTTTTCCACGGCTGCGCTAAGATCGGCAAACTGCCGGACAATATCGTGTTCATGGGAATTGGTGAAGGACTGCTCAATTTCGGCAATCTTGAACAGGCCATCCGGCTGCTTTGCGATCCCGAATATGTCGGTATGGGGGCGCGCCGGATTACTGTTTCAACCAGCGGTTTTGTGCCCGGTATGCGCCAACTGGCCGAGCTCGGTCGTCAGGTGAATCTGGCAGTTTCGCTTCATGCCGCGGACGATGCGACCCGTGCGGCGCTTATCCCCGACAAACTGCGTTATCCGATCAAGGAAATCCTCGGTGCCTGCGAATATTACCGTGATAAAACCGGACGGATGATTACCTTTGAATATACCTTGATTGACGGCATTAATGATAAATCCGGCGATGCCGAGAAGCTTGCGGCTATTGCTAAGCGGATGCATGCCAAAGTCAACCTGATTCCCTATAATCAGACAACTGCTGATTATCACCGTCCGTCTGATAAAGTCATCCGGAACTTTCAGTCCATTCTTGAACACTATGATATTCAAGTTACGCTGCGCATGGAAAAAGGTTCAAAAGTAAGCGCCGCCTGCGGTCAGCTCCGCGCAAAGCATTCACATAAACCGGAATAATAAATTGAAAATATTTATTTAAACAGTAGAATAACTTATAGCCATTGCAGATGAACATTTGAGAACATGCATTCATGCTTAAGCGCATTATCAAAATCAATAATAAAAATTATATTTCGGTCTTTTTATTTTTCGCACTTTTTCTGTTTTGCCTCATTTGTGATATGACTGTCATGGCCGGGGACACGGAGGCTGGGAATGAGTTTGTCGCCGGATATCTTGCGCGGCTGCTGATTAACGAGGTTCCATTTCCGGGTGAGGGTGGATATAAAAGCGTTGAGGACAGCAAAATTGCCATGACGCAGATATTATGGGTGATTCATTGCCGGAGACAGCAAATTCCACCAGGATATCTGCAGGAACATATCGCCAATATTGCATCCGATGACATAATCGATATAATAACTGCCGAAGGCCAGTGCGATGGATTCTTTCGTAACGAGCAAGGCGTTGCTGTAGTGAATCCCCGCGTTGAAAAACGCTTCAAATATCTTTTTTACATAGCAAGCAAGGGCGGCAAACCGGGAAAATTCGCCGAACTGCTTAATTACGGGCAGGGGCTGGCGAAAGCCTATATCGAAGGCGGTATTGAACATGCTGACCGTTTTGCCGGACTTCAGATTATCAAAGGAGTCATGGTTACCGGGCGCGCTTATGCATGGATGACTAATAAGGACTATTACCGGCCCGGAGGAAATTTTGTGTTCATTCCGGACTCGCTGAACGGATCGCTCGGAGGAAACCGCTTCTTTACCCTTTTAAAAAAGGTTAATGTCAAATGAAAAAACTGATTCTGCTCTTATTTCTCGCGTTCATGTCGCTGTCGTACGGTTTGCTGAAAGGCGAAGCAACCACCGCCAAACAGGTTCCTCCTGAAGTCATTGAGAAAATTTTTCTCCACGAAGTATCAAAACATCTTCACCGCTGGTATCTGGATGAAATTGATATCGAAAATATTAATGAAAAACAGGATATGGTTTTTCTGTTCCGTGTCCTCGATATGAAACTTGATGAAGGCGACAAAAGCCAGTATGTGGAAATAATCATTCCGGCGCTTAAACTTTCTGTAAAAATGAAAAAGGCTGATTATCGGATAGATGAACTTGACGTCACTGTCAAAAGCAAATGCTTTAAGATTAACAATGTTGTCAGATACGATAAATATTTCGAGGTGCCTGAAGGCTGCGTCTCCGTGAATATGAATGTGAAGGAAATGAAGGCTTATCTGTTCAAAACCCGCCACGACGTCGAATTTCCGTCGCCTGAACTTAATGTGAGAATTAAAAAGGCTTTCCGCAAGGAGTTTACAGATGTGCTGATGAAGATGGCTTATCCGAAAAAACTCAAAGGCGAAAGGATAACCTTCATTTCTCCGCTGTCGCCGGTGGCTAATGAATTCTGGGTGTTTATGGAACACGGTAAACTCCTGCTGCACTGTTCGTCCGACATTGATCTGGACAATCCGGATCTATGGGAGCATGCATCATTAACTTTTAAACTTTACGATGTATTTAACCAGACCGTGGTCTCTCTGGATGAGGCCGCCGGGGATAACTCATTTATGACCCGCGCCCAGATCGGCCGCGCCCTCTACAACTGCGTAGTCCTTGGACAGCGGATAATCGTGTTTGCGGCGGATGCAGCAAAAGACATGCCCCAGCCGGGCGGGAAATAAATGAAGCAAAAAAATCATGCTGCCGGATTTGAAGTCCGCAAAATAATACGAACAATCATGCTGAGCGCCGGATGGTTGGTTGCTGCTGCCGCGCAGTTGTATGCCGTGCTGCTGCTGAATCTGCATTGGAATCTATTTGATTGGTCTCCGAAGTTAGATTATAATACTGCCGTCTATGCTATCGGTATTGTTATCAGCTTGTGCGAGATTTGGTTTCTCGGAAAGTTCAGCCGAGACAAAATCAGTTGGTGCGCAGCGGTTCCGGCCTGCTTGATATTAGCGTGGATTGCGATTCATTTGCTTCCTGCTGAACCAGTGACAAGTGGATTATGGCTCAGTCGTTCACAATCCAATCCATTGTGGTTTCGGGGTGGCATAACGCTGTTCTTGTGCATGCCAGGGATCTTTTGTTTCTGGTGGATACGGCGGCATATAACCGCCGGTAAAAGCTTTTTTGCGGAACAGTAGCCAGCCGATTCGTCCGGAGCTAAGACGAACTAATGACTGCTATAAACCGTGGTTCAGTTCTCTGTAAGATGGAGTTACATTTACCGCTTCATTTTTATCAGAGATCGCCGAACAGATCAGGTGCGTATTTTTCAGACTTTGCCGCGGACTGATTGTCCGTTTTTTCCGGCGCTGCCGCTGGGATGGCGGAAAACAAGTCGTCTTCCAGCGGGGCCGGGGTGCTTTCCGGCTCGCCGCCGGGCAATTCCTTCAAGATACTTCTCAGTTCAAGTTCCCGGCATATTTCGGCAATTCTGCTCCAGTCCGGAGTTTTCATGGAAAGGGTTTCGATAGCATTCCACGGCTTATCCGGAATTTCGGTCTTCAACGTAATGAGTTCGATATTTTTGCGGAGAAGTTCCGCCGAATTCCTGATTTTCTCCCGCAGTTTCTCATTTTCCACGGATTCAATATCAGCCAGCATGGCATTGATGGAGCCAAATCTTTTGATAAGTGCGGCAGCAGTTTTAGGCCCGACGCCGGCGACTCCGGGAATATTGTCGGAATTATCCCCGATTAGTGAAAGTAAGTCTACTATCTGTCCAGGTAAAACATCAAATCTGATGATTACTTCTTCGGGACCGCGTACTTCCAGTCCGGAGTTTTTGCGGTCAGGGATCAACATTTTGACGCGGTCAGAGATAATCTGGGCTAGGTCTTTATCTGCACTGACGAACCTTACCGGATAAGATTCGAAATCTTTGGCAATGGCGGCAATCAGGTCATCGGCTTCATAGCCTTCTTTACTCAACAGTGGCCAGCCGAAGGCTTCGGCCAGCAATTTGATATGTGGAACCTGGACACGAAGATCTTCCGGCATTGGCGGACGCCCGGCCTTGTATTCCGGTGCCAGTGCCAGGCGAAAAGCCGGCTTGCCGACATCGAAAACGACTGCGCCGTACATCGCCTGTTCTTCATGGTACATTTTTAAAAAGAACTTGGCCATGGCAAAAACAGCGTTTGTCGGTTGTTGTTTTGAGTTGGTCAGTGCGCGGATGGCATAGTATCCGCGGTATATTTGAGCATATGCATCAATCAGAATTATACTTTTTTCCGTCATCAATGTCTCCAGAGTCACGAGTTTGAGTTTGAAATACTGTAACATCTGAATAGAATAATGCCAAACTCAGATTGGATATGTAGAAAGGAAAACTTGGAAGAGAAGTTTGAGGTTTAGGTTTCCAAGTGTTTTAGAGGAGTAATTATGAAGAGGAGAAAATTGCGTATAGGAACTTGAAAGATCCTAAACCTCAGAACTTCTAAAACTAATATAGCACCAATATTTAATAAATGTAAAGCTTTATTTAAAAAAAAATCAACTTTTTTTTACTTGAGCTGGAAAATAGTAAAAATAATCGCGGTTTTACATTCATATCAAAGGGTGTCAATAAAAGTTGACATATTTCATGGTTAAATCTATCAAGACAGGCTTTTCGCAAAAGTATCACAAAATTATAGAGTTATTACTTGCTTATTCCAGCATTTTGCGTTTGCTTTCTTCCATGACAAAGTCAAAACATGACAGCGCTGCTTTGCGGCAGGCGCCTTCGCTTCCGCCTGATAGCATCCGGACAACCTCTCTCATCTCTTCTTCGACTTTCTGACGGCGTTCGCCGCCTGGCAAAATACGTTCGACTGCCGCCGCCAGGTTTTCAGGGCTGGCTTTCCATTGCAAATACTCTTCAAACACCTGTTTGTCGGCAATAATATTAACCATGGTGAAAAAACCGCGGAACAAACGTACCAGCATTCCGGCGACCACCAATGTAAGAAAATTTAATTTGTAGGCCACTACCAGCGGCAGTCCGGCAATTGCGGATTCGACGGTGACGGTACCTGAGGCTGCAAGTCCGGTGCCGGCTCTTTGCTGCCAGTATGCAGTATCGCCGCATACCAGTTTAATTTCCGGCATTTTTTCCGTGGAGTGTGCCTTGGCAAATTCCCCCATAATCTCCTTGCAGTGGTCGAGGATTTTTTCTCTTGGAGTGGAAATTACAAACTTCAGGTTCTGGTGTTTGCGGGAAAGCAGCAAGGCGGTTTTCAGCATCGGTTGGAGCAGACGGCTGATCTCCATGCCGCGACTGCCTGGCAGCAGCAGAACAGTATCCGGGTCGCGCTCAATGTCCTGGTTGCGGCGCAGGGCAACGATATCCACCAGCGGATGTCCAACAAAAACAGTATCCAGTCCGGTATTCGCATATACTTCAGGTTCAAAAGGGAATATAACCAGCATTTTGCGGCAGAATTTTGCAAGTTTGGGAATCCGTTTTTTTCCCCATGTCCAAACATGCGGACTAATGTACCAGATTACAGGGATTTTGCGTTTGTACATGGCGGCGGCAAAACGCAGGTTGAAGCCTGGATAGTCAATCAGGATAATTGCATCCGGTTTTTCCGCTTCTGCTTTTTTTATAAGAAAAAAGAAAATGCTGATGAATTTGAAAATATGTTTTAACACTTCGATAAGACCAACCACTCCAAGCTCAGAAGAATCGACCAGGATGTTTATTCCTGCCTGTTTCATCATTGGGCCGCCCATGCCGGAGATTTCTATCTGTCTGCCTGCTGCTGCCGCGAGAATACGCAGTTCTTCCGCCAGTCTGGCACCGTAAATGTCGCCGGAAGCTTCTCCTGCGAATATCCAGTATTTATTTATTTCAGCCATAATTGATTGCATCGCCTGTTTGTTCAAAATTAAAGTTAGTCCAGTGAAAATATCAGTTCAAATCCTGATTGTCGAACAGAAGTCTGGCGAACATTCGGATTTTTAACATTTAATCACATATTCTATCGCTTAATGTACTCTTAGTTATTGATTTTTCGAGATTTAACAGTAACTTACTCTCCTGTTTTTTATTAGAAATACACGTTTCAGGCTTGCAAAAGGTTTTTTTATAATGGGAAAACTATTAACTGTACTGCGAAATATTTCCGAAGTTATTGCCAAGGTTGAAGACAGCGGCGAGGTTCTGACGAAGATTGTCAAAATACTTGCCCGTAATCTCGATGTTGACGTCTGTTCTGTATATGAATATGACAAGAGCAGTAATCAACTGGTGCTTACAGCTACCTGCGGGCTCAATCCTGATGCAGTGGGTAAAGTTGTGATGCCTCCCGGCAAAGGACTCACCGGAACATGCTTTGAAAGCAAAGAAATTATCAACATTGAGAATCCGTCAAAGCATCCGAATTACATTTTTTTTGGAAATACCGGCGAAGAAAACCTCAATTCATATATGGGGGTTCCTCTGGCCACCGGCGGCAGAGTTGTCGGAGTATTGACACTCCAGCGGCAGAAACAGGAAGTTTTTTCCCCGTCGATAGTAGATATGGCAAAGAGTCTGAGTCCGCAGATGGCCAATCTCATGCTAAATGCCGGCATGCTGCGTTTCCTGGCGTCCAGTACAGAACCGAAACACCGCGAATCAGATCACAAAAACAGTATTATACTCAAAGGGGTGGCAGTAAATCCAGGCGTCGCCCGCGGCGAAGTATTCAAATTCAAAATACGGGACTGGTTAAATGAGACTGAACACGGCACACATATTGATTTGAAAAAGGAGCTGGAACTCTTTGAGAAAGCTTTAGCGCTGACCAGAGAGAACACGATTAAAATGGAGACCCGTGCGCTGTCAATGATTTCTGAAGCTGATGCCTCTATTTTTAATGCTCATCTGCTATTTCTTGAAGACAAAACTATTCTGGATGAAATAAAACGGGAAATTTCTGTAGAAAATCATTCTCTGGAATTCAGTATAGCGATTGTATTCAAACGTTTTGAAAAGAAATTTTTACAACTTAGTGACAAGACTTTCCGGGAAAGGTTGATTGATTTTAAAGATGTTATGCTCCGTTTGCTGGAATCGGTGAAAATGATGCGTAATCAATTGGGAGATTCCAGTCCGATTGAAACCAAGTCTAAAGAATGGATTCTTGCCGCGCATGAATTGATGCCGTCTGATCTGCTGCGTCTGCCGATTGATAATCTGGTAGGGATTGTTTGTGAAAAAGGTGGCGTTACCAGCCATGTGGCGATATTGGCCAAAGCATTTGAGATTCCGGCATTGCTTGGTGTTGTCGACATCATGAGCAAAGTCAATAATTATGATGAGATTATTCTGGATTGCCATGCGGAAAAGGTATATATCAATCCGCCGGAAAATATCAAATCGCAATTTGACGATCTGCTGAAGGCGTCGGAGGCGGCTGAAATAAAAATTACCGAGGGGCCGGCTATTACTTCAGATGGAACTGAAATTACGCTTCGCGCTAATATTTCCTTGATTTGTGAAACCTCACTGCTGAAGAAGTATGGAGCAGACGGAATTGGTCTTTACCGGACGGAATTTCTGTTCATGATCAGGGATTATTTGCCTGGAGAAGACATCCAGTATGATGTTTTCTCCAAGGTTGTCAGCGAAAGTAATGGCGATGTGACGCTGCGGGTGCTCGATGTCGGCGGCGATAAACGACTCAACTTTCTCAATATGCCGCATGAAGAAAATCCGGCGCTTGGAACGAGGGGAATTCGCCTGTTGATGACACACCCGGATATTTTACATTCTCATCTCAGAGCAGTGCTTCGCGCCGGCAGGCTGGGGCGGATTAAAATTCTCTTTCCGATGATTTCAAAACTGGAGGAAGTTTATTTTATCCGCAAAATGCTAAAAGAGGCTGAAGAAAGTCTTAAGCGTGACAAGGTTGAGTATGCAACAGATTATCGTGTCGGAATCATGGTTGAAGTGCCTTCCGTATTTATCGGTCTGAATAAGAGCTTATCCGTAAATAACCCCTAATTTTCTGTATATTATCATGGATGCTGTCAAATGAAGCAGCGCCTCATAATTGGCGGACTTTTTCTCAAATCTCACCAGGACTTTCCTGAAACGATTGAACCATGAATGAGTAACT
>CAIPAT010000075.1 GCA_903863035.1 uncultured Lentisphaeria bacterium
AGGCCCAGGAAAAGGCAATTCAGGCGATCACCGGAAGTTTTGCTTCCGTGTCAGACCGTGAACGCATCACCCGCGTGTTGTCCTTTATCGAAAAATTACCGAAAAAAAGTAAAGAGATGCTGAAAGTCGAAAAACTTCTCCGAGACAACTGAATAACCATAAGTACGCAGAGGAACTTAGTTCCCGGCATACTTGCATTTTACCATGAAATCTACTACCTTTTTAGGCTGTGCCGGAATATATGCATTCACTGTGCATTCACGCTTAATTTGCACAGAAAAAATGTGCATTCCCCTGAATTCTGCATTCCTTTGAGCGTAGAGGAATCAATTTATAATAATTTGTGCATATGGGGATTTAACCGTTTTTGCCATTTTCAAAATCCCTGTCTAGAGTTCCTGTATCTTTTCTTATGTCGTCTAATTTCCGTTTGCTGATACCGAGCATTTCAGCCATTTCTTTTCCGGTCATTTTGCCGCCAGGGTTTTCTTGATAAAGCGTTTTGATTATCTCCGCTTGTTTTTCTTTAGCAAAAGTTATAAAATCTTTCCATTTAGGTAACGGTTCATTTTCCGGAGACGGAACAGACCCCTGAGATATTTTGGATTGTTTGAAATTTTCAGGGGGGAATTTATTGGTACAATATTTATCTTTTTGAATTCTAGAAAAACTGCCAACGAAAAGCCAGGCGATCCAGGCGATCAAATCCGCATTAAGGTAATATTTATCGGCACAATAATCTTGACGTTACAATATTTATGACGGACAATAGGTGCGTCCGCCAGGACATTGACCAGTGTCCGGGTGAACAAAATACCACAGAGCGGACGCACTCAGCCGGAGACACAGACGAGTCAGGCCAGAGAAACGTTATCTCTATGCCTTCAAGCTTGTAATCAACCCATATTCCTTGCTTTCTAGCTGGATTTCAATTTTTAATCACATATAAGAACTAATTGCCATTGCCAATATACTAGAGTGTAAGTGACTTATATGCAGTTATTTGACAGAAATATAATCATGAATGATTAGATTGATAATGCAAAATAAATACTGTATTACTGTTTAATATAGTTTTTTTATCATTAAATACTGTAATATTTTACTATATTTTTCACAATTACGGTTTTATTCTCAATATATTACTGTATATTACGGTATAGAATAGATGTTTTTTTAATGAATAAAATGGTTTTAAGCACAAAAATAATTTCTAGGTGATAATGAATAATAATACTGGATCTTCATGGACCGATAAAATGACTGTCTCCTATCTACTGGAGCACTTGCAAGGAATCACTGTATTTTCACGTAATGTAGCCTTCGAGAATTTTCTGATTTTACAACTAAAGATTGAAGAAAAACTCAAGGAGATAATTACTGGGAAAAAGTTTAAAAAGATCTTTAATGGGAAAATAGTAAAAAAAATTGAAGACAATACTGGCAAAAACTTTATTGAAGAAATAGCTAAACCGCAAATCAGTATTGATGATTTCTTATCCCAGTGCCCTCCTTACGATGCAGGTCCATATTGGTCCAAATTGAAGCAAGTTGCAGATAGAAGATGTCTTCTTGTTCCGCTTTACGCTCTTGCCGCTAACCTATCCTCCTATGAGGATGCGGTTAGGAGCTTGGCAAATGAACTCAATATTGAATATGGGAATATTGCGGACGTAAAAGTTCCGGACGGGTATGATGGAGAAACAAAATTGCCTATAGATGAACATAAGTTTTACGATGCTGAAAATAAAATTATTTTTAATGTTGCGACATTTAAAATATGCAATCAATACGTGTTGCTGCCTTTAGCAAATAAAGTGTTTTCTGTTCCTCCGGAAAGTGATACTCCTCTATTAAATATAAATCTTATTGATTACAATAAGGATGCCGTTATTTTCTTAACAGAGTCGCTGTTTTTGTCACAAAAAATGCAAAATGGCTGTGCCCAAGAATTCCGGTTGCAACGATTAAATATACAGGAAGATTTTTGGAACAACGAAATAGAAAAATATAATGTTACACAAACCGAAGGTTGTGACGCGAATCAACAAGAGTTACTCAATTTATATCTAAGATTTTCTAATGAGATCAAAGAGACCGTTTCAAAATTAAAAAATAACGGAAAATGGAATTATTTTGAAATGGTTTCAAACCACGTTTATCGGTATACAGATATTGTCTGGAGTAGCTTTTATCAATTTGACACGGTGGATTTTTCACCGCTGAAAGGCAGAACCATTTTTTTTGTCCAATATGGTGAAGTAAAGGAACAAATATTATTAAAAAATCTGTTAATGACTTATTCCAAACTACGACTGATTGATAATATTCAACTAAAGTTTATTTACATTCCAAAAATCACTGATCTTTTAAACAAAGAAAACAATCCGGTTCAGGTTATGTCGCCGCAGGATTTACTATTTGCCGCTTTTGAGTCTGGTATCGAGATTCCGGAAGACCTGAAAGATGAGTTATCTGAGATCCTGAATAAAAAAGGAAAAAATAAAAACGAAGAGTTTTTAATATGGCCAATCATTGGCCGCAAGGCCTTGGTTTTGCTCAGCGGGGGTACTGGCTGTGGAAAGAGCTTCCAAGGTTTGACATTAGGATATGCACTGGCGAATAAAGGCAAATTATACAATAATTGGATTGTGAAAAAAGCGTGCAAAGTACTGTATCTCTGTGATGATGAGCTGGATGATGACACGCTAAAGAAACGTAAAGCAATTTTTTCAAGGATTTATGGCGATAATGAAGAGTCAAGTAATATTACGATAAAGACGGTTAACGGCTTTGACTTGCTAATAGAGGATAACCAACAGATTATTGAAGACTTGTTGCGAGATTGCCAGTTAAATACTGGGGAAAAAGGTCAGCCTGTCCGGCTGCTTATTTTAGACCATCTGACAAAACTGGCTCCGGCCGCAACACAGCAAACAAACTGGAACAATTTGAGACCTTTTTTCTCGAAATTAAAAAAAGCCAATATTTCAATTTTGCTCTTGCACCATCTAGGAAAAACTGGATCTTTGCTTGGATCGAGCTTTATCGAAAATGATGCAGCAGCCCGAATTCATCTTGAAAAGATTGATGATGCCAGAGATTTAATTATTGACATCACGGTGCCCAAAAATACTCGAGAAAAAGACCAGCCGATACCATATCGCATAAAACTAGCAACAGGGAAACATCCACACTGGATTGCAAACAATTCAGAGTCAAATTTGAACTGGAAGACCATGTCGAAGGAAGATAAAATAATCAAGATTACAGAGCTGCGTAAAGATAAGACTATGCCAGAGATTGCGGATATGTTTGGGAAGCACTTAAATACGCTTGAAAAATTTGCTGGCAAACATGGCTTGACGCAAAAGAGAAATCTCTGATTTAAAACTTTTGCATTGAACACCCATCACGAGGTATATAACCAGTGCTGGGTGTTTTTGCTTGCCCATTGATCGGCACGGGCGGGTTAATCACTGATATGGCGGCGAGGTTTTATGGCTGGCGAAAAAGTCCTTGAAACAGGGCGCAGGATGTGGCTATGCGGTTATGGGCTGGAGACAAGGGAGATCAATGGGCGGGTGCGCTTGGACGTACCTGCTGGCAATCAATCGCTGGCAGGTTCAGAATGGCTGGAATCGTCTGAGGCCATGATAAAATTAATGATATCAATATTGCGATAACGAACAGAAGTTCCTACCATTTTTCGCTTAAAACTAAATGCGTTTTCTCGCTCCAACTTCTTAAAGTTAGATAAACCAACGCCGAGCATTGCAGCAGCAGCTTCCTGGTCAATCAACTTTGGCATTATTGGAGGCAAATTTTCGCCGCGCTCGGCAATGTGCTTTAATTCTGCAATTATGGTATTTGCTTCAGGGACGCTGACAAGGTCTTCGTCAGTCATAATTCTGAGAAAACGTGATATTAATTTGACACTTTGGATTCTGATGGTTGTTGTATTTGCTTGCATGATGTACGCTCCTATTTTAGCTATAGGATGATGATGCAATTTATTTTTTTACACGATGACCATTTGCTCACAATTCAGTCAGCGTTTTTATACGTCAATTTACCCTAATTCAAGCACGGATTACTGGCAATTAATCCTCCTGTTTCACTAGGAATAAGGGTAATACTCTATATATCTCTTAATATCAATACATATTAGTATTAATAACTCAATAACCATTCTTTATATTCTAACATAAAATAGTATGTATAAAATAAATTCAGTCAATAATAATATGAGCAAAACGCTCAACAGAATTAACACACAGGAGATATTCAGCATGAGAAAGAACCGAGTAACCACAACGACAGAATATAACGGGCATCCGGTCATCCCCGGCCGGATCCAGGAGTTCTCATATTCCACGAAGATACTGTCCAAGAACCAGGAGTTATTGGACAGTACGCTGAAGCGTCATAACAAAGTCCTTTGCTACCGGATGGATTTGCGTTTCCCCGACGACAAAACCTACGAGAACCCCAACAAGCTCCTGAGCAGTTTCATGAACGTTTATACCAACGGTCTCAGCCGCAAAGGCTATGACCCGGCTTATGCCGCCAGGCTGGAACAGGAAACCTCCGTGAAT
>CAIPAT010000076.1 GCA_903863035.1 uncultured Lentisphaeria bacterium
AAACCTGAAGTTGCCGTCGGTATCAACGGGTTTACCTTTCATGGCGGTTTTAACAATGTCAGCTCGCTCTCGCAGAGTATCAATCGGTCTTCCGTAAACGGTATACAGGTCACCAAGTCTGACCATGTTGCAGACATCGCGAAAATAAGGGTTGGCAATGTAAAGCGAGATAAGAGCGTCTCTTTTCACGGCGAGAGCTTTTTTATAAATGATTTCAGTATAGAGATGTTGCAGTTCGAAACCGTATACGTTCCCGTAGTTTTTGACTCCCCTGCCGCAAGGGATACCGCATGACCCGTCGATTTTCAAACCGTCGGCGTTCAAGTCGCCGGAAGCGGAACTCAACATGTGCTCAATACCATTTTCCAGTATTTTCCGGTACGCCGGATTGGCTGGATCCATCGCGACAGGTTTGCCGTCTTTCGTGACACAAAGACTTTCGTCCAGACCTTCCCTTGTCCATGCCTGCATCCAGAGCAAAACCTTTATTCCACGCTCATGGCAGGAATCAATGAATCCTCGCATGTCCGGCCATTTGCGTTCATCCACATTAAACAATGCAAACTCATTCTGCCACTTGGCATCAATAATCAGGGTGCCGAACGGGATTCTGTTTTTCAGCAGAATATTGACCCATTTTTCATGGTTTGCCTGTGTGCATTCATCCATGATGAAACTGCCTTGTTCAAGCTGCGCCTTTGAAAGGTTCCCGGCATTAACTTTTTGTCTGCCGAGCGCCACCTGTTCATGCCAGCCGCAGAATATCGGTTTCCGGTGCCATGGATATTTTGTTTTGCCGGAATCCGCTTTGGATATAACTTTTTTATTTTCCAGCAGACGGCAGTAGTCTCCGATGGCGGAAAGTTTGTTCTTAGAAAAGCCGATGAACAGGCTGGGGCTTCTCCACTCGCCGTCAACATTCAAACGTCCTGAATAATTTATAGAAAAGGACTGGGTATTGAGGATGCTTTCACTTTCACGCTCCATTTCCGGCGGCTTGTGGTTGAAGTCAAATGAATCAAAATTATTACAGCCTTTTTCGACAACCAGCCCGCCCCAGATCTTCGTTTCGGATTCATGTCGCGAAAACATGTACATAAACGGCCCGCTGCAAAGCGAATGCCCCCAATGCGTGGTGTCGTTATCAGCGCTGATGCTGAAAAATTCATTGGTGAAAAGCTCTTTTTTCGTGAGAAAGTTCGTGCATCCGGGAATAAACGTATCGAATCCAGGCACCGAGCCCAAAAGCTGTTCATCAAGTATTCCTGTAAAATAGTAAACCCGGTCAATGACGCCTTTACCGCTGACTTTCACGAAATATTCCACGCTGTCTTTACTGAAGATTACATAAGCTTTTTTCTCCTGCCAGACCGTGCTTTTGAAATCTATTTCAAAAATGGTATTTCCGTTCCCGTCCTCCAGCTTTTTTATGGTCGGCGTTCCAATAGTTTTATCAACCGCATTGATAACATCCACCCGGCATAACGGGGTGAACCAGTAATAAAAATTCCTGTCTTTCGCCAAATGTATCCTGAACTGCTCGAAGTCTTCAGAATAGTGATATTTATAGTACTCTTTTTTAATCATAGTATCAGGCTTTTTCATAAAGTTTATTTGACCGTCCATTTAATGTTTGCTGACCATGATTGCCCCGATGCCAGTTTAACCTTGCCAAAAACCGGCTCGAACGTTGAGGCTTTCTGCTTGCCGGAATCCCAGAAGATCAAGCAATACAGGTCTTTAGCCGGATCAACTTCAGCGCTAAGCACGGTTTGACTCCAGGGTGCGGTAAATACTGTCTTCGGACTGGTTACGGCCGATACGCTTTGCATATTGAACGCGCTTTCCAGGTCTTTAACCGGACTGGCTGCAAACCGGTAGAGTTTGCAAATAAACAACCGTGGAAAAATCTCCGGTTTATCTCCGTTCAGCATTGCGGCCTGGCCGCCCGCCCCGTTCCTGATCTCAAACAATCCCGGCATATTGTGCCAGCGGAAAGAAAAGCTTATCTCTTTTTTCGTCTGATTTACTACTTCCGAAGTAAGGCTGAATCCATTGAATACGATGTTGTAAGTTTTGCGGATTATAATTCCGGACAAATAATGATTGTCCGCGGCTGTAATTTCTCTTTCCAGCGTAATACTCAAACCGTTGCCGGTTTTAGACTGGCCGGTCACTTTATACGGGGTGTTGATGGAGCAGACAGCTTTGTCCGGCCACCAGAAAGCATCCACCGCCAATCCGTTCTTTTCATCCTGACTGACTAATTCATCCCTGCCGTTAGCCCAGCTCATTAATCTGCCGCCTGTCGCCGGATCAATAGTAAGTGTCATATCTCCGGTTTTAAATTCAACCACAGTTTTACCGGCAACAGTTTTTTTATAGCAGGAAACCCTGGCGTTGCTTATTTCCTTGATTCCGGAATAATCCGGCATCCCCAGTTCTTTTGCCGTCTGCACCTGTTTGGCGGAAACAAGTTCCCGCTCCCGCTGAATCGCTTTGACCATCGCCGGCAGGCGTTCATTCATAACTTTATTCATGATCGCCGGAGTAATAATCTCGCCATAGCTTTTTCCGGCTTCGTAATTTTCCAGCACATAGAAATTCCAGCGCAATGCCCCGACATGCAGCAGCATGCCTTTTTGCAGTTCGGCTGCGGTCAGCGCGATATCGCCATTTGCACTGGCGTAACAGATTTTTTTATCCGGCTGAGTCAAAACATACTTCCGGCCATTGTCTAAAGCGCCGATTTTCAGGTTGAAGAAAATTTCTCCCTTCATCCAGAAATTACCGGCAGCGATCATTATGCGATTGTCCAGTTCATAACTGACGCATTGCAGCAGTGAAGCATTGACCAGATCAGGAAGCTTCTGAACAAAATTACCACCCTCAATCCATGATTCAGGAAAGTTAGTCGGCGGTAATGGACTTGCCGCGGCAGCCATGGCAGAGAAGTTACGTTTGCCTTTAAATACATAATTTTCATACTCTGCAATCATGGAATTTGCCACGGCCAGTTCCCGCCAGTAGCGCTGATCATAACCTCGCGGGAAATAATAGGCGAATACGCCTTCCCATCCGTTCAGGAAAAAGCACAGATATTCGAAACCCAGCGCTTCAGGCTCAGTGACCCAGTCATTGAGCTGATAGCCGTGCGGCATGGCAATCAATTTGGGCCGTTGTGTCTGGTCAGGAACTCTGTCCGCTATAAATTTCTTGATATCGCGTGCCGCGATGAATGTAATCAGATGGATGCCGGTGTAATATTCATAAGGTTTGTTGAACGGCTGGAAAATATACGGTCCCCATACTTCGAGCCACGGCAACTTAGTCAGGAAGTCAGCCGGATTGTATTGCCCGCTTTCACTGTTGGATTTTTCAATAAAATGGCTCCAGGCCAGCTCCGGCATAAAGTGAGAATCTTTGCCTGCTTTTCTGCCCAGTTCGTTAATAGTTTTTTCAAAAGTCTCCATCATCATGGCATGCTGCCAGCTGCGGAATTTAATCCATGTGTCACGATAAGACGTAATAATTGATGCCGGCCACTTCTTTTCCACTTCTTCCGGCGGCAATTTACTGTATTGGATGAACTCCGCTTTGCAGCGGGGGCAGAAACAGCCTTTGAAGTCATACATGTACAGTTCCCAGTTCGTCATGATATTGTCGGCGGTATCCTTGCTGATCAGAAATTTTTCCAGCATACTGACAACATGCTCTTTATAGTACGGTCCCTGCTTATATACTTCCACCGGACAGATTGCTTCCACCGGTTTATTATAAGGCGCGCCGTCAGCCAGACGAAACAGCGCATCTTCACTTTTTTTGGCCTCGCCTATCCGGTAGCCATCCTGCAAATAGGACGGTTGAATATAACGGGGAATTCCAGCTTTCTTAAATTCATCCACCAATACCCTGGATGAAACGCCATGAACACTGTTAAAGCCGTTACCAATGTAGAAAGAGAGAAAATCTTTTGCGCCAGCCTCTGAAAAATCACTTTCCCGGGATAGCATTGCCGCAGAGCGGAATATTTTGGGGACATTACCGGATGATGCCGGAATTACTTTGAGATTAAGTTTTTCAGGTGTGCTGCGATAACTGCCGTCCTCCACCCAGTATTCCGCCGGATAAAGCTTTTCACCTGCCTCTGAATCTGTCTTCAGCATTACCGATGCAGTATTATAAGAATTGTAAGAGTCTTTACTGATGTCATTCTTAAGCGCGCTGAGATCAATTTTGTAAGTGACATTTCCGTCATCGTCTTTTTTAATTTCGCCAATTTTAAGTATATTGCGGACATCAACTAATTTAAATTTATCCGGAACTTTCAAATACAGCGCCGGACGGTCCGGCTTCTTCGCGTTTTCATTGCGCAAAGCGAACACCAGTGTTCCCGGCTGATTTGACCCTAAACAGAAAGTACTATCCAGAAAAGCGAACGGAATGAGCTTGACGGTAACGCCATCCTCCATCTGCGCCGGCCGGACTTCAACATCATCCAGAAAGGCCTCGCCGCAACCGTAAAGTGCCAGTGAAATAAATATCAAACGGGTTCCGGCTGGAGCGACAAAATTAATCGAATTGCTCTGCCAGTCCGGTTTCAGGGTAAATCCGACTTCCACTATTTCTCCCAGTTGCTTGCCTTTTGACCGGTCTGTATTGTCGTAAAACATTGCAAATGCACGAAGACTGTTTAAACCGGGAGAGGTTTCATATTTACCCCTTGACTTGAAAGTTAACTGATACTTGAGCGGCCCTGTATTTCCCGGCAAAGTAATACTCTGGTTAATCCGGTTGGAAATCTCCGGCTTGCCTTTGTCGTCGCGGAATTCGTTTACGGCAGGCGGTGTAATCAGAACCGCGCAGCGGGTTCCGGATGCCGGATTGTCAGTAATGATTTTCTGTTTTATCAGCGGCAGCATTTTTGCTTTCAATGCATCGCCGTCTTTCTGATGAACATAAAAAGCTCCTGCCCAGTTATTAACCGGCGACTGCTTCAAATCCACTTTAACGTCTTCAAAATCACTGAATTTCAGCAGGTTTTCCCCTTGCTGCGCAGCTTGTTCAGACCGGGATCGGGCAAGATCAACACTAACCCCGCCCGCATCAAATTTACCGGCAGCAATATTGTCTCCGGCAGAAGTATTTGGAGCTTGAGCGGCGGCATTGCCGATTATTATGAAAGTGCAAAATCCACCCAGCAGTAACGAGTATACCTTTTTCATCAAAACCTCAAGTTTATAGTTTATTCAGGTAGTTTATCGGCTTTATTGAATTGTGGACGGGTCTTTTGAGAACGGGCTCCAGAAATAGGATTTGGTCAGCGAATTTGTATATCCCGGAGAATATTCATCCGGAATCGTGCCAAATCTTCGACCTTCAACGTGTCCATCCACAAAGACTACATTGGCGCTGTTTTTAAATACATTGCCGCCGCCGCCATGACGATAGCCGACCGGGTAGTTGCCGGTTTGCAGCGACGTATCCGCATACGGTCCGTTTACAGTGCTTATGCCGTCAACCACCAGACAAGTTTCTGATGCTCTTTTGAACGCGGTTACTTTTCGCAATATATTCTTGGCATAGACCGCGCCGCCGCCGGAGTTCCCGATTATACTGTTATAACCGTAAGTGAAAATCCTCGTTGCAGAAACCGCCGCCTGAGAAGGACAACTCATCGGACCGCGCCCGGTTGTGGACAAACCGCCATAATATAGGTTCGTGCCGGCGGCAACCGTTTTAAGATAAGGCTGCAGAAATCCCTCGCCTTTTGCTGCTCGGTTCCAATATACAACCGGCGTTGTACCATATGTTTGCCCAACCGGCAGATTGTCATTGTAATCATTGACATAAAACAGGCTTCTTAACATAAGGATGATTGTTCATGGCCCTGGAAACGGTCGCCACTGACACATTAGCCTTGTGCGCCAATTCGGTTATATTGGAACGTTTCATCAATTGATCCTTTTATGAAACACTTTACGCCAAACATTTAGCTTTATGGAAATATTTTCATAAAACTATTATAACGTATCGTCAATAAAAAAGCAATACCCAAAATTAAAAGAGCAGCAAAAAATAATGAAAATAAGGCATGTTTCAAATAATGGTTAAAGATAGTTGACACTTTTTTGAGACGCATCCATTGAGAGCCGCAGGCTCGAATCATGTTGTAGGGACTTTAATCCGTCCGCCCCCCGCACATTTTGAGAGCCGTAGGCTCGAATCATATCAATCATTATATGTTTCGTTCCGACGGAACTCCAAATTTTAATTATCATTATTCACCGGACTAAAGTCCGGTGCCTTTAGTTTGGCCTTTCCGCTTGAAATAACTAGATAGAACTTTTTTTCAAATATTTTTCAAATTACGCTTGACTTTTTCACTTATATCTAGTCTATTAACTAGATATACATTTTTTTAATCAGGAGGTGATAAAATGGGTTACAAAACCAAGGTGCAGTCAATCAAGCGCAAAACCAGCGAACAGTGGTACATCAATTTCCCTATGGCACTGGCCCATGCGCTGGAGTTCGAGCAAAGCGAAGAGGTTGAATGGGTTATTGCAGAAGACGGAACATTGATTCTGACCCGTCCTAATGCCGCGAAGCGAACAGCAGTAAAAAAAAAGAAGAAAAATTGATTGAAGCATTTCATCGTTTGTGGCTTGAGTGCCGTCCGGCTTTTTCCCAGCGGCGATGCTGGGAGAAGGCCGGGCAACTGGCGCTGAGCAATTTGATTAATTTCGGCAGGCACACAATTGCCGGAGCGCTTACCTCTGCCGGACGGCAGGATGCCGACTGGAGCGCGGCTTATCGCTTGTTCGAGCGGCAGCGGCTTGATGTCGGAAAGTTGTTCAATGTGCCGTTAAGAGCGGTAATGGATGCGCTGCCGCCGGGGGCTCCGTTTGTTGCGGCTTTAGATGATACCATATTGCGTAAAACAGGGAAGAAGGTACACGGCACCTCATGGAAACGCGATCCGCTGGGGCCAAAGTTCACCACCAATTTCGTATGGGCTCAGCGCTGGTTGCAGATATCGGCGGCATTGCCGGAACCTGATGGTCGATGCCGGGCAATCCCGGTTGATTTTCATCACTGCCCCGCCGCCGCCAAGCCCGGGAAAAAAGCCAATGCCGATGAGCTTCAGGAATACAGAAAACAACAGAAAGCAATGTCTATAACTGTCCAGGCGGTAGCAAGAATAACCCAATTGAGAAACCGGGTTCCCGCCAGCCGCAAACTGATAATCAGCGGTGACGGCGGCTATACCAACCGTACAATCTGCCGCAGTCTTCCGGCTAATACTACTTTTATCGGCAGAGTACGCAAGGATGCCAAGCTATTTTTATTACCGGACGACACTGACGGACGCGGACGTAAACGCATTTACGGCGAACAACTGCCGACGCCGGAAGCCATGCGACTGGATGATGCGGTTCCATGGCAGGAGGTAAAAGCCGTTACCGGCGATAAAGAACATACGTTTAAGATAAAAATTATTCCGCTTATAAGATCGCAACTTGCCGGAACAAATGATTTAAAACTAATCATTGTGCAGCCATTGCGTTACCGCTTGAACTCAAAGAGCAAATTAATGTATCGCGATCCGGCATATATTATTTCCACCGACCATAATCTCGACGCTGACAAAATCCTCCAATGGTACTTGTGGCGATGGGAGATAGAACTCAATTTTCGCGATGAAAAAAATATTCTCGGACTGGATGATGCAATGATCAGGACGCCCGAAGCTGTTGAAACATGGACGCCATTCGCTGCGTGCTCTTATGCCTTGTTATTGCTGGCCGGACGCGCAACCGGAAAAGAGAACGGACAAATCATCAGGCCGAAGTGGCAAAAATCAGCGCCGCCATTCCGTCCTTCAACTAACCATTACTTATCCATAATGAGGCAGGAAATATCAGGTCTTTCGTGCAATCTTAATTTTGATGGCTTCAAGGAATACCGGGCTCAAACCCTAAAGCCGTTTTTATTCCTGCCGGATATAAAGATGGCTGTTTTTACCGCTAGAAGGTGAGCTGAAATGGTGCAATATACATTATACGATAGCATTGCGGAAAGGCCAAACTAAAGTCACCGGACTAAAGTCCGGTGCTACAATATGTATCGCTCCGCCGGAGCTTGTTTTACTTTATTTTATCAGAGCGTTATGACATAAAAGAGTCAACTACCTTTTGTAACATGCCGAAAATAATTTTAAAAACTGGCTAAGCGTGACAGTTTGCAACAGGGGATGCGATTGGGTGACAGTGGAACTGGTTAATCATGGTAGCCTTCCTGGCATCTGTCAAAGTCCGCCGGAACCGTTCATCGCATTTTTTACTCAAGCCCTACTAAATTTACTTGTTGATGTGGATTGCTTCAGGATAATCTCTCCGTTCTGTTTCCTTTAAAAAATTCAGATATCTTTCAATTTTTAAGAGAATTTCAGATGCTTCTTTTTGCTTGTTTATCTTTTGAAGAGAGTAAGCCCGATAGAGTAAATTTTTCCAATACCGGAGATCAATTTTCTCCCATCCGGTTTCCCATACAAATGTTTTCAGGGGAAAAAATGGAATGTCCAGAAAAATCCCCTTTTCTGCTCCAAGCGTATAGCAATCCGATGCTTTTTGATTCATGCCGGCTTGAGTATAAGCTTCGCCCGCCTTGAAGTACCATTCCGCTTCTTTATTCCCTGAGGGTTTACCAATCCCGATATTTTCAGGATATCCGGACGCGCTTAAGTAGTATTCCGCCGCGCTTGAAAAATCATGTTTCATCAATGCCTTTTCAGCCAGAATATTATAGCTTTTTTCATATAATTCGCGAGAAAGCATTTTCCCTTCACAAAGAGAAAAATTACTGTTAACCATAATATCACAGGCTTCCTGAGCTTTATCATTTGCCAGCAAAGCCTTTACAAATGATAATTTTACCCGGCTGTCCTGTTCAACAAGCTGTTTGTTCCTGTCAAATATTGCAATAAGTTTGGAAGCGGCCCCTGTTTCTTCAAAAAATGTCTCAGCTTCGATCAATGTCCGGCTGCCGCAAGTATTTTCCATGGCCAGTTCAAAATATTTTGCTGCCAGATCATAATCGTGTTTAATACGCCAATAATACAGGGCCTGGTTGCGCAAGGCATTGCTGAGTTCAGAGCCTTTCACTCTTTCCCAGAACGGAACGGCTTCATCCCATCTGTTCTTATAAGCCAACAGGCAGCCAAGCTGATAATTAGCTGTATCATCATCTGAATTGACCTGTACAGCATACCGCAATACCGGCTCTGTTTCATTCCGGAAAGCAAACCAGTCCCCCCACTCATCATGTCTGGCTGACTCAAGTTTAGTCCGTGCTTCATTTTCATTACCTGTACGGTGGGTTAACCATGCTGAAAAGTATTTTGACAAGGCGCCGTCACTGCCAGCTGCAATATTCAATAACCGTATGGCATCACCAAAGTGTGTAAGCTTTATATACTCACAAACGGCCTCAAACACCAATTGCCGTTCATAACTGGAATTTTCGGCGGCAAAGTATTTTTCCCCGATCAGCAAAGGGGTAATAAAAAATATGTTTTCAGCGTTTTGAAGACTGGAATTATTATTTAAATTAAGTTTACGCAAACATAACGCCTCCAATGCATATATGTTTGATTCACGACTGCCATATTTGATTAATTCCTGAAGAATAGAGTACGCTCTCCGATATTGCCTCCGGACAATCGCTAAACGCGCAAGACAGAGTAACGCCCTGTCCCGGAAGCGATTGTCGTCAGCAGCCTTTGAATATGCCTTATCTGCTGCTTTGAAATGTTCTTTACCAAGATTGATATTTCCCCAAAGCAGCAGAGCTTCGGCATTGTTGCGGTCAATACTTAGCAGTTCGCATAATAATTTGTCAGCTTTGTCAATCTGCCCGTTACCACATGCAAGTCTCGCCGCGGCTAATTTTGATTGCATATCATCCGGGGGCGCATTTTCATAGACCTTCTCGGCCATTGTACCGGCTCCTTGTTCTTCAAGATATTTTCCCCGCAGAAAATCATTGCCTGCGCAAACCGCGCTATGTTCCAGTACTTCAGGATTATTTGAATGTTCTACCGGTTTGCAGACAGACAATACCTGTCCTGAATTGTCAATAAACTGAATCTCGCTGTTTCCGGAATAAACCAGTTCCATAGAGATGCTGATTCCAGGTTCCGCGTTGAATTTGAATGTATCGACGATGCGGTCCTGGACTTTCACCACCGCCTGCGCATCTTTAAGTTTAACCGTTGAACAAAGCGCTATTACGGCTTTTTCATTAATGATATCAACTTTTACGACAAATTCCCGGCAGGCATGATTGAATCCTCCAGTATTAGCCGCCGGCAGCCAGTAATCGTGCTGCACATACATCCGGCCGGGATGCAGCAGGCGGTAATCTGACTGAAGCGTAAACGGTCCGGTCTGCATTTCGCAATAATCCGCGCTTTCATCTGAAAGCAAATCGATGAAAATTTTCCCATCGCGGGCATTGCCGAACATCCAGAGCTTACGTCCACGAACCAGCGCATGATCTGCTACATGGACTAATCCATAATTCTTATTGTGGTGATAAATTCCATAAAAATCTTCCTCCATCTTTTCGGCAAATACCGGAAAATGCTGTCGGATATTTTTGAAAAAATTGATTTTGCAGCCTTCGTGTTCCGGCCAATCAAGAAATGCCAGACGTGACGCGTCCATCGGCGGATGCGTCAAAAGACGTTTAGTTGATGGCGGATAAATAAATTCAGTATCACCAAACACCGGGCAGGCTGCATTTATCCAGTAATAATAACGTTGGGAAAAATCAGTGGGGTTGTAAAGTTTAGATTCCATTTCGATGGCATTGGATTCCGGATTTAATTTTATTTCCACGCTCCAGCCCATCCGGCAAGTACATTCAATATCCCCGACAATTACTGAAGCGGAGCCATCTTCATATTCTCTGGTTGTGCAAGTTATTTCCTCCAGTGTAGTCGTTGTATGGCTGTTGGGGAAATTGAATTCCACTCCAACGGCCGGCCATGCGCCCCTTACCGCAAACAGTCCCGGTTTGATTACCGGATTAGCATAAAAAAGCTCATTTTCATTTACTTTGTCAAAGGCCGAATAAAGACGTCCGTTCAATTCCGGCAGGAAAGTCAATTTGATATATTCATTTTCAAGCAATACCGATTGATAGACACGGTCATGTTTCCCGCTTGAAAGCGTTTCCTGTGTTTTATACGGATATATCGGCGCTCCGCGCGGGGTAAATTCTTTAATCAAAGGAGGTTCAGCATCCGCCGGCCCTGTCTCATAGGTCGGTATAACAATAGTTCCTCGATACAGTTTAACTTTTTTCATCGATTATTTTATCCTTAGCGTTTATTTGACAATAATCACAGACATGACTGAATGTTCCGGTAATGTAATATTCAGTATTCCTTTTTCGTTTATAAATTCAGTGTTCAGCGGTTCTTTCCTGTGAGTGGAAAGAGTGTTTGCTCGGCAGAAAAGCTCCGGGTTTTTAATTTTAATTTTAACTTTGATATTTTTTTCAATTATTTTTTCATCCGGCAGTAGACTCGCATTTAAACTTATCAGCGTTACGATTAATGATTTCTTATCTTTACCTGTGAAAATATTGCCGGCATATCCAGCCGGAAGTTCTAAAGGAGCAGGTTCCAGCAGCCATTTGCGCCCAAGGATTTGCTCCACTAGCGGGATACACTCATCAAACAACTGCCTGGTCTTTGAGTCGATCGGCAGCGGAACCGGCAGCTTGGACGATGCCCCGATGGAATAAGATCCCCCGCTCAGCAAGCAATATTTGAACATTTTTTCCACCTTTTCAGGTGAATCCGGATAAGTATGGACCAGCAACGGCTTGGAAATGCACAAGTATTTATACGTTTCAGATATACCGCTGCTTCCCTCTGCCATAATCCCGTCGATGTCTTTTTGAACCTCAATATCAAAAGGGCCATTGCCCCATATTATTTTCCCCTGGGAATGAATGATTCCGGAAAGCTTTTTCAGGGTATTTTCATAGGAATAGCCAAACATGGCTGCGGGCTTATTATTATCGGCAGTGATGCCGTCCTGATGAGCCGTATCAAGCATCTGATAACACACCTGATCCAGGAAGACTCCGTCAATTTCAGGATAATCAGCGATAAATTTATCTATCTGCTCATTAATATGCGTGTGGAAAGAAGTCCCGGGCGAAGCATTTAAAAAACAACACTCTTTCCATGTCGGAACGATATTCCCTATGCTGTCACGTGCAATTGAATCCGGAAATTTCTGCTCTGCATACGGGATATATGAATCTCCTGTACATTGAAAATAAAGCAGTCCTTTAATATTGTTGTGGTGCAAACTCTTTATATGCTTATTTATTTTATCACGGGACAGTTTTACTGTCGCAGGAGGCAGTTCCGGATAGTCATGAACTATGACACTATCCCATTCCTCTTCGTCCGGAGCATAATTGCCATACATTGGAAAATGGTTGTGTATTTCCGCCCATTTTACCTTATATTTCCCAACCTCTTTAATGTAGCTGTCTTCGGTATATGGATTAGTCAGCATAAAACCGCCTTCCAGCTCATGAACATGCGGATTCGGCGGATCAAAATATTCAGGATACTTATTGTAGAGCCAGCCCAGTCCGGGCCGCCAGCATCCTTCATGAGCACGGATCAATAATTCCGCCACAACCGGCTGATCCTTGCGAAGATACAGGCAGGACGTTTCCGCGTCCACGCCATCGGAATGATAATCTTTGAAATGAAATGCCAGCCTGGCTGTTTTCAAACCGAACGGCTTGGCCAGGGTAATGCCGATATTTTTTTGTTCGTCATAAATCGTTATCGCCGGGATTAAAGTCCCGTAACAGGCATCACCGTAATACAAATGCAGACCGCCAAGGTCTTCCAGTTGACAAGGGAAGCGCTCATGCGCCGCCCATACCTTCAGTTTATACGCGGGATATGGATATGGGAAAAGCTGCCGGAGCTGAATTGAACGCTCCTGGAAGCCTGGCTTCAGGCCCGCCTCAACGCGCCACGACAAACAATCATTGCATACTGTCCAGATTTCATGCAAAACAAATTCGCTATCATTCCAGCGTTTTTCAAATACTAACTTTGACTCCGTTTTTTCAACCAATATGGTTTCGGACTCAGTAGCGTGAAAAATCTTTCCCCGAAGGTCATCAATAACCGTCAATCCGCCGGAATAGCCGTTCCAGCAATGTGTGCCGCAGAATACGTGCTCAATATTTCCGGCATTGTTAAATGTCACTGCAACCGGGTTGTCCCCTTTAACTTCAATCTTCATATTTTAATCCCCATATGTTCACAATACCTTTTGTAAAGATTTCCCGCCTGCGGGTAACAAGAATTAGGGCTCATGAAATGCGGGAACTCAAAAGTTATTGCCTTTTCAAAACCGGCGTTTTGTGCAAATTCCATTTTCATAAGCATCTGCTGCCATTTTATGGGCGGAAGACTTGCTGTACAAATATCAAAAGATTCCAGATTGGTCCAGCTCGTCAGTCCATGCTTGTCGGCTAACGCTTTATTGATTGCCATAAAATCAGGCATTTCTTCAAAGGTGACATGGGCATTCTGGAACGATACAATATCCACCGCGCCCTTAATTTCCCCCATAATCCAATCCCAGTCGGAATAATGTTCATCAAGGGTGACAGAAAGTTTTTTGCGCTGGCCTTTAGGCAAATTCCGCCTGGATCCGGCATTTGCCCCCTCAATCCCGGGAGAAATAAAAGTTGGAAGGCCGTTCGATATCTGCTTACAGTGTTTCCCTACAATTTGAAAACACTTGACAACATTAAATGAACATCGTCCGGCTATTTCCTGTGACAAGTACCAGCCGCCAAACGCCGGGCTGTTTCCGTAATTTGTCCATATCTCATCACAAACCCTGTTCATTAAGTCTGTTTCTTTTGTCACATCGTAAGCTGCGCTTAACCAGTCCCGGTTGGCGTGGTATGTTCCGCAGAAAAATTTCATGTCATATTTTTCCGCGAGCCGGAGATAGAGGGCGATCAAATCATCCGGCGGCCGGTACGCATTTTCATATTTTTCCAATACTTTGGACGGATATGCGCTCCATCTTTCCGACCCGCAGCGAATCATGACAACCGTGTCAATCCCTATCGCCTTCATCGCGGCGAAATCTTTATCCCATTCATCCTCTCCCCAATTCCACGAAGGAATATCATGGCTGACTTCATCAATAAATGTTCCGGTGATTTTTAATGTTGAATTGTTCATATGCGACATCTCATCTTCCTTTTATTTTGTTTTGTCAGAGATATTTTTACAAATTTTAATATCTTAGTTTCTTAAGCTTTAAACCTATTGCATTTCCATCCAAATAATCTTATAATCATGCCTGCGGATTTTTATATTCAAAGATTTATTGTAGTCGATTTTTTCATCAGTTTCGGCATCTTTGACATCTTTGATTATCAGCGTGTCCGGATCATACCCAAGTTTTTCGAAGTCAACAGTCGCATTCACGCTGGCTTCATTCTTGAGATTGGACAAAACAATCAATAATTTTTTATTCGTCTGCCATACAGTAGTGAGAATATCCTGGGAATCTGTTTTTATAGGTTGGTATTTACTATTCGACCAATATGGATATATCCTGGTATTCTCATTTCCGAACCCAAATTTATTTTGTATCTCATGCCATTTTCGTAGAGGTGATCTGTTTGGCATTGAGCCATCCCAGATAGATACGTCATGCGGAAGCATCAAAGCCATTAGTGCCCTTGTCTGTTTTCCATCTGGATCTTCTTTGATTAATATATGAGACATGAAAAGACTGACAATACCATATTGGCGGCCCATAATATGAGCACGTATATATTCAAGGTCAGGCCAAAGATCAATATAATCTTTGTCTGGCGTGAGAACATTCCGCGAAGGTTGTTCGCCGTCAATTGCAACAGCTGCATAAGTGTAGGCAGGTATCATCATGCTGACGCTTTTGTGGACTGATCCTAAATTCTCAAAACCGTTTTCATGATAAACCATGGCTACACGTTTGATATAATCATGATATGCAAAAATATCAAACTCTGGCTGACAACTCCCATCATTACGTACATACCCCATGCCCAAGGCCTTGTTGTCGGATAAATATTGCTGCGAATTATCTTCATAATAAGCAAATAGTCCGACTTCCTTTAATTTTTTATTGAGACACCATATTTTGTAATCCTGAAAACTTGGCGAACTTCTTTCAACAAGAACCGCCGTACATCCATCACGGCTTTGTCCTGGATAGTTACTGTATACTATTGCTCTTGGTTTTTTCCTGATCCACTCGCCAAAATAATCCATTAACTCCCCGGCATCCAACGTCTGTATATCGCTGCACCAATATTCCATAAATGTATTTTGCGTTCCCAGCTTATGTCGAATATCCTTATATTGTTCTTTTGTCTTCTGCCAATTGCCAGCCAAAGGACTCATCATTCCCGAGTGGAATTTAGGATCCCCAGCGCCAATTTCAACAATTTTCCGAAGCGATCCGAGTGACTTGTACAAATCCCAGTCCATAAATGACCAGCGAGGGAAAATCCATCCCCTCCAATGCAATGGCAATGGCTTGACAGGAGTTGCCAAAAGCCCGAAAACGATCTTTGCAGGTTGTTCCAGCACTGTATCCTTGTTGACAAATTTCACCTTCAGAACTACCGTATCGTTATTACGAATAAGTTCTAGAGCAGCTTTTCTATCATCCAGGATCCAACCCCTATCCGAATCAGCAAACCAGCAAAACCCCCGATCTTCATTGCCCAGCCAGATCATTGGGATAAAAGAACCCTTGACTTTTCCAATGCGATCCACCTCGCTGCTGTTCCAGACCACCCCAGAGTCACTTTTTCGACGTGGCGTAAAACCCGCATGTCCACCCATTTTTTTTTCTTTCCCATCATAAATTTTGGGATATACATTATCGCTGAGGTAATGCATCAGAGTAGATTGGTCAGCTTTAAGAAAAATGTCTAGACAGATAGTTTTAACTGTAGTTTTCTTTTCAGGAACTATAGTCATGTCAAATTTCATCAGTCCATCAGCCTGGATAGTATTGGTTATAAATATTTTCACATCTCCGGCTCGGCCTTCCCCGGCCACTGTCACTTGATCATCTGCTGTTTCAATAACCTTGAGTGGGGCAGTCGCCTTAAATTGTTCTTCTAAATTATTAAATTGTAAAAGCAGGTTACTGCCGGAAGATAATAATGGCTCGTATTCATTTCCGACTGTAGGCTCTACTTGTCTCGCTATTACTTGCTCAGGAAGACCCAAATCATTTAGTTGATATTCCCTACCCCATACATAAACAATTTTATTTTCCAATCTGACTGGCTCGAAAGGCGGTAGAACGAAACGTTTCTTGCCTAGACTGGTGTTTAAAAATGGATATTTAATTTTCGTAAATTCGCTGATAACTAAATCAAATGGAGCTACCCAATTGCTTAGATGCTCATTCATGACTTTTCCAGAATGGGGACTTGCGTATCTGCCGGTGGTCAGATCATCAATCTGTAACTGTGTTACACCTATTGTCGTGTCTATTATTTTCTTTTCGCTATCAAGCAATTGCCCAATAACTTGAAAAACCCCTCCACTTAAATCCGCATCTCTAATCGCAAAATCATTTATTTTTCCCATAGTAAAAGGAATTTTCTGTTGCAGTATAATTTTCCCATCTGCTTTGTTCTTCAGTTGGACGTTCAGGTATTTTATAAATTCCCTTTGGGGATGTTTGCTGATATCAGCCTCAGATATCCATACGGTATTATAACTAGGCAGATAGCGTACTATAAACGGAAATGGCTGTGGCGATTCCGGATAATACAATTTCCCATTGACCAAACGATAGTTTCTTATTATTTCGGGAACAGATTTGATATCATTTGAGATTTCAGCGTTTAAAGATTTTTCCAATGTAAATTCATCAAAATATAGAATTGTTTCTTCAGCAGGTTTTACCAACATAAAATCTATGCTGCGAACCCTATCCCTGCAAATCCTTTCTTCCAATCCATTGAGTTTTATTGTTAGCCGGTTCATCTTTTTAGCTTTAAGTATACAGCCATTTTTCTGATACACTGTAGGACATGTTCCCTTGCTATTTTCGTCCCAGACATTTAATCCTAGTGTAACATCAAAATCCATTGGGTTATAAACACTGAAGCTAAAACCGTTATATTGGGACCAATCATTGGAGAGTCCTGCTTTTAAAATATAAAGAGTAATTCCGGGGTAAGGGGTAGTTTTTCCTTCTACAAACTTTCCGTATGAAACTTTCAGGCTGTATTTGCCATTTGCGGGGTTTTCGGCGCTTATTTCTTTGATAGTATTTTTACCTGCAATAAAATAACCTAACTCTTTTTCATTTTCTAAAGAAATGATATTTTCACTTGCGTTTGTTATGCTCGTTATTAGTAGCAGAAATATCAAGAAATATTTTTTCAAGAAATAATTTTTAATCTTCATTATGTAAATTCCCCGACCCTCTGGGGTGGCGTTGATTTTTTGTATTAGTTTTTGTTTTCGAATCTCCGGCCCCCACGGGGCGTGGGAGTCCGTCCGTAATACATCGGGACTCTGCCCGGTGACAGGATGGACGGGAGGAGATTCTTTATTTGTAGTTTCCATTATTTTTTATAATATATCCACTGTCCAATTAACTTTGTATTATTAACATTCCCCCCAACCATCAACTCATTTATAGTTTTGCTGTGGCGATAGGCTACTCTACTGGTTGCGACTGGCGTGATATCCGCAAGTGTCCACTGATCATAGTTTGAGATATTTCCTTCCGCAAGTAAGTTTAGTTTTGAAACATTGCCCACCAAATTTGTTTTGAGTTTAACGCATTGACGATTGTAAGAATAGCCCATTAGAGGCTGTCCGTAATCTTCCGGCAGCCAGCCACTTATACTTCCCCGTCCACTACCGGATGCAGTAGCGGAAGGACAATTATAAGCACTTGGCTTGGGGGACGGATAATTTGCTGCAATTTTCGGAGCATTGTATACTTTTATATATGGATCAAACTCACGATACCACATATAACCTGACGCTGATACTCCTGTCGGAAGCCAGCTTTGGTTATCATTAGTATACATTGCCGTGGCAATTCCCAACTGTTTCAGGTTTGATGTGCAAGCGGTTAGTTTTGCTTTTTCCCTGGCTTTATTCAGCGCCGGCAGCAGCATTCCTGCAAGAATTGCTATGATAGCTATCACCACGAGGAGTTCGATTAAAGTAAAACCTCTAAGCATCAACGAGTTGCGACTTATCGGTTCTGCCTCATCGACCAAACCGTGCGTGCGGTTTTCCCTCACACGGCTTTCCCCCTGTTCTTCTTCGTTTAGCATTCGC
>CAIPAT010000077.1 GCA_903863035.1 uncultured Lentisphaeria bacterium
TAGAAAAATCATTGTTGGAAGATGATAGCGGAGCTTTTACTCTTAAAAGGAAGTTTTTAAGAAAAAAGCAGAAAAAAAACAGGTAAATAGCGAATCAGACTTGACAAAAGAACTCATAGAAGGAGTCAGGAGTCAGAATGAAAACGTAAAATCAGAATTCAGGAGTCAGAATAGAACCATAATTCTTAAATCCTGCAAATTTATTACAGTCTGTTTTCATCTATTCATACTGCTTTTGATCTCTCTTTTCCAGTTTTATTCTTTAACTTTTTTTGTTATTATTCTGCGTCATTCTGGCTGTTCCATTCAGTTTTCAGTCTTCAGTATTTATTCTGACTCCTGTACCTTTATTTTGAATATATCGCACCCCCGGCACTCAATCTTGAATCCGGAGAACCCGGTTATGACGGAGCATAACCCTCCATCGCCTATCAAGCTAAACCCAAATAAACTCATTTCAACACCCAATATCCAACACTCAATTTCCAACCGGGGAAGGACTGGATCAAACTTGGACATTGGATATTCTCCCTCGGCAGTTCATTCTGAATCCTTCTGTCTTCCGGTAATATTTTAAATTAATGCCGGTCAGACGACCGGCGCTCCCAGGTTCTTATTCAGTCTTCAGGATTTATTCTGACTCCTGACTCCTGACTCTGACTTCTGTCTTCACTGCTTCCTCATTTTATCGCGCACGGAGGGGAACAGGTCAATATCGGTATGCGGCAGAAACAACGCGCTGGTGTATTGATTCATGTATTGCGGATCGCTGCTCAGATCAATATAGGTCATGCGCGACGCGGCTTCCAGCTGCCGTTCCCGGAATTCCTGGGATACCAGCACCATGTGGCTGCCGGTCAGCGACGAATTGCCGATATATTTGAATTTGCCGCGCTCGACATCCGGCAGCAGCCCGATGGCAATAGCCATTTCCAGATCAAGAAAACGCCCGAAGCCGCCGGCGATATAGATATTGGTCAAATCACCGAAAGTCATATCAAGCTGTTTGAGAATCAGAGCGCAAGCCGAATAAATGGCGGCCTTGGTGCGGATGATATTTTCAAAATCCACTTCGCTGATGGTGATTTCCACACCGTTTTCGCCTTCCGAGGCCGGAACTATCACATAAGCGGCAAAACGTCCATCCACTTTTATTACATCGCAGGGCTTTGAGCGGTTGAGTTTGCCGGCAGGATCAATCCATCCGGTCAGCAGCAGATTCGCGATAAGCGAGATCATCCCGGAACCGCAGATACCTTTGGGTTTCACGCCGCCGATAGTCTGGTAGCCTGCCGTGCCGGTTGCGGGATCTATTTCCACGCCTTCAATCGCGCCGAGCGCGGCGCGCATGCCGTATTTGATGCCGCCGCCTTCAAAAGCCGGTCCCGCCGAGCAGGCGCAAGTCATCATAAACTCACTGTTGCCGATAACAATTTCACCGTTGGTGCCGATATCAATAAACAAACTCATGCCGGAACTTCCGGCAACCAGCTCAGTGCACAGAATTCCGGCGGTAATATCGCCGCCGACATAACTGCCGACATTGGGTGAAAGATAGACCCAGGATTGCGGGTTTATTTTGATGCCGACTTCTTCAGCGGTAAGATAAGGCGACTGCATGATCGTGGGAGTATAAGGTTCAAGCCGGATATATTCCGGGTTCAGTCCCAGCAGCAGATGATTCATCGTGGTATTGCCGGAAATAACCGCATTGCAGATATCTTCAACGGCCACGCCGTACATTTTAATCAGCCGTTCAATCAGCCGGTTGATCGTCCGCAGCACTTTTTCCCGAAGTTCATTCAGATGACCCGGTTTGGCGGCGTAATTGATGCGGCTGATAACGTCAAGGCCGCAGGCAATCTGTTCGTTGTAGTCCGTCAAAGTGCCGACCGCTCTGGCCTCCGGCAGATAGACCAGTTGAACCGCCACGGTGGTCGTGCCGATATCGACGGCGATCCCGTAATGGTCCTGGGTGCGGTTGCCGCTTTCAATCCCGATTACATGATACTGTTCCGATTCCCTGACCAGCGTCACGGTTACATTGCCGTCATCCTGGCGGATCGCGTCGGCCACGGTCCGCAGCACCGGCAGCGGATAGATAATTTTTTTGGGCCCCCAGAACTGCTGGATGGCACGGGTCAGGCGGTCAAGATCGGACAGGCCGTCGCCCATTTCAGGGTCGGCTACTTTAACCATCCATTTAACGGCGAGCGGGTCGTACTGCCAGTGTCCGGGAAAAAGTTCCTGCCGGACCAGCCTGGCGTCTTCTTCAGCGGAAGTGAACTTCCCGCCCTTGCGGGCAATCAGTTCAGGGATTTCAACCGTAAGCGGCGAACCGGTAATTTTAGTTTTACAGGCCAGCACGAAACCGTCGGCCAGTTCTTCAGCCGTCAACACGCCGAGGCTGCTGGAATCAACATTGCCGGAAGCGATCCTGACCAGACATTTGCCGCAGGTGCCTTTGCCGCCGCAAGGGGCGTCAATGTCAATCCCGGCCTTCCTGGCAATTTCCAGCAAGTTGGAGCCGGGAGCGGCTTCAATGGTCTTTCCTGATGGCTGAAATGTAATTACCGGCATTTTTTACTCTTTCAAATAACCTTTATCAACTGCGTCTTTAATACAGTTTTTAATATAATTCCACAAAACTTCAGAACCGTTTGCCATCTGCTTATTTCTTTCTAATACTTGTCCGGCAGTAGTTATTCCAGATTTTTGCCACTGCAAACATTTAGTACGGTAATCATGCAACATAGGCATAAAACGGTCCAGCGTTCTAACAAATTGAGCTTCGGGAGTTACGCCGTCCTCAAATTCATTCCATATGCTTCTCTGCTCTTTAGCCTGATCCGGCGGCAAAAGATTAAAAATCCGGTCGGCGGCTTTTTTTTCTTTCATGCTAATCACTTCTCGACTGATATCGCTATAGGCAGAAACATCGCCGGCATCCAACTCGACTATATCGTGAATTAATGCCATTTTTATAACTTTTGCAATATCCAAACAATTGAAATTAGAATACTCCATGAGTATTAATGCCGCCATAGCCATGTGCCAGGAGTGTTCGACATCGTTTTCTCTGCGTGACGCATCCAGCAAAATCGTATTACGCAAAACCTGTTTCAATTTGTCAATTTCGGTAATAAAATCAATCTGTTTTGAAAATCGCTCAAAATCTGTCATATATAAATTCTCTCCAGCTAATAAAATACCGTTCAGGTTATCTCCGAAACATAGTATCGGAGTATTGCGCCCTACTTTACAGCCGGAGCAGATTTACTTCAAATGCTGAGCGAATCTGGCTTTGACAAAACTTTCGATATCGCCTGCTTCCTGAGTACCGACAATCACTTTCCAGCCCGGCATATTTTCTTCAAGTTCGCCGCTGATCTGGGCGACATATCCGGGAATGACGATCTCGCGGGTATTAACCTGATTATCCAGTCCGATTTCCTTGCAGAATTTGCCGATCGAAGCGCCGGAGAATTTACCGGCGGCCCAGGCGGTCAGCACGCTCATGCCTTCGCATTCAGGGATCACCAGCCATGCGCTCAGGCCGCTGTTCTCGATTTCGCCGGATACAATAAAGTAGGTGAGCGAAAAGTTGGTGGTGACGAATACAGGGGAATCTTTGGTCGGTTCGCCGATCGCATAGAGCTTCGGTTCAACCTGAATCGGTTTCTGCGGGTCGGTATAGATATTCTGGCGCAAAGCCATCAAACCGGCCAGCTGCGCCTTGTTGAATTCGGGCAGCACGCAAATCCCGCCGAATTTGGTAATTCCGGTAATCGCGGCCACTGAAGACTCCATAACGTCGCCGGATTTTATGAAATTGATGCTGGCGTAGCCCAGCGGTTTACAGGCAGTCTTCAGCGCGGCTTTACGGGCAATCGAATTCACCTGGAACTGTTCCGCCAGTGAACCGGCCTGGAACTGGAGCACCAGATCATTGAACCCGTCTTCTTTCAACTTGCCAGTAAGCGCGACCAGCGCGTTCAAGTCCGGAGCGGTTACCAGCAGTGCATGGGCATTGGCCTTGGCGATTTCGACCAGTTCAGCGGCATTTTCCGGCGTGGCCGGGCCGATGAGGCTGTTGGAGCCTTTAACCGCGGCAGCGGCGGCGGCCAGCGCTTTAACATCACTGCTGTACAGGATTAGCGGACGTCCGGTTTTCTTCCACGCATTTTCTGCGGTGGCGGCAAGCGCTTCCGGTGCGGAAGCGTTATGAGTGATCGCGAGCATTTCCACGCGCAGCACTTCACCGACGCGGGTAAGCTCGTATTTCGCAACGCTGTCAAGGGTCTGCTCTATGGCTTCCGCTGAATCGGCATCATTGATATTGATGGCGAACACCGTCTGGTTGACAAAGGTCTTTTCATGGCGGTAAAGGCAGGTTTCCTCTCCGACTTTTACTTGTTTGTCCGCGCCGAAATAGACGCCCTTGACCGGCGGTTCGCTGGCAGCGCCCAGCACCGCTTTAGCTTCTTCGGAAGCGTAGGGGCATTCTGAAAGTTCGGCTTTGCCGGCCGCCAGTTTCATGGCAAATGCCAGACAGGTGTTTGAACCGCATTCCTTGCAATTAGTTTTGGGCAGCAGTTTCTGTATTTGAATACCAGTTAATTTGGCCATTTTTCAATCCTTTTCCTTTTATAGTTACTTTGTAACCCTGCCATCCATCAGCTCGAAAATCATTTTCTTAGTCTGCACGGCGGCTTCCGGATGGTACATTATCAGGATATCGGCACCGGCATAAACCAGACTGACCGCAGTGGTCAGTTCCCAGACCGCCGCGCGTTTGCCCAGATCGCCCCATTCCGGAAAGTCGCTTTCGGCAGCCTTGAACTCCTTGACCTTGGCGCATTCATAGCCCGGCGATACGATCATCGGCAGGGCCAGCATCTTGTCGCCGCCCAGTCCGGACTGGCGGATGCGCTCCATTACAGAGTAGGTATATTCAATCCCGTAGCCGGTCGCGCCGGTCATCGGGTCCATGACGATCTGTTCGCATTTGATGTCCATGTTGCCCAGCAGAATGTTCAACTGCTTGCCGATATTGACGTCAATCGGGCTTTGCGCCACAATCGTATGGCCGTAAGCCATCGCCGCCCCGGCGATCGTGCGGTAGTTATCCTGTTCAACCCAGTTGAGCAGCAGGTTTTCCCCGGCGCAGGCCTGGGCCACGGCTTTCATGACCTCGTTGTTGCGCTCAAAATTGTTGTGTCCGGTGATAATCAGCGGAACGTCAACCGCGCTCAGAACCGCCTTGACCAGTTCCACCGCCTGTTCAGGGGTGCGGTTGCCTTTTTCCGGATGGGTGCCGTCAAGCCTGACGCTGATCAGATCCGCGCCGTATTTGCTGACGCATAATTTTGCCATCTCCGCCGGATTTTCCAGCACGTTTCCGTAAATCTTGCGCAGCACTTCCGGATATTTAGGATTGACCACATCGAATACTTCCATGGCTACCAGCGGACGGTTCGGCATTTCGCCTTCCCAGAAATGGAACGGCATGCATGATGCGCCGCCGATCTGATAAGTGCGGCCGCGTGAACCGCCTTCCGCTTTGGTCGCCCCGAGTTTTACGGTGCAGACCGGAACCTCGGCCTTGTCCACCGGCAGCTTGAACGCCGTAACTTTGGACAGGCGTTCAGCCGCGGTCACTTTCGGTTTAGCGGGGGCGGCAGGAGCTTTGACCGGCTCGGCAGCTTCGGCAACCGCGATAGTTTCACCCAGGAATTTACTGCTCAGGGTATTGATGATATCCCGGACAATATCCTGAGTGATCGCAGTCTTCAGCGAGCCGGAAACTTCCGACTTCACCTGCTGTTTTATCTGTTCGATCAACTCCGGAGTCAGAGCTGTTGCGGTTCCGGCCGGTTCAGCTTTTACTTCCGCGTCAATCTTTTCTTTTATTTCAACTTGCGCGGGAGCGGCCGCAGCCTGTTCCGCGGCTTCATCCGCCACCGCATACTCAGTCATATCCTGCATCTGCAGCGCGGGATGCTTGATCTTTTCCATAAACGCTTTGATCTCGTTAGGGTCGGTCGCCACGGTTTCATCGGCAATGCTGTCCATGAATCCGGGAATACCCTGCTCTTCAAAACGTTTGTCCAGATCCTCCTTCAGCAGCGCTTTCAGTTCTTTCGGCATCCAGACCATGCGCCTCAGGCCGCCTTCAGCAAAGAGAAACTTTTTAGAGGTCAGAAACACCTTGCCGCAGCCCATGAATCCGGGGGTCTGCAAGCCGCCGCCGACATTGCCGGCCAGCGAGGAGAAGGTCATTCCGCTCGGGGTCTCACCCAGGAATTCGCGGTTAACCGCCATTACGCCGTTGCATTCCGGCACGTAGGCGCAGATCACTTCAAAGCAGCCGCAGCTGGTCATCGGACGGTCCATAATGGAATAGGCGCAGAAACTGTCCACGGACTTATGACTGTTGGAATAAACGTAATCGTTAATGCCTTTCCACACACCTTTTACCGGATCAACGCATTCGCCTTTGAGAATCGGCTGGTTCGGCCCGGTCTCATCAATTTCATAAGCGGCTTTGCCGTCAAGCCAGTTGTAAGCGCCGCAGAGGCCGAGACGTTCCGGAGTGATGATACAAACATGGTCCGGCGCGAATGACTGACAGAGCAGGCAGGAATAGAACGTTTCTACCGAATCGTCGGTCATGGATTCAAGGCGCTTATTGCGCTCCTTGTAAATTTCGCGGGCAATCGCCACGCGCCGTTCGACTTCCTTCTCATCAGTCACCATGGTGACTTTGACTTTATCCACGATCGCGGGATATTCTGAAAGAAATTTAGCATGCAGGATTTCGCCGTAGTGCCGCAGGCGCAGACCGTTTTTAAATCCGGCCTTGGAAACACGGGTCCAGACGATATCGCGCTGTCCCATGTGCCAGATACCTTCCGCGCCGTTGACCAGATGGTGAATCTGGCGCTCAAGAATCGGTTCAAAGTCAGACTGCATCTTGCGTCCGGCCACTTCCACCCAGATTGCCAGCGGTATCGCGGTGCCTTCCGGAACCTGATCAATGTCAGGGCCGATGACCTCGATATCGCCGTCGTTGATCTGGTCAAGCCCGACTGACGTGACAAATTCAAACGCCGTGGTGCGGTTGCCGCCGAATTCGCAGTGAACATCGCCTTTGCGGATGCGTTCACCTTCGAATGCGGGACCGTAAGCGACCGGGATCGGCACTTTAGTGATTTTAATTTTGCAGCCGCGGATTTCCAGCGCGCGCTCGACCATCTCCGCCGGTTTTACATTGGAAATGACGTGCTCGTAAGTACAAATCCCGGTCGGCAGAATCTGCGGAATATCAGTGTCCGCGATTACCGGAAAACCGTAGTTGATCGCGCCCGCCGCCATCGCATATTTCGCCGCGGTTACTTCGCCGAAAGCCAGTACAAACGCGAATATGCGGTTTTTGTTATATTTCAGGTTGGCCGCGTAATCGCCGGGTTTGACCCCGCCGAAGGAAAGCGCCGCGCGGCTCGGGAAACCCAGCACGAACGCGATTGAAGACACATCTTTACCGAACGGCACCAGACGGGTTTCCCAGCCCAGCTGCACGCCTTCTTCAGCGAGCTGTTCGGCAAACTGCCTGCCGTTGGTCTCGCCTGCCATAAAAACGTAAATATTCTTTTCCTGAAGCTCCTTGGCGATCTTCACGGCTATTGCATTGGTCGGAGCGGCGCCGACGATTGCGGCAAAGCCCGGAGCGGAACCGTCCACAAATTCAATGCCGCGTTCACGCATCACAACGTCTGATGCGGCGCCCAGCCAGATGCCGTTGACCGGCGGCGGACCGATCAGGTAATTACAGGCTTCAATGATTTCTGTGGCGAACAGTGCGGCCACCCCGGCGTCCATGGCTTTGCCCAGATATGGCAGCCACAATTTGTCACTGGGACGGTCAGGCAGCAGTCCTTTCGTATATTTCAGCATGTCATGCAGATCGGAAAGCTTTTCCATTTTTCTGCCGGTAAAGGAATAGATTATCGGCAGATAATATGCGGTATCGGGAAAACCCACACGGGTATCCGCACCTTTAGCCTTGATCGTTTCCGCAAGTTTTGCTTCCGCCTTGGCCACCCATTCAATGGCGCCGTCAATAGCGCTTGCACAAATTATTTTAGACATTGAGATTTCTCCTATCTTTCATATCCAGCAGTTTCCGCTCGGTCTTTTTGTTGATGCCCAGTGCTTCGCGGGCGGCATCGATGATTTCCATGATCTTCTCCACCGCCGCCATCGGATCGGGAATATAGTGGAAGCCGCCGCCGAAACGCTTGACGGCTTCTTCACCCAGATATTTGGTGACGTTTTCCGAACCGCCGATATTGAACGGCTGTCCGAGGATCACATCCACGCCGGAGGCGACAAAGTAGCAGCCGATGGCGACAGCTTTTTCGCTCATCCATTCGGGGGCGACGCCGACAGCAGGGACCTGGGCCAGCGAATCACCCAGACCGCCTTCGTAAACTATTTGAGTTGCGGCTTCCAGGATGCGGCTGTTGTCAACGCAGCTGCCCATGTGGAGCACCGGGGGAATACCTACCGTTTCGCAAATCTCGCGTAAACCCGGTCCGGCTTCCGCCAGCGCGGTTTCGGGAGTCAGTTTACCGGCCTTGGCAGACGCCTGCGCGGCGCAGCCGGTTTGCAGAATCAGCACGTCGCGCTTGATCAGTTCTTTAGTCAGCGTATTGATATAGGAGTCTGTTTTAGTTTTGATATTATTACAGCCGACAATCCCGACGACGCCCTTGATTCTGCCGGAAATAATCGCGTCATTCAGCGGACGGAACGAACCGCGGAAAGTTCCGCCGAGCATGTACTTGATCGCCTCAACACTGAATCCGGCAATCAACGGCTCTTTGAATTTGGGAATCTGCACTTTCTGCGGGTCGCGGTTTTTATAGTTGTCAACCGCCCGCTTGATCAAGTCTTTCGCCGAATTGTAAGCATGGTCTTCGTCGAACGCGATGTGAGTCGCGCCGATAGTTTTGGCGATATCCGTGGTGGACACCACTTCGGTATGATAAGATTTGGCTACGGTCGGCAGACTCGGCATTACGCACTGAACGTCCACCACCATCATTTCCACCGCGCCGGTGATGATCGCCAGTTCCTGCTGGAGAAAGTTACCGGCCACCTGAACGCCGCGGCGCATCAGGATTTCATTGGCGGTGCAGCAGAGCCCGGCCAGATTGACGCCTTCGGCTCCGGCTTTGGCGGCATATTCTTTGATTTCCGGATCGTGTATGGCGGCCGCCAGCATTTCCGACAGCGCGGGCTCATGGCCATGCACGATAATGTTCACTTTCTTCTCTTCCAGCACGCCGAGATTAGCGTTGCTGCGCAGCGGTTCCGGAGTTCCGAACATGATATCAGAAACTTCGGTCGCGATACGGGCGCCCCCCCAGCCGTCAGCCAGCGAGGTTTTAAACGCCATATCCAGCAGGTTGCGGTAGTCATGGTCCACGCCCATGTGGGTGCGGTGCATTGACTCCACCACCATCCGGTCAACGCCCTGCGGCGCAATATTATATTTGCTCCAGACCGCCCGGGTCTTTTCCGGGGCCAGTTCCAGGGTCTTCAAATCCTCTTCCTGGGAGGTGAATTCTGAAATGAACAGGTCAGCCAGTTCCAGCGCCAGCGCGTTAACGGCCTTGCCTTCAGTTTGAAGCCCGTACTCTTTGGCTATGCGGCAGAGCGCCTTTTCATCAGTGATCTTGAAATCCTTCTCCCTGCCTTCGGCAACTTTCTTAAAGCGCAGGACGAGGTGGCGCCCATGATCAGAGTGCGCGGCAGTACCGGCGGCTACTTCGCGCAGAAAATTGCGTGCGACGATGGTGTCGGCGTCAGCGCCGCAAACTCCGCGCTGTCCGTTCGGGGTTATTTTGCATGGGCCCATATGACAAATCTTACAGCAGACCCCCTGTGTTCCGAATTTACACGAAACACTCTGAGAATCCGCCCTTGTAAAACAGGTTTCGACGCAGTCCTTTTGAGACTTCAGAATAATCTCAATTGAAGCTGGATCCGAAACCAGTTCTTCCGGCTTTTTCGGTTCTTTAGCCATGGATCATCTCCTTAAATTATCGTTGATATGTAAAAGTTTATTATAGTTCAGTTTCAAATTTCACGCAGGCTTGCGTCCGGGCAGTCCCGCCTGCTCCAGCAGATCATCCACCAGCTTGACTATTTTATTGTCCTCCGATACGTTCATAATGTTTCCGCCTTTTTCCGCGATCTCCGCCAGTTCGCTGCAATCCGGCATGCCGATTACAAAATCAGCTTTAGTAATTTCCCTGATCTCTTCCATCCGCTCCGGCAGTTCGTCACGGCGGAGGCGGTTGACGATGATCGCCAGTTTGCCGTATTTAATGTTCATTTCACCGGTCATCTGGTGCAGCCGCACGACAGTCTGCAAACCGCGGCTTGACGGGTCGGCCACCATCACCAGCAAATCCACGCTCTGGACGATCCGCCGTGAAAGGTTCTCCAGTCCGGCTTCATTGTCCAGCACGATATAAGGATACACCTTCGAAACCTTTTCAATCGCGTTTTTCAGCACGTTATTAGCATAGCAGTAGCACCCTGCCCCTTCGGAACGCCCCATGGCGATCAGATCAAAATCATTTGCCTCAACCAGGCATTCAGCTATTTTAAATTCCATCCAGTCCTGTTTGGACACCCCGGCAGACATCCCTTTGGCGGCAAAAACTTTCGCCTCTTCGCGAATGGCCCCGATGGTGGAAGTCACCGTCACGCCCAGCACGCTGTCCAGACACATGTTCGGGTCTGCGTCCACCGCCAGCACCGGGGTGCAATTGCGGGCGATCAGCCGGGCGACGATCAACCCGGACAAGGTCGTCTTGCCGACGCCGCCCTTCCCGCTTACTGCTATCAAATAACTCATTATAAAACCCGCCTGTTATTAAAGTTACTTATAAAATACCGGTGATTAGTGATTAGTGATTAGTGATTAGTGATTAGTGATTAGTGATTAGTGATTAGTGATTAGTGATTAGTGATTAGTGATTAGTGATTAGTCACCAGTCACCAGTCACCAGTCACCAGTCACCAGTCACCAGTCACCTGTCACCTGTCACCTGTCACCACTCACCACTCACCACTCACCAGTCACCAGTCACCACTCACCACTCACCACTCACCAGTCACCAGTCACCAGTCACCACTCACCAGTCACCAGTCACCAGTCACCAGTCACCAGTCACCAGTCACCAGTCACCAGTCACCACTCACCACTCACCACTCACCACTCACCAGTCACCCAAATTAGTGGATTCCGCATCCATCGCTTAAACGCTTTAATTCATTGCGCATTTCCGCCAGTTTTTCTTTAAGATTCAACAACTCCTGCGCAGAGACACTCTTATTATTTTCCTTCTGCTCGACATCATCTTCCAAGGCTTCAACTTCATCCATCAGCCGCGCAAACTTTTCATGAATCAGGTCTTTCATAATCCGTCCCCTTATGTTTCAGCTTAACTTTTTCAATATATTTTCGAACCTGGCCGCAATTTCCGGCGGGAGGGCGTCAAGGGCGGATTGCCCGATCCGGTCCGCTTTGCGTATCTCTTCCGAATAGGGAATAAACTCAATAATTTCATGTCCGGCCAGCGCATCCCGGATAAATTTTTCGTCCGCCTCATCTTTAACTTTATTGGCGATGAAGCGCAAATCTTTGATGCCGATCTGCTGCGTCATTTTGATGATCCGTTGAGCACACTCGATGGAGTTCTGTCCCGGTTCAACCACCACCAGCATGGCATTGACACCGCGCGCGGTGGCGCGGCCGAGATGCTCGACGCCTGCCTCCATATCCATAATCAGCGCATCGTCTTTGTATAATATCAGGTCCGTAACCAATGCTTTAATCAGCACGCTTTCCGGACACGCGCAACCGCCGCCGCCGTCTTCCACCGCGCCCAGCACCAGCAGCGCAACGCCTTTGTGCAGCGCCGCATAGTTGTCCGCAATATCAGAAACTTCCGGATTGAGTTTGAACATCTGCCCGTAGCGTTTGACTTTCGCCCCGGTCCGCTCTTCAATCAGCGCCACCTGATGGGAAATCGGCACTATTCCGGCCTGCTCTTCCGCGCTGAAACCAAGCGCACCGGCCAGGTTCGCGTCCGGATCGCAATCCAGAGCCAGCACCCGGACGCCGCGTTTGGCCAGCATTAACGCCAGCACTGCCGCCACCGTGGATTTACCGACTCCGCCTTTGCCTGATATTGCGATTTTCATTTTTCAGTCCCGGTTTATTTTATGAGTTTTGAAACTTAACCACAGAGACATCCCGCGGTCGCGGGACTAACCCGATAGTTAGCAAGACACAGAGAAATCCATGCTTTCCGGTTTCACGGTTTCACGGTTTCACGGTTTGACGGTTTGACTGTAATACCGTTAAGCTGTAATGCCGTAATACCGCTTTATTCTGACTTCTGCCCCCTGACTTCCAGAATTTAAAATCCGTATTTCGCTTTCATGCGTTTGGACAACTGGCTGACCATTTCGAATACCTTTTCAGCGTCTTCAACCGCCATGGAGCCGGTTCCGCAGGACGGCGTAATGATCGCCTGGCGGGTAATCAATCCCTTGTCAATGCCGGTGGCGGCCAGATGGTCCATCACTTTTTCCAATTGCGCTTCCAGCGAGTCAACCGTCTGCTCTCGGATGGCGGTCGAAGTGGGAACCACGCCCCAGGCCAGCAACCCGCCGCTGATCAGATGGGTCTTGACCTTGTCGGCATACATCGCGATGGTTTCGCCGAAACCGAACGCGTCGAAGTTAACAATATCCACCCCGGCGTCAATCAGAATGCTCCATTCAGTGTTGCCGCAGCAGTGAATCCCGGCCAGTGCGCCGTCGGCGTGAACCGCCGCGATGGTTTCCTGGAGGGCCGCCACGACTTCGTCACGGCTTACTGATACATAGGTGGAACTGCCGAACGCGGAAAGAATCGGTTCGTCAATGAAACAGATAATGTTATCGGCATATTGTTTGAATTTCTGAATCTGCCAGCGGCATTTCATCGCCAGCGCCTTGATGACCACATCGCGGAACTCGTCATTGTACCACAGTGCGCGCTTGTTTTCGTCCACAATGGTCAGCGCGAAACTGCACGGACCAGTCGTCTGGACTTTCGCCCACGGAATTTTTCCGCCTTTGGCCTGCAGCGCTTTTTCCAGCGCGTAAATACCGTGGGAGAAGTTTTCGCTGATGGCCATTGCCGAACAGTCGCCGGTACCGGAATCTTCATCCATCGCGGTCATATAGTTTTCATAGAATACGGCGAAAGCTTCAGAATAATCAACGGAAGTGTCAAAATAGAGCCGGCCTTTCACTTCGTCAATCACCGCGCAGGGCATGCCTTCGGAATACTGGATTTCCATCTGCTCGTGCAAACCGAAATGGGAAAGCTGCGGCCAGATCGGACAATCAAGCTTGGTCAGGGAGACGTTTACCGCATAGGCCGGATCCGCAAAAGGCATACTGCCGATTGCCGTGCTCAAAAACTTACCTTTATCTGCCATTTTTATTACCTGTAGTATATTTATTATTTCAAAGTTATTAAGTTTTATTCTGTCTTATGTCTTAGGTCTTTATTCTGACTTCGGTCTTCAGTCTTCCGGATCTATTCTGACTCCTGGCTGTTCCCCTTGGATATTGGATATTCTCCCCAGGCTGCTCATTCTGACTCCTGACTCCTTCTATGAGTTCTTTTGTCAAGTCTGATTCGCTATTTACCTGTTTTTTTTCTGCTTTTTTCTTAAAAACTTCCTTTTAAGAGTAAAAGCTCCGCTATCATCTTCCAACAATGATTTTTCTA
>CAIPAT010000078.1 GCA_903863035.1 uncultured Lentisphaeria bacterium
AATATATATTCTATATATACTAATAGAAGTGATTATAAATATCTGTCAAAAAATCTTCAATAATCACCGTGCTGCTTGGGGTTTTGATGAATTTTAACCCTGATCTGTTTTGGCGGAGTTATTTCTACTATATAATAGTATTAACTGACAATTATTCTGTAAAATAAAACAGACATTACCCATGATATACACGAATAAAAAGGAGTGTATTATCATGAACACAAATATCAGACCACAAAGCGTTAAATTAATATCACGTTTTCTAAGAATTATGACTGACGAAGATCTCGTCACCGTTCCTGAAGCAAATACCATAATTGCAGAATTAAAGCACCTTGCCGAGCGCGGCGAAAATTTGCCAGCGATAATACCCAAACTGGTTGACCAGGAAGAAGCGGCTTCAATGCTCGGCGTTGGTCTTTCAAACTTTAAAAAGTTGGAGAGGGAAGGAGCATTCAGTTTTAAGCGGAAAATGGTCGGCACTTCCGTGAGATACCGCAACACCGATGTCATCAGTTATATTCTGGCCTCAGACGATTCGTCAGTCTGAACCTACCTTCTGATTGATTGCAACAGGCCCCGACGAGCCTGCCAGTTGATTCACTTTGTTTCCAGCCATAGCGCATAACTGCATCCAGCTTCCCTGTTTCAATGACTTGTTCGCCAGCCAGAGAACCTCGCCGCCATATCAGTGATTACCCGCCCGTGCCACAGTAAGAACACCAAAGCCACGGAGTTTGCGCTCCGTGGCTTTGGTGTATCGGCGGACATTAGAAATCGAGAACCCGTCCCGCAGGCAAATAACTGCCATCCAGGATCATCAGGCAGAATGGTTTCCGGACAACGGTCCAAGAACCTGCAAACTCCAAAATAATCCCCCCCTGGGTAACTGTACAGGGGACTTAATAAAGGCCTTTGCACAAAGAAAAAGTCGCGGCGCAGAGCCAGGTATTTCATCGAAATATAGGTTTACGTCAATCGTCATGCCAAAGCGAAATTGCTGTCCGAGCTTTGCAATTGCTCGTTCTGGCAGGCATCGCCAAAGGGCGAAGTTCACGGCAGTAGGCGGCCTTGGGAGTTTCCGGGAATTCCAATTAAAAATAAATTTGACATTTTTTGAAAAGTAATTTTATAATGCTAAATTATTCATCAAGATATCAATGCCTGTTTGGCATGATGAGGTGTTCCGACAGGATGGGGATAGGAACAGACAGGCTGCCAGTTGGCCCTGTATTGGAACCATCGGGAATCGGAAATACGATGGCAGCCATGTCGGGAACATGGCAGCAATAGGGAACTGGACAGCTAGCAAAACCCCACTATATATTTTTGACTTTTATCCAGTCGGACTCGGACTTCTGAGGCGGAAAGTCCGTCTGATCGAGTCCGTCCAAGGGTCTGTTTTGTCCGGTTGGACATGGGTAAAAGACCAGCTGGACACGCCATTTGTCCGCTACAAGTATCGTAACGTCCGGATTTTTGTGTTACTAAATATTACCTTAATGCGGATTCGATGGCCTGGATCGCTTTGCTTTCCGTTGGCAGTTTTTCGATGATAGCCAATGCCGATTCGATCCGTTCCCTGTTTGCCATGACAGTAAAATTACCCGTATTGCTTTTATCAAATAAGCGCGTAATATTCCGCGTTCATCGCGTCTACATCTTATCAATTTTCCCGCAGGATTTTTTCTATTTGCAGTATGGCTTTATTTTTGGCCTTTAAGCTATCGATGACAGCCAAGACTTTACTCAGACGCTCTTCTACTGACGTCGTATTGGTTTTCCGGCTGATTGCCTGAATCGCTTTTTCCTGGGCGTCTTCGCCGACGTGGGTATAGTACTTGTCAACGATCTCTGAATTGGTGCCGAGGATTGACATTACCACTGCCTTTGGAACTCCCGCTTCGGCGCAGTGAGACGCAAAGCTGTGGCGCAAGGAATGAAAGCCGTATACCGTGACTTTCTTTTTGCGGCCCGGCACTTTTACTGACGGTTCCAGCCCGATCCATTTAATGACCCGGAGCGCATCAATATTAACCAGGTTGTTGCCGGTATTCTTGCCGGCTTCATTCTCCTGGTTGTATCTTGCCGCCACATTCGGGCAGACGTAGTCATTTTGCCGCCACTGCTGCGCTGCATGCAAAACCTCCAGCAGTTCGGGAGCCATGGGGATTGTGACCTCTTTGCCGGTTTTAAATTGCTTCACCCAGATTCTTTTGCGATTTAAATCTATTTTGTCCCAGCGCAGCATGATGCAGTCTTTAAATCTCTGTCCGGTGAACATGCCAAGGTAATAGACAACTCTTATTTCCGGTTTATTCATCACTTTGTATTTGTTATTGTCAAGGGCTTTCAATAACGCCTGTTCCTGATCGCGGGAAAACGACAACCGTCTGATGTTATGCGCCTGCTCTTCACGCTCTTTTCTGAACAGTGATTTCGTCGCAAACGGATTGGGGCCTTCGCGATATTCCTTCAGTACATCGAAAATCTTTCTTAGCCGTCTTATTTTACGGTTATGAGTATCAACGCCGAGCTCCAGGGTGCGCATATGCTTGGCGAATTCATCAGCATGCTCCTGGCTTACATCCATAACTTCAAGCACCGCGTTACCGATCAGAGCGACAAAGTCATTGAACGTGCCTTTATAAGCATCCTGTTCGCTGACGGTGGCGGGAACGGCCCGGTCAGGATGTCTGGAGTATTTATCCCAGGCGAGATTCAGCGGCAGCGATTTTCTAGCGGAAGTCAAGCCTCTGGCGTGTTTGACATGGGCGGAAATAACTTCCAGGGTTGTTCCGTTAACGACCGGCACCAGTTTTTTTGCTTCGAGGACTGCTTCGTCCTGATTCTTGGTCTTCAAACTTACGGCTTTGCGCCGGCCATTGATCTGATAACGGAAAATATACACCCCGTTAGCGGTTTTCTTATATACGGTTCCGGTTTCCAGCTTGATTGATTTTCCTGCCATATCTTGTACCTCATGATTTAAAGTATCGGATACGGCTGAATATAACCGCGATTGGGAGGGTTGCAAACCCGAAATGGTACCAATGCCACCTATTTTGCCATTTTTTGAGCTTAAAATGGCGGAGAGGGAGGGATTCGAACCCTCGGTAGAGTTACCCCTACACAGCATTTCCAATGCTGCGCCTTCGACCACTCGACCACCTCTCCGCTTTGGCGGAATTCAAAGGCAAAAATATAGTCTGAATTACGGAATAAGCAAGTTTACAAATGGAATATTTATTACTTCTTTCATGAATCGGTGAAAAGTTTCAGTTTTCCACCAGTTGACTTCACAGGAAGATGAACTGATTCAAGTCTTTTTCTGAGACGCCTCTTTCTGATTCATGTAAAGGTTGCGATGGCGAATAAAGTACCCCATTCCCGACATGATGGTCACGATAACGATACCCCACAGAAAGAAAATCCATACCGTCCAGAGCTTGATTCCGAAAAACACATCATGCCGCAGATCGAAAAGATTTATCCACGATGCGCCGGCCAGCGCCAGCATCAGCATTTGCAATGCAGTTTTAAGTTTGCCCCAGCGGTCGGCGGAAATTACTTCGCCTTTCTGAATAGCCAGCATCCGCAAACCGGTGACCAGAAATTCGCGGGTAATAACGACTACCGCGATCCAGGCCGGCATCAGTTTGAATTCAACCATCATCAGCATCGCCGCAGTAACAAAAACCTTGTCCGCCAGCGGATCCATCAATGCGCCGAAATCGGTTACCTGGTTGTATTTTCTGGCAATATAACCGTCAAGCACGTCGGTTATCCCGGCAATAATCGCCAGAATATAAGCGACCACCCGGATAATATAAACCGCATCGGCGGAAATACATAGGCTTTCACTGATGTTGGCCAGCAGCAGGAATATGAATACAATCACAATTCTGCCGACAGTCAACGAATTTGGAACGTTCATAATCATAAATGCTTCTCTTCCGCTATCTCTCCTTCAAGCTCATATACATCGGCGCCGGTAATGGTGATGCGGGAAAACTTTCCGGCTTCAATGTCCCTGTCCACGGCGATTATCACTTCGTTATCTATTTCCGGCGCATCCATATAAGTACGCCCGACAGCATAATCACCATTTACACTATCAACAATAACATCAAAAGTCTTTCCGGCAAGTGACTTATTGCGTTTTAATGAAATTTTAGCTTGCAGATCCATAATCTTACCAGCGCGCTTTTCGGCGATTTCGGCAGACACCCGGTCTTCCATGTCCGCAGCGGGAGTGCCCGGCTCCGGATAATAACCGAAAACTCCGACACGATGAAACTTCTGCTCCTTGACAAACTCTTCCAGTTCCTTGAATTCTGCATCCATCTCGCCCGGCAGACCGGTGATGAACGTAGTGCGGATGGCAATACCGGGTATTTTCGCCCGCAGTTTATCAAGCAGGGTGCGGATTTGCGCGGACGTGACTTTTCTGCCCATGCGGTGGAGAATCCCGTCGCTAATGTGCTGGAGCGGCATATCAATATACGGCAGCACATGTTCAGCGCCGGCGACAGCATCAATCAGTTCGTCGGAAAAGTGTGCGGGGTGAGTATAAAGCAGCCGGATCCAGTAGTCGCCTTTAAAACTGTCCAGTTCACGAATCAGCCCGGCAAGAGTTTCGCCGGAACCTTTGCGGTCGCAGCCGAACGCGGTCACGTCCTGCGCGATCAGAATCAGTTCTTTAGTGTCGGCCCCCAGCAGATCGGAGACTTCTTTTTTAATCGAGGCGATGGTACGGCTGTGCAAACATCCGCGGATTGACGGAATGCTGCAATAAGCACAGCGGTTGTCGCAGCCTTCGGCAATTTTCACATAGGCGATATGATTGAGCGTCAACTTCAAGCGCGGGGTCAGTTCGTTATAAATATATTTCGGGACCTCGGTACGCAGAAAAGTTACTTCATCGCCGGTCTGTTTTTCATACAGACTGTTCAGCCTGGCGGCAACATTCGGAATCTGGTCAATGCCGGCCCACAGGTCAACTTCCGGAAAATCGGCTTTAAACGTTTCTTTCTTGTCCCACTGGATCAGACAGCCGCAAACCAGAATCCGGCGATTTTTGAGATTGAGTTTTTTCCACTCCACAGCTTCGCTGATGACCTCCCTCGCCTCTTCGCGGGCGGGAGGAATAAACGCACATGTATTGATCATGAAAACATCGGCTTCATCAGTATCCATGGTAATACCCCAGCCGGAGACAAGCAGACTTCCGGCCAGCACTTCTGTGTCAACAAAATTTTTCGGGCAGCCGAGACTTACGATATAAACGTTGCGGCTGATTACAGGGGAACTCTTCTTGTTTTTTTTCATTACTTTATTCCGGCATTGTCATATGTTTATAAATATAATTAATAGTTGCTTCATCAGGGGCGATTATTGCATGCCCTTTCAGATACCAGCATCTCCGGTCATCCAGATCCAGATTGAAACAGCCGTTGCGGATGTCCGGGGCAATGCGCAGACCTTTGCTGTTTATACCCGAATATCCACCGCGTTCCAAGATCGGAATAGCCCCGGCGACATCCCATATTTTAGCCCCGAGCACATACGCCAGCAGACGTCCGGTAAAAAGGTTTTGAAATGAAGCGACGCAGCCGCTCCAGGCAAATAACTGATTGGACAAATCGAATTTTCCGACTTTTGCCGCGCGCTGGGAAATGCTGATAATCCCGCTGTTATCAAACGGACGCTTTATAAACTGCATTTCCTGCAAATCAAAGTTTTCCGGCAGCCCTTTGGCGCAATATACTTTTGGGCCATCGGTGATGGTAAGCTCATTCGTCGCCGGCATGTACAGTACCCCTTCCTCAATAATTCCATTGCGCATATAGCCGATCGAAACGCCCCATGCCGGGAGATGAATCGAATAAGGCGCGGTGCCGTCGATCGGATCGACGATCCAGCAGGTTTCCCGCATCGCGGCTTCCTGATACTGGCGGCTTCGTGACGCTAAAGTTTCTTCGCCGATCAGATAAACGCCTTCATCCGGACGGTCGAATTCCTTTGCCAGCAGCGTTTCGATCTCTTTGTCGGCCAGGGTCACGACCGTATTATCCGCTTTCACTTCACACGGCGGATTATCATAATATTTCATAGCAATCTGTCCGCATGCTTTAAGCAGCGGCAGCAGTTGTTGTATGTTCCAGTCTTTCATTATCAAACCCGAATAAAATTAACCACAGAGACACAAAGGCACAGAGAAATCATTTTTCTTCTGTTTTAACAGCCTTTTATTAAAACGTCATATACTGACATAAATCACATTTGTTATCAACAAGTTCCAACTCTAAAAATTTTCCGCGTTCTTCATTAATTCTTCACCCCGTCAGGGTTAAAACTTTAGAACTTCAGCACTTTAGAACTTCAGCACTTTAGAACTTCAGCACTTTAGAACTTTAGAACTTTAGAACTTTAGAACTTTAGAACTTTAGAACTTTAGAACTTCCCTCATTAATCTATATGCCTGGTCATAGCTGCCCGGTCTGGTGCTTTCCCGCGGTCCGGCGACATTCAAAATACGGATATTATTTACCGTCAGCCATTTCCTAATTTTAACGATGCCAGCGGAATCCGCCGGATTGACCGCCAGCAGCGGCTTTGAATACCGGTCCGCTAAACTTTTCGTCAAAGCGGTTCCGCCGGATAAAATCTTTTCCGCCAGAATCAACGTTCCGTCACTGTCCATCACATTTAAACCAGTCCGCTCCCGGTATAGCCGCGATGCGGTTTCCTGCAATGGATATTCTGAGGAGATAACGCCGTCCTCCGCAAGCCGTCCTTTCGGACACCAGCCACCGACAGGGACGCCGGCAGCAATCGCTGCGTCCAATGCCGCACGGTCAACTCCGGTCTGTCCGCCGGAAACAATTTTCATCAAATGAAGTTCTTTATTTTTCAACAGCGTTCCGTCTTTTTACAAAATACCACGTTCTAATATAGCAGTTTATGACGGGAAAACAAGACGGAATTTTGACGTAGAAATCCGTCGGAGCATATCATTGAGCTAAATCTACTTTTATTGATTCTGTCAACACAAACTGAGTATCCTCGCTAAAATAACGTTAAAAACGCTTTTTAAAACTCATGTTTCTTTGCGGAAAAAATCTGTCTAACCATTAATCAACGATTGATAATACGACAAAGAAAGCGATATTTCTCTACGAAGCACGCGAAAATCACGGAAGGACAATAAGACATAAGGAGTTGTTAAAAAATAAACTTGATAAGTCTCGCGAAATATCCAGAGGTGATTTCGGGAATTGCCGGAGATGGGCATACCCTCAGGTATGTAACGAACCGGCAAAACCAAAGGCATCCGGGAGAATCGCGAAGATGTAAAGGTTATTCCTGAACAGCTCCTAAGCAATAATAACGCTGGTGTTAAGCTTAAATACAGAAAAACCTCTTAAAAAATATCTTCAAAAATGGTTTCACTATGCAATAAAAAAAAGCATCCCGTCGGACGGAAACGTGATCTGCCGACGGAACAGTGTTTTTGGATACTGACTACGTCGGCTTCGGATATTCAGAGCATAGCGGATAAAGCGGAGCAGTGTCTTCGATAATTTCCGGAAACCGGCCTGTCTTTTCAAGAAAGAAATTATCACAGCAATCGTCATTGGTTTTGGAAACTTCTCCAATCAGAACAGTACCGCCGTCGCCGCAGAAAGTATGATAAACATACGGCTCAAGCGTGATGCTTTCGCCGGGTTTAAGCCGGAGCTGCTCCCGCGGCTTCAGAGTTCTGGTTACTCCGTCGCACTGGATGCGGACATCAGTATTCAGCGGCGCGCCGGAGCGCGGGTCGGCCATGCGCAAATACATAACCAGATCGGCACCGCCGCGGTTGATGATATCTTCAGTTTTGGCAACATGGTAATGTTCCGGCGTGTATTGCTCATGCCCGGCGATCATAATCTTTTCACAGTAATTTTTTGAGGCGTCCGGACTGGAGTCGCCGTTGCGCAGGGTGAACAGCGTCAATCCATATTTTTCAAAATCGCCGCGGCCGAAATCCGTGATATCCCAGCCCAGCCGCTTTGTCCTGATTTCGTCATATTCATCGCCTCTACCCTGCCATTCCTTTATGCTCCAGCAAGCCCATGGCGGCAGATAAAATTGATGTTTACTAAAAAAACTTACTGCATCAGACAATATCCGGTTGATCTCCGAACGCTTCATTTGTCATATCCTGTAATTAAATTTCCCATGTTTTAATACCCATAAAAACGTTATCATAAACATACTTTTAATCAAGCGTGCGGCCAGACATATCTCATAAATTTACACTGTCGGAGAATGATTCCTGAAAACCAGGTTATGACAGAGCACAACCATCCATTCATGACACACTTTGGCGCACACATTTCGGACATTCCATGCACCATTCCCACATGTTTTTATTCTGCGTCCTGCTAACTCGCGGGTTAGTCCCGCAACTGCGGGATGCCATCTGCGGATCCACCCGGAGACTTTAGAGACCAGTCGAGCAGAACATGTTTCGAATTTTTATAAGATTTTCAAACAACTTTAACGACAACCGGTTAAGGTTCCCGTTAACTAATTATCCCGCGCCTGCGGGATCATTTTGGACAATCTGGACAGGTCTGTGCAGAACCATCCCGTCATTGCGGGACCATTTCTCGCACGAAGGCATCCCGCAGTTGCGGGACTAAACCGAGAGTTAGCAAGGCACAGAGAAATCCTTTTTATCCACGAATGGCACTAATTGGGACTAATAAAACAGAAGCATTTGCTGTGAGTTTGATTTTGTGACGCAAAATCAAATTCACAGCAAAATATTCATTCGTCTTCATTCGTGTAATTAGTGGACAAACTTTTCCCGATTTTTAACTTCTATTTTTTTCCATTAACCATTAACCAGTCACCAGTCACCAGTCACCAGTCACCAGTCACCAGTCACAAGTCACCAGTCACCAGTCACAAGTCACCAGTCACCAGTCACCAGTCACCAGTCACCAGTCACCAGTCACCAGTCACAAGTCACATTCTTTCCATTTTGGACATCCTGGACACTCCTATGCAGTACATTTTTAACCACAGAGTCACAAAGGCACAGAGATAATACAAGCATCAGCAAATTATTGCGGGAATATCCGCCGTAATTCGCTGACTACATGTATTCTCTTCATTATCTTCATGTTCTTCATGGTGAGACTGTATTTGCCTTACATATTCTGGACACCGGCTAAGCTCATTTTGGACACTAC
>CAIPAT010000079.1 GCA_903863035.1 uncultured Lentisphaeria bacterium
GAAATGATGTAAAAAATCAACTCAATAAAGAAAAGGAAACAGCCGTCGGAAAAGTAACAAAAAGTAAAAATAGAAAAATCATTGTTGGAAGATGATAGCGGAGCTTTTACTCTTAAAAGAAAGTTTTTAAGAAAAAAGCAGAAAAAAAACAGGTAAATAGCGAATCAGACTTGACAAAAGAACTCATAGAAGGAGTCAGGAGTCAGGAGTCAGAATGGAGCCGGTTTTAATGGAGGGTTATGCTCCGTCATAACCGGGATTTCCGGATTCAGAATTTAGCTCCGGCGGAGCAATATATTAATAGCAGTAGTCAGAATAAGTCCGGATTTTAGTTCGAATTTCAGGCATGTTTCAAATAATGGTTAAAGATAGTTGACACTTTTTTGAGACGCATCCATTGAGAGCCGCAGGCTCGAATCATGTTGTAGGGACGGATTTTAATCCGTCCTCCATCCCCCCGCACATTTTGAGAGCCGTAGGCTCGAATCATATCAATCATTAAATGATCTTCGCATATAAATGATTTTCGCATATAAATGATTTTCGCATATAAATGGTGTCGCTAAGGAGCCGTAAGGAAATAACCTTTACATCTTCGCGCTTCTCCCGAATGCCTTTGTGTTTGCCGGTTCGTTACATACCTTCAGGTATGCGCCTTACCGGCAATTCCCAAAATCTCTTCAGGATATTTCGCGAGACTTGTCAATTTTATTTCTTGACAGCTCCTAAACCATTTATCAAATTTATTTTTTGGCTGTTTGTCTATCTTTCTGATTGACTTTTTGTGTTATGTATTTATAATAATAGTATACATATATAATGATAATATTTAAAAGGGAAGTTGTCATATGCTTGATTTTGAATTTAATCAGTCGCAGAAAATTGTTTTCGGCACCGGAAAGATCAATGAGGCCGGTAATCTTGGGAAGGTCTTTGGAAAACGCGCTATTCTGGTGTGCGATCCGTTCTGCCGTCAGTCCGGAACTGCCGGCAGGGTGTTGAACAGTTTGAAAGCGGCGGGAATCAGCTGCGCGGTATATGATGAGGTCATTCCGAACCCGACCTGCGATTCGATAGATAAAGCGGCGGCGCTGGCGCTTGCGACAGACAGCGAATTCGTAATCGGGCTGGGCGGCGGTTCTTCCATGGACACTGCCAAAGGTACAGCTGTCGCCGCCAGGCAGCCCGGCGGCATTTGGGATTATGCTATCGGCAACAAGCCGATCAGCGATAATGTCATGCCCGTAATGGCCATTTCTACAACCTCAGGAACCGGCAGTCAATGCACAATGTTCGCGGTTATCACCAATCCGCGCACCCGCCAGAAACCCGGCATGGGTTCACCGTATATTCTGCCGAAAATAGCAATTATTGATCCGGAACTGATGCTGACGCTGCCGCAGGGACAGACACTGATAACCGGGTTTGACGTTTTCTGTCATGCCGTCGAAGCCTATACCTCCAACGCGTCGTCGCCGATCAGCGATGTTTATGCGGAAAGAGCAATCGAACTGACGGCGCGTTATCTGCCGACTGTTTACCGTGAAGGAGGCAATCTCGAAGCGCGCAGTATGATGGCGCTGGCGGACACCTTTGCCGGAATGGCGATCAACAATGCTGTGGTTTCACTGGCACATGTCATGGCGCATGTCATCGGCGGACACTGTGAAGATGTGGCGCACGGCGACGCGCTTTATGCGATTTACCGCGAAGTGCTGAAATTCAATTCGGCGGCATTGCCGGAGAAACATCGTTTCATCGCCCGGCAGTTGGAACCGGGCAGCGACGATGTCGTCAGCGCCTTCGATCATTTCTATAAACAGTTCTCATTTATCAATAAGTTCAAAGAAAAATGCCGTTTGGAGCCGAACTTGATTGACATTGTTGCCAAAGACACCTTTACTTATATGAGTGGTATTGTCGGACTGAATCCGGTCACGGCGGATGTGGATGCAGTGAGGCAGATTATCCGGAAATCGGTGGAGTAGGATATGAATAAAGACAAAGCAAAGACTGCTGAGACTAAAGACAAATATTCCGTCCCTGCGGTTGACGGCATGCTGGATATTGTGGAATTTCTCGCGAAGGCGGATTGTCCATGCGGCGTTACTGAACTTTCCCGGCAACTGAAATTGACTAACAATCTGATTTTCAGGATTATGAAAAAAATGGAGGCCAGAGGGTATGTGGTGGCGGATTCCGCCAGCGCTTATCAGTTGGGACCGGCGTTTTTTTCGCTTGGCATGAAACTGCACGCCCGTTTTGACTTGCGTCGGCAAGGTCGCGCATTTATCGAGGAGCTTTGCCGGAAAACCGGCGAAACCTGCCAGATTCAAATCCCGGACGGCGACCGGATGCTGGTGGTTGATGTCGTGACGCCGCAGAAAGATTACTTCCTGACCGTGCTGCCCGGCAGCCGGACCTATTATCACGGCAATGCCTTTGGTAAATGTTTGATGGCGTATATGCCGGAGGAACAGCTGGCAAAAATATTGTCCGGCGAATTGCCGAAATTAACGGTCAACATTGAGACAGTTCCAGAGAAAATCAAAGAAGAACTGAAAAGCGTCAGAAGGACCGGGCTGGCCTATGACCGGGAAGAATATATCAATGGTATCTACTGCGTGGGCGCACCGGTATTCAACGCCCGCGGCGAAGCCGCTGCCGGAGTCGGCATGACCGGTATGGCCAACCGTCAGAACCGGCAGAGCCTGAAAGAAATTGAAAAAGAGGTAAAACTCTGCGCCGCCGGAATTTCCCGTGCCATCGGGTTCCGGACGGTATAAATAACATAAAGTAATTTTAATATGAAAGAATATACGCAATCATTAGAGGCTAAAATTCTTGCACGTATGGACGAACCTTTCGCCATGGGACTGCTTGAGGATCGCAACGCGGCGGTGGTGAGAAAATATGCGCGTGGTATCCGGCGTTATTTGGAATCGATCAACTTGGAAGATATGCCGCCGGTTAATGGCGCACTTTATCCATCCGGCGCAGTCAGCCTGTGGAATATCGGGCAACCTGCAAGCATGGTTTATAACTATTCTTCATCCGTCGGTTTCAACCGCGATCTTTTTCTTAAAAAACGGGAAAAGTACCTCGCCGATGAACGCGACTTGAGCGTAGCCTGGGAAATTCTGGGAACACTGCAGAACTACACCGCCAATCCGTTAAGCCCGAAATATTGTGTCGGCGGCAGCGGCTACACTCATTCCATCATCAATTACCGTAAGATTCTGACGCAGGGACTGCCTGCGTATAAGCAGGAAATAGCGGCTGGTTTAAACCGGGCTGAGACCCCGGAACAGCGCGATTTCTACGCTGCCGCAGAGGAAACTTTCGACGCGATTATGGCGTTTATGCAAAAATGTATTAATAAGGTTAAAAGCAGTAATAATATGCAATTGGCGGAAGCGCTGGAAGCCGTATCATTCCGCCAGCCGTCCTGTTTTTACGAAGCAATGGTTCTGCTGAATTTTGTGTATTACCTTGACGGCTGCGATTCGGTCGGCAACCTGGATGCGGTGCTTTCACCGTTTTTCACCCGCGATTCCGCCACTGGCAAGCTTACCGATGTCGAAGCTGAAAAATTATTGTCAGGCTTTTTCTTCAATGTTAATGAATGTTCCGGCTGGCACACGATTCTCGGGAACAGGGGGGCTGATGAACATTTTACTGTAATCTGTCTTAAAGCCATGAAATATCGCCGCCCCAACGCCGGGCTGAAAATCAGTCCGGAAACAAGTGATGCGGTATGGGACGCCGCCTTTGACTGTCTGGCACAGCAGACCGCCAATCCTGCGTTTTACAATGATCCGGCCTACCGCGCCGGTGCACTGGCCCATGCCGGAATTAAACCGGAAGACCTCGATGACATCGCCTTCGGCGGGTGTACCGAATTCATGGTCGCGGGTAAATCCAATGTCGGTTCAATCGACTCTGGAATCAATCTGCTGGAAATGCTCGACGGCATGACGGGGCGTATCATGGCGCATGATTGCTTTGATGATTTTTTAGCGGAATTCAAGGAGACAATCAGCAGGGAAATCAAACAGGTTATCGCGGAAACGAATTTGAATCAGCAGACTAAGGCATTATACCGTCCGCAACTGCTCCGGTCACTGTTCATCGACGATTGTCTGGACCGGGGGATGGAATATAATGCCGGCGGCGCACGTTACAACGGCGGTGTTATTAACGTGGCCGGTATCGCCAATACCGCCAATTCACTGTATGTGCTGCAGCAGATTTTTGCCAAACGGATTGATGTGACCAGAGAGCAGCTGCTTGACTTGCTGGCAGCCGATTTCGCCGGACATAAGGATATTCACAACAGTCTGCTGCAACAGCCGAAATATGGTAATTCTCAGCCTGATGTGGATGAACTGGCCCGGCAAATCAGTGATTTTACTTTCAATGAAATTCTGCAGTACCGCTGCTGCCGGGGAAATGGTTTTTATATTCCTGCTGTAATCATGTTTGTAACTTATACAGGAGAAGGGCGAAACATTCAGGCAACGCCGGACGGCCGTATGAATGGCGCTCCGATTGCTGATTCGTGCGGCCCCATGCAGGGCACCGACCTTGAAGGTCCCACTTCAATGTTAAGAAGTACGGCCTTGCTGCCGCAGGCCAAAGGCCTTGGCACGATGGTATTGAATCTTCGTATTCGCACTGAAATGGTAGAAGATCCGCAGATGCGGCAAAAATTCAAGCATCTGCTGCTATCCTATTTCGCGATGGGCGGATTGCAGGTGCAGGTTACTGTTCTGGATACAGAGACGTTGAAACAGGCGCTGGCGCATCCGGAAGAATACGGGAACCTGGTTATACGCATCGGCGGTTATACCGAGTATTTTCACCGGCTGACACCCGAGTTGCAGCAGGAAGTTATCAAACGTTCCGAAAACAGTATATGATAATTATAACGCGGTAAAAACTATGAACAGAACAACTATTTTACGTGAAAGAACTTTGCAGCGGCAGCAATGTGTTTCCGGTAAACACCGTTTTCATCCGCCGGTAGATGCAGCCAGTCTGAAAAGTACGGAAAATATTGCATCATGGCAGCTCAGAACCGGGATCAGGGTACGGGGCCGCCTTGCTGCCTTGCGTTTCGAGATTGATGAACTGGAATTACTGGCCGGGCGCAGCGTGGATATTGATTACGAGCCGGCGGAACTGGAACAAGCACGGACTTACCTTGCCGGTTATCATGGTGCGCCGGGACAAACCGGCCATTGCCAGCCGGATTATGAAGTGTTGTTTTCAACTGGTATTGACATGTTGCGTGAACAGATTAACTTGAAGGCGATTCAGGCCGCTTCGTCTGACGCCAGGGATTTCTATCACTCATGTATTGGCGCGCTGGACGGACTGCAAATTATGATCGGACACGCCGCCGACACGGTGGAACATGCATTCAATCAAGCATCCGGTTCGCGCCGGGAGGAATTGCGTGAAATACTTAACAGTTGCCGCCGTATTGCCCATGCCAAGCCGGAGACGTTCCGGGATGCCATTCAACTGGTCTGGTTTGTCATGCTCGGACATATGAGTGGTGATTGCGTTGGACTGGTCGGGCCGGGACGGCTCGACCGTGTGCTGCTTCCGTATCACCGCCCGGCGGATAAGGAGATTGAACTTGAACTTGTCGAAGCGTTATATTTATTGATTAACGATTATGATGTTCCAGGTCTGGCCTATGCGGTTATGGTCGGCGGGCGCGACGCGGACGGCCAGGACGCCGCCAACGAGCTTTCTTATCTGGTGATGGAGGCGGTTCGCCGCACAAAACTGGTCTATCCGACCGTCGGCCTCTGTCGCCACCACGGTACTCCGGAAGCACTGATGGAATTGACCGCCAATCTGATAGCCGACGGCTATGCCACTCCGGCTTTTTTCAACGATGATACCATCAGCGCCGGAATGCGGCAATATGGAGTTCCAGCCGGAGATTCTTACAATTATATCAATTCCACCTGTGTGGAAATCACCCCGGCCGGCTGCAGCAATGTGTGGGTGGCCTCGCCCTATTTCAGTTTATGCGGTATTCTCATGGAACTGATTGACGACACGGTGTCCGCCAGGCGCGAATATCCGGATTTTGATATTTTTCTGGAAGCCTATTTCCAGCGGCTGGCAGGAAAAATTGCTGATGCGGTAAAGATACAGTCAGAATTCCGCGAACAGCGCCGTCTTTACGGACGTAAACCATTCCAAAGCATTTTTACTCATGACTGCCTCAGCCGCGGCCGCGACATTGACGACGGCGGCGCCCGCTACAACTGGGTGGAATGTTCGTTTGTCGGCGGCGCTAATCTGGCCGATTCACTGGCGGCCATTCGTCAGACCGTTTTTGGCAAACACAAACTAACCTTTTTTGAACTGAAACAGGCGCTTGATGCCGATTTTTCCGGTTACGAGGCATTGCGGATGGAGCTGCTTGCCGCATGTCCGAAATACGGTAACAATCTGCCGGAAGTAGATATCCTGCTGCAGCAGCTGGTTGACCGGCTTAAGAAGGAATGTGCTCAATACAAGCTGCCGCCGGACGACGCACCGTTTGTACCGGGCATGTTCTGCTGGGTCATGCATCAGCGGCTGGGCGCGGATTGTCGTGCCACACCGGACGGCAGAAAAGCCGGCTTTGCGTTCGCTGACGGCTCCGGCCCGGCGCAGGGACGCGAGAAGAACGGTCCGACTGCGGCAATTATGTCGGTAACATCCTGGGATCAGTCAGGTATGATCGGCGGGGTTGCGTACAACATGAAATTCGACAAGTCGCTGTTCAGCTCGCCGGAAATGCGCACGAAGTTCCGGCATCTGGTCGAGGTTTTTCTCGACCGCGGCGGTTTTGAAACTCAGATCAACGTGCTCGACTGCGATATTCTGGCGAAAGCGATGGAAAATCCAGATGCCTACCGCGATCTGGTTGTGCGCATCGGCGGATACACAGACTATTTCACTCATCTGTCGCCAGGAATGCAGGCCGAAGTCATACAGCGGACCGAGTTCGCAGCTTTATAATATGGAGATATGCAATGAATGAATTAAAACTTTCGGTAAGGATAAAATCCTTATTGCATGAACTCGTTGATGCTTCCAGCGAACGCGGACGTCAGTTGACCCGCGAGGACGAGAGGCAGTTTTACGCTAATTGCTGCTATGAGGCTGCGACTGCCTGCCGGAACGATGTCGAGATTGTCCGGCGCTCCGACATGCTGGAACGTTTTGCAGGCGGATATCCGGTTAAACTTCACCCGCTGGAGCTGATTGTCGGTTCGCAGCGTTTTCGTCCGCTATCGATGAGCAGTTTTTATACTGAAGAGCAACTGGCCGGACTCCAAATACATGGCAACCATGGTCACATTATAGTTAATTACGGATTGCTGCTGCAATACGGCATTGACGGTATGGCTGAACAGATTCGCGATACTATGCCTCAAAGTATCAATCGGGAAGCCATGCTCCGGGCACTGGATGCTTTCCGGGTATTTGTCACCCGTCACGATACCGCGGTATGCGGCCGGATTGCGTCCACGGCCCCGTCTACTTTCCACGAGGCGCTGCAAATGGTCTGGTTTACCCAGATTTTTCTGCATGCCGAGGGCAATGTATCGGCAGTTTCATTCGGTCGTTTCGATCAGTATCTGTGGCCGTTTCTGGAGGCTGACTTGAAATATGGCCGTATAGATATGAATACTGCTTTTGACTTGCTCTGCTGCTTCTTTATCAAAACCTGTGAAGGCGACGAATCGCAGAATTTGGTGATCGGCGGAGAAGACTGGGCGGGCGGACATAACGGTGAAAACCTCCTGTCACTGCTGGTGCTGCGGGCAGCGGCGCTGCTGCATATCTGGCAGCCGTCTATTTCAGTGCGGATCGGGCCGTACACCAGCGAGGAGTTCTGGAAAGAGGCTTTGAATTTATGTTCGACCGGAACCGGAATGCCGTCGTTTTTCAATGAACCGGTGGTGACTGCCGGACTCGAAGCGCTGGATGTGCCGCCGGAACGGGCGCGCGACTGGGGAATTGTCGGTTGCTATGAGGCCGCGCCGCAAGGCGATTCCTATCCGTTGACCGTTGCCGGTAAAATTGTGCTGCCAACTTGGCTTGAACGTTTTCTGGGCGAACCGGAAGCGGATGTAGAAACATTCTCGCTGTTTATTCAGCATTTCAAAGCATTTGCCAAGACCGTCTACGAACAGGAAAATCTGCCGAATTTTCAGCAAAGATGGAACGAGATGCGGCAGAATAACGCCTCTCCGTTTGAAAGCCTTTGCGTCTCCGGCTGCATAGAGTCAGGGAAAACGGTGGAGGAGGGCGGCGCCATGTTCAATTTTTACGGAGTAAACGTGCTCGGCATCGGTACGTTGATTGACAGCCTGCTGGTCATAGACGCGCTCGTGTTCCGGGATAAGACCATTACCTTGAATATTCTGCGGGAACAGCTAATGCAGAATTTTACGGATGAGAAGTTATTGCAGGACTGCCGTCATCTGCCGGGTAAATTCGGCAGCGATACGCCGGAAAGCAACCGGCTGGCTCATGACCTTTCCGCGTTTATCGCGGAATTGATCATGACCAGGCCGCTGGAAAATGGTGTAATACCCTATCCCGGGCTGTTCTGTTTCGGCGCCGATATCGGTTTGCAGATTCCGGCTACCCCGGACGGACGCCGCGACCGCGATTTTATCTCTTACGGCTGCGGCCCCGGCGTCTTCCTGCCAGCCGGCAGTCCGACTTCGATCCTTAATGCGGTCGCCTCGCTGGAGCATTCCAGTTTCGCCTGCGGTAATCCGCTGACTCTGGCGCTGAATCGCGATGATGTACGCGACGAGCGCGGACAAACTTCATTGCGTCAGTTGATTGAAGGATATTTCCGCCAGGGCGGTTTTCATCTGCACATCAATCTGGCCGGGCCGGATGAACTGCTGGAAGCCCGGCGACAGCCGGAACTCTATCGTGACTTGATCGTCCGCATCAGCGGTTTCAGCGCGGCTTTTGTTACTTTGAACGAGCGCTGGCAGGATGCTATTATCGAACGTACGGCAAAAGGAATATAACTTGTTAAGGAGTGTTGCAGTGAGAGGCATGGTTTTCGATATTCAGAAATTTTCGATACATGACGGACCGGGAATACGCACGACCGTATTCCTGAAAGGATGTCCCCTGAAATGTCTGTGGTGTCATAACCCGGAATCGCAGCAGAGCGGACAGGAGATTTCCTTCATGCCGGAGAAGTGCATCGGCTGCGGCTGGTGCTTTCAGAACTGTCCGCAAAAGGCGCATGTTATGGAAAAAGATAAGCATGTATTGCGCCGGGAGCTGTGTATTCGCTGCGGCAAATGTACAGAAAAATGCTATGCCGGAGCCAATACTCTGATCGGCAAAGAAATGACGGTGGACGACGTTATCGCCGAAGTGCTGAAAGATGTTCCGTTCTATGAAACCTCAAACGGCGGTATGACAATTTCCGGCGGCGAACCAATGGCGCAGTTCAAATTTACGGAGGCCCTGCTGAAAGAAGCAAAGAAACACAAGCTTCACACTTGTCTGGAGACAAGCGGATTCGCCGCATCTGAAAAACTCCTGCAAATCAGAGAATATGTGGACATTTTTTTATTTGACTACAAGGAAAGCGACCCGGACAAGCATCTTGAATTCACCGGAGTTCCGCTGGCGGGTATTATCAGTAATCTGCTTGAAATTGACCGTCTTGGTTCGAAAATCATACTGCGCTGTCCGATTATTCCAGGTTGCAATGACACCCCTTTGCATTTCAAGGAAATCGCGAATCTCGCCGGCCGGCTTTCTAACATAATTGAAGTTAATATCCTGCCATATCACCCTCTCGGTAAATCCAAAAGCGCGAGGATCGGGAAGGAATATCCGCTTGAAAACAATGATTTTACTGAGATGCCGGAGGAGAAGAAATGGATAGATACGATTCAAGATATGACCAAAGTTCCCGTAAAAAACGGGTGAACTTCAAACGGGTGGCGGAAATGACTCATTTCTGCGTTTTGAGAAATTTCTCTCTTGATTCTCCATGCTGCCGGGCAATATTATGCAAATATTAAAATCAAAAAATCTGGCAGGAATGATGCGCGGCATATGAAAGCAAAATGGTTTGTTAAAGGGGATTGGGACGGGTTTATCGGGCTGTTTATTGATAATCTGCTTCAGTTGCTGCTGATCGCGACACTGTGTCCGCTGGTGTGCGGAATTCCGCTTGCGACTGTCGCCGGATTGATTCTTCCAGGAGCCGCGGTATCCGTCGTGGCGGGAAATCTTTTTTACTCCTGGCAGGCATGGCGGCTGGCGAAACGTACAGGCCGGAATGATGTGACAGCCTTGCCTTACGGGATCAATACTGTGAGTTTGATTGCATTCTTGTTTTTCATCATGGCACCGGTGTGGCAGGCTACTAAAGATCCGGTAAAAGTATGGGAGGCAGGCGTTTTCGCCTGTCTGGTCAGCGGCCTGCTGGAACTGGCGCTGGCATTCTGCGCGGATCCGCTCCGCAGAAAAGCTCCGCGCGCGGCTTTGCTTTCATCACTGGCCGGTATTGCGCTGACATTTATTTCGATGGGTTTCGCTTTTCAAATCTTCGCCTCTCCGGCGATTGCGCTGCTGCCGATGTTCCTGATTGTTATCGCTTATGCCACGCGGATGCGCATGCCGCTGGGGATTCCCGCCGGACTGCTGGCCATTCTGACCGGGGTGGCGATTGCATGGGGGTTGAGATGGGCTGGCGTTCCTTCATTCACTCCGCCGTCCGGTCCGGTTCCATTCGGGCTTCACCTGCCGCAGCCGGATGTCACTGCCTGGCAGGCGCTGGTGTCCGGCGGCGCGCTCTGGAGTTATCTCACGGTTATCGTTCCGATGGCACTGTTCAACGTGCTCGGATCGCTGCAGTCGCTCGACAGCGCCGAGGCCGCCGGTGACCGGTATGAAACCATGCCGTCGCTGATGATGAACGGCGCTGGCAGCGTTGTCGCCGCCTTCTTCGGGAGCGCATTTCCCACGACTATTTACATCGGTCATCCCGGCTGGAAAGCGATGGGGGCAAGGATCGGATATTCCGCATTGAACGGCGTTGTGATCAGTATGCTTTGTTTCTTCGGAGCGGTCACTGCCGTGCTTCACGTCGTGCCCCTGGAGGCTACATTCGGGATTCTCATCTGGATCGGCCTGGTTATGACGGCGCAGGCGTTTCAGGAGACTCCGAGAAACCATGCGGTGGCGGTTGCCGCCGGTCTGTTTCCATCCCTTGCCGCCTGGGCCTGGCTGCTCATCGACACCACGCTGCGTGTCGCCGGGACGCCTCTGGAAAAAGCATTGCCAAACTTCGGCAGCAGTCTTTTTATCCGCGGCGTTCTCGCCATGAACCAGGGTTTTCTTATCACCAGCATGGCATTTGCCTCGATTGTCGCGTTTTCAATTGACCGGAAATTTATTGCCGCCGCCGTGACGTGTTTTATCTGCGCCGGGCTTTCCGCGACGGGCCTGATCCATGCATTCAAGATTACATCCGGCGGAGTCGAGCCGGTACTGGGCTGGATGGCTGCTCCGGAATTTGCCGCCGCCTACGCGGCGACCGGCGTCTGTCTGCTGGCCCTGCACTGGATGAAACGTTTTGACACTGCGAAGAAGAAATAGCAATCCGGCATACGCGTGGAAACTTGAGTTTTTCTCTACCTCTGTTGATTCATCGCGTTTATGGATTAAATTAAGAATTGTTTAATAAAAGGGATATTCATTATGAGCAGTCAGGATATAAGATGGCGGCAGCGTTTCCAAAATTTTGAAAAGGCGTTTTCCTTATTGGAGCAGGCTGTTAATTTAAGCAAGGACAGATCGCTCAATGAATTGGAGGAGCAGGGGCTGATTCAACGCTTTGAATTTACCCATGAACTGGCGTGGAATGTGCTCAAAGATTATTTTGAATATCAGGGCAATACTGACATTACCGGATCGAGGGACGCCACAAGGGAAGCCTTCAATAAAGGGCTTATTAAAGATGGCGAAGGCTGGATGGAGATGATTAAAAGCCGCAATCAATCTTCTCACACATATAATCAGGAAGTTGCGGATGAGATTACTGAAAAGATTATTCAGCAGTATTATGCGCTTTTTGCCGAGTTTAAAAACAAAATCAAAACACTGGCAGAATGAAACAATTCGGATTAAAACAGGAACAGATTGATGCCATATGCGGATGCTTTACCAGATATCCCGCAATTGAGCAGGTGATTTTATACGGTTCACGGGCTAAAGGCAATTTCAAAGACGGTTCTGATATTGATTTGACGATCATTGACGCTGATGCAGCCTTTGCGGAATTGCCGCAACTGGAAAATATGCTGGATGATTTGCTGCTGCCGTACAAAATTGATTTGTCTCTGAAGCGGCAGATTAATAACCCTGATTTGCTGAATCATATTGAGCTTGCGGGGAAGATATTTTATAATAAAGCTGCAAATGTGCCGGGCTTTCCGCGACGGGCTTGATACACGCGTTCAAGATTATGCCCGGCGGAGTCGCGCCGGTACTGGGCTGGATGGCCGTCCCGAAGTTTGCCGCCGCCTATGCGGCGACCGGCGTCTGCCTGCTGGTGCTGCACTGGATGAAGCGCTTCGATACAGCGGAAAATAAATAATTATTAATAATGCTTTGTACTTAAGGAGCCGTAAAGAAATAACCTTAACATCTTCGCGCTTCTCCCGAATGCCTTTGTGTTTGCCGGTTCGTTACATAGCTTCAGGTATGCGTCTCACCAGCAATTCCCAAAATCACTTCGGGATATTTCGCGAGACTTGTCAAGTTTATTTCTTGACAGCTCCTAAGTTTGACATCTAGTGTAAATATATTATAATTATAATGTAAAACAATTTTCATGTAAAAATTGATACAGTTCGTTTGGGACGCAAACAAAAATCAGAGAAATCACCGTAAACACGGCATTACGTCTGATGAAGCAAGTACGGCTTTTACGGATGAAAACGGCAGGGTTATTTTCGATCCTGAGCATTCGGAAGATGAAGACCGTTTTATTCTGCTGGGACTTGACAGCTCACTGCGCTTATCTGGTGGTATGTCATTGCTTCCGTGAAAATGAGAATACAATCAGGATTATATCGGCAAGGAAAGCAACCAGAAACGAAGCCAGGCAATACAAGGATTTACAGCAATGAAAAAAGAGTACGATTTCAGCAAATCAGTCAAGAATCCTTATGTCGCAAAGTTGAAGAAGCAGGTTACTATCCGGTTGGAAGCGGAAACGGTTGAATATTTCAAAATACTCTCAAAGGAAACCGGCACCCCGTACCAGACTTTAATTAATTCATATTTGACCGATTGCGCAAAGCGTCACATCAAACCCCATTTACGATGGGCTTAAGCTTAAAGACACGATGCAAATGATGATAATAAAATTGTTATGTCTGGCGATTGCCTTATTGACTTCAAGCGTCGCATTGGGTGCAAATGACATTCCGGAAAAACAATTGCTGCAATATAAATATGTTATTTTTATTCAAAGCATATCCCTGGAATCGAATAAATAGGAGCAGCAGGATGTTCATCAGAGAGAAAAAGACCCAATACGCAACAGTACTGCAACTGGTCGCGGGTCTGATGGAAAAGTGCGCCGGCAAATTTGATGATACTCCTAAAGATTCGGACAAATGAGCGGCTGCGTTTTTTAGAGCCGGCAGTCTGTTTTATAATAAAGTCTCCCTGCGTTCTGACATAAATTTATTCTGTTGTCTTGACAACTGAGTTCAGGGGCTGTATTTTGAAGCAGTCGGTTGAAGGGGGACAATATTCAGCAGGGGGATTAAATGAATTTTTGCATAAGATTTATTGTTTTTGCGGTGCTGTGCCTGGCGTGTTGGAGTCTTGACGCAAAAGCCGTGGCGCTGCCTGAGACTTCGTTTGAAGAGGTTGCGGATAAGCTGGATAAAAACGGCACCATGTTTATCTACTTTTCCCCGGATTCGAGCTTTAAGCTAATTGCCGAACATTTTAAACTGTTCAGGCGGATGGTCGCCGATAAAGATGAAATTACGCCGGATGACAAAAAAGCCGCCGATGATCTTTTTGAGTTTATTTCTATTCTGACTGACAGCAGCGGCGTGCCGTCGATTGACGGCATCGGCTTGAGTTCTGTCCAGACCGGCAAAAAGATATTCCGCGGACGCTTGTATTTTCATAAAAAAGAGGAAAGCGGACCCGGAATGATCTGGTCGGTATTGAATGAATCTCCCCAGACATTTTATCTGCCCGACGTCATGCCTGCGGATACGGTTTACGCCGCCGGATGGTTTTTTCAGCCGAGAATATTCTGGAGATGGCTGGAAGATGCCGCGGTACAGTCGAAATCAGAGAAGGTGCAGCAGGTACTGGGTTCGATTAGAAAATCATTTGAAACCAGGGACATCGCCTGGGACGCATTTCTTGACAGTTTTGACGGTGAATTTGATTTTCTGCTGATTGCCGACAGCCGGAAGAAAAATCCGGTAAAATCCGGTATGAAGATTATTGAGCTGGAGCAGTTCGATTTTGCAATGGTTTGCGGGGTGAAGGACGATGCAGTTTTCAGATCGCTTAGAAGGGGATTGAACTCTGTTCAGCCTCCGTTGGGAGGCGATGCGAGTCAGCTGCGCATTGAAATTCCGTTTTCGCATCCGGACATGCCATGGCTGAAACCGGTCATTGTTCAGGAAGGCAACAAACTGTTTATAGCATCCAATATTGAAACCGTGGAGCGTCTGCTGAAGCCTTCTGACTTGCTGAAGAATACGGGCGAGTTCAAGTCGCTGGCGGACAATATTCCCGTGAAAGGTAATTCATTTGAGTATCTCAGCGCCCGTCTGGTGCGGATACTGGTTTCCGCGTTTAAGCAGTCCAGTGAGTCGCTGTCCCGACGTGAATTCGCAGAGTCAATTGAGCGTAATTTCGCTGTTGGTTTTTTTGGTGTCTGCCAAGTTACAGAGAACGGTTTTATTTCGACATTCAATGCCACTTCCGATCCGGCAGCTTTGCTGGCGGCCAAAACAGTGCTGCTGCCTGCCGCGTTAAATGCCGGGATGATGGTTCCAATGTTCAATAACCTTCTCGAAAGAAACCGCCGCGATGCTTGCGCCGCGCGCCTGAAAGAGCTTGGCTTTGTGTTGAAAATGTACGCGATGAACAATCATGACCGTTTTCCGGAAATTGGCGGCGTGAAAATGATAGATGAACTTGTACAGAAAGGACTGCTTAAAGACCGTACTAAATCTTACTGCCCGTCCGGCAAGCCGTATGCCTATATGGGCGGATATATGGAGACTTCCAGCAAAGATATTCCGCTGCTTTTCGACTTTCCAGGAAACCATGGCGGCACTTTTGCCAATGTATTTTTTCTTGACGGCAGAGTGCAGGGGTACGAGATGCGCATAAATAGTTGTGTTGAATTAATTAATTTTCTGCACCGGCAGTTCAACTATTCCCCGGAATTGTACAGGCAATTACTGGAAAAGGCGGCGCAACTGGATGCCGGGAAATAGTATGGAACCAGAATTCAGAAGTCAGAATAAATCCGGATTTTTAGTTCGAATTTCATTCTGAATTCCAGGTTCTAAGTTTTGTATTCCGAATTCAGTATTTTTACAGCATGGCGGAAGCGGACTCCCATTCCTGTTCCTGAAAGAGTTCCCAGCGCAGAATGACGATTCTGGTACTGCGGTCTGTCACTGTGGCAAAGTTCGAACGTCTTACCCCCGGAACCCACAGGATATTACCATCGGGAATTCTAATAACCGGAAGATTATCTTTCTGGATTGCGGAAAGCTTGCGGTCTGTAATCAGTTTCTTGAGTTTAACCGGCGACTCCGTGCCGAATGTGGTCATCCGGTCGCCATCGCGTCTTTCAGTTACATGCAGGATATCCGGAAGCATGGCGGCATCAAAAACCGCAGTATTCAAATCTCCGAATTCTTCATGATATTTCTGCTTTTCGCCAGAGGCCGCGGTTTGAGCGGTCAGTCTGCCATGTTTGAAATCCAGCGGATACTCCGTCCAGCACCATGGGATTTCAAATACTGTCTCCGGTTTCAATTCGCTGTTGCTGATTACCGCGCAATCGCTGCCGGAAATGCGTATGGCGATTTCCGAGTTTACCGGAATCAGCATCGTTTCCCCTTTAAATTTTCGCACAGCTTCATTGAACCGCATGCCCAGGCAGGAATCAGGGATCATGTCTCTGCCGCAGTTTTTTGAGAGCCACAGCCGGAGCACTCGATGTGAAACGGCAGGATGCAGCGACGTCCAGAATGCCACCGGGGCATAGGCGCTGCCGCGGATTATTTTGAAACTTTCCATCGCCGCCTGTTCAATAAAATCAGCGTCAAGCTGGATAGTTTCCGCCGCCTGCAATAAGCCTTTTTCCGCATGTGGAAACTGATTTTTTATCAACGGGATGATTTCATGCCGGAAAAAATTACGGGCAATAGTACTGTCAAAATTAGATTTATCGGTACGCCAGTCGCAGATGTCATTTTCCCATAGATATGTGGTCAGTTCATCCTTGTGGTAATGGAGCAGTGGGCGGATCAGGGTAACGCCGTGGATAATGCCGCGGGTGCGCATTGCGGTCAGGCCTGAGATATTAGAACCGCGGCATAGCCGGATAAACATGTTTTCAATCCGGTCGCCGGCATGATGTCCAAGCGCGACCACAGCCTTTTCCTGTCCTGCCAGCATTTCAATCCATTGCTGAATCCGCATCCGTCGTGCCGCCGCTTCAATATTTTCTCCGGGATGGCGGCCGGAAAGGACGTCAAGGGTGATTCCGGTAAAGGGAATTTTGCGGGATTTGCAGAAATCTTCGCACCAGGCGGCGTCATCAAGACTATCCTGGCCCCGAAGCCCGTGTTCAAAGTGTACGGCCTGCAATTTTAGTGACAGTTCGGCGGCGAGAGTATGCAGCGCCAGCAGCAGCGCGGTACTGTCGGCCCCGCCGCTGAATCCGGCATAAACCTTATATCCTTTGAATGGAGCAAGTATTTTTTTTGCAGGAGTAAAATCCATAATGACTGAGCCTTCTATAAGTTTAAGACCATTCTTTCTATTTGATTTTCAACTCCAGACTTTTAACCCTTCAGAACTTTAGAACTTGTTAAAACAATACCTTCTGTTTGATTTATCCCCGTTTGGTTATAATATATGTGATGATCGAATAAATACAAAAAAATGAAAGGACAGATCATGGCGCAAATTGTCGCTGCAACGTGTAACGAGCATAAACTTAACGAATACCGCGACCTGTTGAAAGACCAGAAAGTGGAAGTAGTCGGGCTGAATGCCTATAAGAAGTGTCCGGAAATCGAGGAAACCGGCGCTACTTTCGAGGAAAATGCTTCTATCAAGGCCCTTGCCGCCAATAAATATTGCGATATTCCGGCTTTTGCGGATGACTCCGGCCTGGAAGTAGAGGCACTGGGCGGTGCGCCGGGTATCCAGTCGGCACGCTACGCTGATTCCGACAGCGCCCGCATCGCGCGTATTCTCAACGAGCTTGGCGACAACCCGAACCGCCAAGCCAAATTTGTCTGCGTGATCGCGATTGCGATTAACGGTGAGGTGATTGAGACTTTCCGGGGCGAAGTGTCCGGGGTCATCACGAAGGAGCCGCGCGGGAGCAATGGTTTCGGCTACGATCCGATCTTCATGCCTGACGGTTATGACCAGACATTCGGCGAACTCGACGCTGAAATCAAAAACAAGATCAGTCACCGTGCTCGGGCATTCCAGAAAGCTATCGAGTTTGTTGAGGATGAAATGTCGGTGCTGGACGATGATTTTTCCTGATAGAAGTAATTCCTTAAGGATATGCTTATGCAAGCAATAAAGGCTTTACTGCCGGTCTTGTGGCTGTTCGGCATGACCGGCAGTATGTTCGCCGGACAAGAGCTGCAACTGGATTTTTTTCGCGGCGTTAAAGTCGGGCAGGAGTTCCGTTGTGAAGCTAAAGCCGATTATCTCTCGGAATATTATCTCAGCGGCAGTATTGAATCGGCTAAAACTCCTTTAAAACATTTCCATGTTGAACTTTCCGGAGTATTGATGGTTACCCGGACGATGGAAGCTATGCCGTGCTGGCTGGAACTTAAAATTGAAAAATTCGCCGGCTTCGAAAACGACGTGAAATATCAGTCAGGTCTTGACGGCAAAACATTGTTTATTCGCCATGACGGCAGCGGCAGAACAAATTTTGCATTTAAGGAATCAGGCAATGCCATTGCCGCGAAAGACGCGTCATTGCTGGGAATGATTTTCGACCTCGGAACAATTGAACTGGCCGGTAAGACAATTTGGGGTTATCCCGGCAGAATTCGCGCCGGAAGCACATGGATTCCCGATCTGGATATCTTTCGCCGCCAATTGGCGAGGCTCAACGCCCGTCCTGAAAAATTGGAGGGCATGGTTACCTTGAAGCAGATGCAGGTCTTTCAAGGAATAGACTGTCTGGTGTTGGACATGAATATAAACTGTCTGCTTGCTGACGGTGAAACATGCGCGGTCATATCTTATGCCGTGTTTCCGGCTGACAATTCCACTTACGGACCGGTGAAGAATGATCTTTGTATTTTGCGCAAACGTCAGATTAAACTTCCGGAAACAGAACCGTTAGCGGCCGGGCAGATTATGCATTCTGAAGAGAAATTTCATCTTGAAACTGTAATGCTTCCGCTTAAGATCAACAAATAAATTTTAATAAGGAATTGTAATTTAATCACAAAGGATAACTTGATCGGATAGAAATTAATGTAGATCAGACATTCCTGTCTGACATTTCGCAGGCTGGAATGCCCGCACTGCATTACAAAGGAAATCCGGGGTTAAGTTCACAGGTTAACAGCCGGAAGGCGACGAAAGATAGCAGTTTTGCCTTAACTTACATCATGCCATTCATGGTGAAAAGGATTTATCTGTTGTCTTTATATCCCCGTTAAATAACTTTAAATGGAAGTAAAATCATGATTAATCTGGACATATCCGGCTTCAAGCCGGTAGAACTCAGCGATAAAGTTGTTTTTGATAAACATCTGGCGATTTTGAACCGGATGAGTTGTGAGTGCAATTTTAATAATCTTTTCTGCTGGGGTGAAGCTTATTTGACCCGCTGGAATATAGTCAGCGACCGGATAATATTATTTTCCGAACAGGAACGCTCGATTCAAATGCCCCTTGGCGAATATTTTTCTCCGGCTGAAATGGCTGAAATTGCCGATTATTTTATTGAACGCGACTATTCGAGCGGCAGCTTTTTTGATGTGCCGGAAGAGTATATTCAGGCCTTTCCGGATATTGAACAATATTTCGAGGTAGGCTGTCCCGAAGATACTTTCGATTATATTTACCTGACCAGCGATTTACTTGATCTCTCCGGCGCCAAACTCAGCAAAAAGCGCAACTTGATTAAGCAGTTCGAACGGGAACACCCCGAGCACCGGGTAGTGATGATTTCAAAAGCCGATGCCAAAGAAACGCTGAAGCTGGCGCTTCGGTTGAATACTTTTCTCGAACACAGCCATTTTCTGCTGGAGGAAAATTCAGCACTGCACAAAGCGTTCACTTATTTTGACAAACTGGATATCGAAGGCCTGGTCGTTTTTGTGGGCGACGAACCGGTGGCGTTTACGGTTTTCAGCCGACAGAATGATGAAAGTTATGATGTGCATTTTGAGAAAGCATCGCGGGATTTTAAAGGAGCGTCGCAATTTATCAATCGCGAAACCGCCAAACTGCTGTCAGGCAGATGCAGGTACATCAACCGCGAACAGGATTTAGGTTTGCCCGGATTGCGAAAAGCCAAACAATCCTATGCGCCGGCATTAATGCTGAAACGCTATACGCTGAACCGCAGGGGAGATTAACCACAGAGGCATCCCGCACGCGGGACTAACCTGAGAGTTAGCAAGACACAGAGAAAACTTGGCATGGATTAGCAGCCGAATACAAAAAGTTAAATATTTAATCTCAGAGATACAGATAAATTATTTTTTAACATGAAAGGCCGAAAAGGAAATTATAGTATTAATCTTTTTATCCCGTTCTTGATAACAGATTCATTGAAGTTAATTAACAGTCCAACCCGGATATTTGTCATTTTTAGATAAGTTAAAATCTGAGATTCAAATACCGGATTCATATCATCAACTGCCTTTATTTCAACAATCACTTTTTCGTTGACGAGCAAATCCAGGCGGAATCCTGCATCAAATTTTATATTGTCGTATACAACAGGAACATTGACCTGTCGTTTTACTTTTAATCCGGCTTTTTGTAATTCATGGCACAGACATATTTCGTAAACTGATTCGAGAAGTCCGGGCCCTAATGTTTTGTGCACCTTAAAGGCTCCCGCGATAATATCTCCTTAAATTACATTTATTTCATCAGGTATTGGTGTGTATTTATCTTCCATAATTAAAACACGTTTATATTTGTGGTTAATTTTTAAACCATATAAAAGGATTTCTCTGTGTCTTGCTGGCTCTCAGGCTAGTCCAGCCATGCGGGATGTCTCTGTGGTTAACTGTCCGGCAGACGCTACTTTATGTGCTGGTTGGAGAAGTACATCTGATTGAAATAATCATTGCCCCAGCCGATGAGTTTGCCGTCCTTGAACATTACCGGCATACATTCGTCGCGAGTAGCGAATCCGTCATGCCATTGGGTTTGGGTGTAATAATACCAGACGTTGGGAGAGCAGAAATCCTCTTCCAGCGGCTTGCCCATTATATCCAGCACTTCCTGTTTGGTCATGCCGACACGCATTTTTTTCGAGTTATCAATATTTGAATATTGAGCGAAATAACCGCATCCGCTGGTAAAAATGCAGAAAGAGGCGGCTAAAGCTATCAGCAGAATAAGCGGTATCTTCATTTTCATATTTAATAAAACCTCAGTTTTTACAAATTAATAAATATGGCTGTAAATATAGCACTTCCACAGCTTATGAAAAGCATGAAATAAATAACGATTAATCTTTTATGTAAAATAAATGCAGTGACTCGGTAAAAATGGGATGATATCAGCAGTGTAAAGCATAATATCGCCATATATGTATTTATAAAAATGACCGGCCGTCAAACATTTTTATATTATTTGTATTATTTTGTATCGTTTAGTATTGCTTTTTTTTGAGATTCATTGTATAATAGTAAAAAGAAGCTGAACAGACGTGGGTGTCTGTGAAGAAAACAATAAAGAGAATTTGTAATATTATGAAAAAACTCAGCATGGAGCCGACGAAACGGCAGCAGGTCATAGATGAGATAAAGAAATGCATCAAGTTCGGCAGTCTTGAGCCTGGGGACAGGCTTGCGACCGTGAGAAATATGTCAAATCATTTTGGTGCAAGCATTTCTGTAATACAAAGCGCACTGCGTGAACTTGTAAGCGACGGCATGATCGAGTGCTGCGGGGCAAGCGGTTTTTTTGTAAAGGAAAATGGTGAAGCTGCCGTGCCCGAAAGAAGTCACAGTAAGTCCGCGGAGGCTGTCGACGGCAAGATAATACTGACTGCGCATCATCATTCTGATCTTGCCTGGAATAAGACATACGATGAATACGCTGTAATACGCGGAGAACAAATCAATCTGATTCTGGCCTATATCGAAAAATATCCTCAATTTCACGTTTTCTTTGACCAGTCGGAAGTCATACGCATGTATCTGCAAAAGAATCCGGACAAACTCGAAATATTGCGTAAATATGTCAAATCCGGCAATATTGAAATATTCGGAGAATTCTGCATCCCTGATTTCAACCTCTGTTCAGGGGAATCATTTGTGCGGAATCTGCTAGCCGGCCGCCGTTACTTTAAAGACAATTTTGATATAGTTCCTGATATCGCAAGCACGAATGACGCTTTCGGAATGAACGCGCAACTGCCCCAGATCCTTGACAAAGCCGGATACCGGTATGTATTCGGCGGACGGTTTCCCGGAGTTCCGAAAGAATTGATTGACAAGAAAACGTTTATCTGGAAAGGCCTCGATGGTTCTGATATAATTGTTACATCCGGCACTCGTTATATCGACCATGGGGCTTACAGCTTCAATGTTCCAGTAGCGTTACCTCCTGCCATAAGGCTTGCTCAGACAATTTCAAGTCTGAAGCGCCTGGAAGGTGATGCCCTTGCTGTTTATATGACAGAAGAAGATTTGCTGCAGGAAGATTTCTTCTGGATCATGGATACAGTCAACCGTCAGGGCGGACGTCCGATTGAGTTCGGCAAGGTGCAGGACTTCGCCGACAGGATTAATCAGGCTGCGCTTTCGACATTCACCGGGGAGATCAATCCAGTATTCACAGGATGTTATACGACCAGGATCGGCGTCAAGCAGAATATTAGAAAGGCGGAAAATCTGCTCTTTACTGCTGAAGCGCTTTCCGCTCTTTCCGGCGCAACCGATGATTATGAAGCCGCCTGGCAAGAGCTTTTTCTCACGCAGTTTCACGATGCCGCGGCGGGATGCCATACGGACAAAGTCAACGCCGTTATCAATGGCAAATTCGATTCTATCACTGCTGCCTGCGAGACAAAAATCAGCGCGGCAATGAAGCGTCTTTCAGGTGGCGGACTCACGGTATTCAACCCGAATATTTCAGCGGGGAAACAGATCATTTCCTATGAAGATGCATCCGGACTTGTTCCTGACGGAGTCCCCTGCCAGACAGGCGGCGGAAAAGTCTATTTTGAAGCCGGACTTCAGCCTTTGGGCATAACCGGATTTAAACTTAAAAAAGCAACCCCGGCAAAAGATAAGACAGTGCGTGCGCCGAAGACTTTTTCGCTTAAAACAGATCATTATGAAGCTTCATTTGCCGATGGGAAAGTGCAGTTAAAATCTTGCAATACTAAAAAGAACGTGTTCGGCGACAACTTTGGCGAGATCATCTTCCGCCGTGAAATCGGGTCCATGTGGTCGGAACAGATTCTCAGTCAGGCCCACGGTTCCGAGTTTCAGGATGAGAAGATTGTTGAAGCCGTCGAAGGAGATATTTTCTTCAAGGTTGTTATTGAAGGTTTGGTGAAACCGGGCGTGACACCTAAAAATGGTAATCTTGGCGACTATTGGCCCGGGTTTGAAAAACTTTCTTTCCGCAAAGAATATTTTTTCCCGAAACATCACGATCATTTTAAACTTAAGCTGACTCTTGACTGGAAAGGTAATGATACCAAGGTTCAAATCCGTTTCCCGGTCGAACTTAATCCGAAGTTTTCCAGCGCAACTTATGAGATTCCGTTCGGTTCAATCGTCAGAAAACCTTATTTTGAAGTTCCTTACGAATACGAAGATACTGCTCTGGCCTTAAACAGTTCGGACTATCAGCATGCGGCAGGCGACTGGCCAACTCTGAACTGGGTTAGCTATTCCGATACTACCGTGGCTCTTGCTGTCGCCAACACCGGAACTCCGGGGCATCAGCTTGTCGGCAAAAACATCTTTGTCAGCCTGATCCGCAGCGGAACCCGCTGTTCCGACGGAAGCATGACCCCGCAGCAAGGATCTTTTGATAACGGGACTCACGAATACGAGTTTGCTTTCAGTGCTCATCATCCAGCCGAAATCGGCAAAGCTGTTCAGCTCGGGCAGGGCTTGAACCGCAAACCGGTTATTCATTTTTCAGATGCCCAGAAAACCACGGCAAAGCCTCATTCTTTACTGAAATACGATGCTGAAAATATTCTGACTTCCTCAATCTATAAGGCTGGAGATGCAATCATTGTGCGCCTTTATGAAACGCTCGGAAGGCCCGTCATGATTCAGTTGCAAGGTGAATTCAAGGTTTATGAAACGGATTTTGAACTCAACCAGAACCGTGAATGCCCTGATAATGAGTTGAATTTTAAGCCGCATGAGATCAAAACATTAAAATTAACGGTTAAATGATATTATAAAACAGAATATGAAATCAATGCTAATAGTCAAAACAACAACTGGAGGTGAAAGATGAAAAAGAGCAGTTTGAACTGGAACAATAAATCGGAAAAAAACAGAATTTTTACGCTCATTGAACGTGTGTCCAGGTAAGGTATCACTAAACTAGACGAATGAAATGTTTCGTCCATACCAATTGTCCATTTCAGGTATGTAGCCTAATCACTAGCCACTGGCTAACGCGTGAGGATAAAGTTGCGAGA
>CAIPAT010000080.1 GCA_903863035.1 uncultured Lentisphaeria bacterium
GACACCTTACAACCTCATTCTGGACACACCTATGCAGAATGACTTTTGCTGTTTCTGCGCCCATTCTGACTCCTGTCTCCTGACTTCTGGCTTTTTACACATTTTGGACAGTCCTGTGCAGAACGCTTTTAATTGTAGCGCTCTCGCTCTGCGAGAGGAGTTTCGATCCACCGTCCGGCACGGACGGCACACTACAACAAACCCGTAACCCGTACCCATCACCCATCACCCATCACCCATCACCCATCACCCATCACCCATCACCCATCACCCATCACCCATCACCCATCACCCATCACCCATCACCCTTAGCACCTCTCCCCCCGTTACAATCGCAGAAACAGGAAAGCGCCTCGTGCCTGGGATTATGCATCTGGTTAATAGTGACGCGACGGCTATCAATATTCGTCAACTTTTAAAATTTATTCTCATTCTTTTTGGCTGTTATTTAATATTTACCTATTGACAAAGACTTTAATTTGAATTATAATATATACCAAGCAGTACCAGTTTGTAAAATATAAAAGTACCGAAGAATACCAAAAATGGAATTAGTAACTGAAAAAAGTCAATTTCTCTATCAGCAGGTGCGTGATTACCTTACCGTGCAAGCCCGAAACGGGAAGCTTGGTAAAGGCGGACGAATCCCCAGCGAACGCGATTTGGCAGATGATCTGAAGATAAGCAGAGGCACTATCCGCATGGCATTAAGCGAATTGGAAAAGTCCGGGTTTATCGAACGCATTGCTTCAAGAGGTGCTTTTTTATGTCAGGCTGGCAAAAAGCGTACTATCCGCCTGGCGTTGGTGTTTCCGGAAGCGGAAATATCTCAAGGTATTCTTGATTACGCCAACTGGGCTGCTGATAATGAAACATGGCGCGGCATGTTAAACGCATGTGCTAAATTTAACGCTGTGCTATCCTTTGTTTATTGCTCTGTTTCAAACGACTTAAAGTTTTACGAAGATTTTGCCGATAATTTATTCCTCCAATATGATGGAGTTTTATTTATGGGATCACAATTGTCCGTGCTGGCAGAAGTATTAAATGCGAAAAAATTTCCATTCATCACAACGGGCGGTGTTGACGGTATAAAAAAGAACATTTTTTACGACCGTATTGAGGCTTACGAACAAGCGGCAAGGCATCTTCTGAAATGCGGATGCAAAAATACTTTTATGCTTGGGGTGATAGATCGCTCATCATGGTCACTAAAAAAATCTATTTTTCGCCGGACATTTGCCGAAGTCGGATTCTGGATACCGGATGAGAACATTATTGAGCTTACCAGTAAAAATGAAGAGCAATGCCTGGAAATATTGCGGGAAAAATTGCCGGTAGACCTGAAATTGCCTGATGCATTTTTCTGTTCAACCCAGATAATCCCGTTTGCATTGTTAAGATTGGCCAGTGAACGTGGCTGGCGCGTCCCAAAGGACTTTATGATAATGGGCTATGCCAATAATATGCAATTGCGTCCGACGGTGCCGCTATTGACTCACATCCGCATTCCATATTTTAATATGGGCTATCAAAGTTGTGAAATATTGGTCAACAGCATTATCAGCGGCAACCAGCTTCCTGATGAAATAATGATTCATGCTGATTTAATAATCGGCGAAACTACCTGTGATAAAGGCGCAAAACGGGTATTGGCAGTTTCCAGGCAACCGCAAATTTATGCATCGATGACTTAGGCAGGACTGTTTTATGCAATTAGAGATTAACAATATTGAGAGTGAATCAAATAGTACAGAAAAATAGATAAAAAACCGAAAATGGGGGTACGGAAAATTCAATAATCACAAGCTCAAGACAAAATAAAAATCGTCAGATTTTAGAAATTATGGGATGATAGTGGAAAAATATAATAATAAAATTAAAGGAGAACTGGAATATGTTTATTAGCTCAATAAAAAAAACAAATGCAAAGAAATTTTGTAAATTGACATGGTCTGCAGTAAGCAGAAAAAAATCAAATTTCACACTTATTGAACGTGTGTCCAGGTAAGGTATCACTAAACTAGACGAATGAAATGTTTCGTCCATACCAATTGTCCATTTCAGGTATGTAGCCTAATCACTAGCCACTGGCTAACGCGTGAGGATAAAGTTGCGAGA
>CAIPAT010000081.1 GCA_903863035.1 uncultured Lentisphaeria bacterium
GCCCAAAACTCATCCGTAATTTCCCAAGTTTTTAATCGCTGCATCGCCATGTCTGCCTCCCGGTATGTCATTTTTAAGTTTACCGGGAATAATATACATCCAAGTTCAGCAAAAGTCAATTATTAGTAGATAAGCTCTTAGGCATTGTGTAGTTCTAGCCTTAGACCTAACTTTATTCAACGCGGGCAATAGCATTGAAGCTAAAATTGCTATTATAGCAATTACTACCAGGAGTTCAATTAATGTAAAATTCCTAGTCATCAACGGCTTATGTTTTGCGTATTTCGCATCATGAACAAAGCCGTGTCGGCAGTTTTCATTGACTCCTCTTACTTCCTGTTTTCCTTCACAAGTTGTTTGTTTTTGTCCAGATGAATAATTGATCATTTCTCATAACCCCTTTTTAATATTTCATTTTTTTGAGTAAGTATTACTAGCTTTTTTTGTTTTCAGTACTCGCCGGTAACGGTAATGCTGGCTAATTCTTTAAAACGCCATTATTTTCAGTTTTCTCCATCTCGCAACTTTATCCTCCATACATTAGACATTTGCATTGATCGGCTGTCTGATTATATTATAATACAAATAAATAAAATTATCTAGCATGAAAACGACAATTACTTGCATGAAAACGACAATATGATAAAAGCAGCAGAAAAAATAAGATGGACTAAGAGAAAGTTTGTTATAAAGAATTTCATGCGGGACAATTTCCCGCTGTTCATAAATCAAGTCAATCAGATAGACCAAACTGCACATACGCATGACTTTACAGAAATTGTTCTGATCGAAAGAGGCAGCGGCGTCCATGTCACCGGACGGGGTAAAAAATCTGTTTCCATGGGTGATGTGTTGATTGCGCCTCGCGGTGCGGTTCACGGCTACGAGAATACGGAAAACCTGCGTTTGCTGAATATTATCTTTGATATTGCGCTTTTGGATTTGCCGAAGGGTGATCTATTCGGGCTTCCTGGATATAATACGCTTGTCGGGCATGGCTTGTACGACTCCAGCGGACTGCCTGCGGCCGGGGAGTTCACCGCCCTGAACCCGGAGGAGATCAACCGTATTTGCGGAATCGTGCAAAAAATGCGGCTTGAGCTTGCGGACAGACGGGCCGGCTATAAATCTGAATGTGTGTCGCTTTTACTGTCGCTGGCGGTTCTGCTGGCCAGAAAACCGGGTGGCGAACAAAAAAATGCCCATTCCGCGACGGACAATAAGCTTGAGAAGACGCTTGATTATATGGAAAGACACTGGCACGAGAAAATGGAGATGGAGCATCTGGCGAAACTCTCAAACTGTTCGCTGCGCAATTTTGAAAGAGTATTCCGGAAGATCACAGGATGCTCTCCGGCGTCTTATATTATCGACTTGAAACTGAGACGTGCAAAAAATCTGCTTAAAAACTCCAAGTTGAGTATTTCCGAGATCGCCGCGGAAACAGGTTTTGGAACAGGTGCTTATCTGGCGCGCCAGTTCAAGAAAAACTTCAGCATGACCGCAAAAGAATATCGTTCTTTCAGCGCATCTTAAACATAAAATACGATTCAGGAAATTTCGGCGGAATTGAGCCTGACCACATACTTCAGGTTGACAAAACTACTAATAGTATAAAGACTATTGCAAAAAGATAAAACGGATAGTAGTACGAAACCCACGAGAAGTGAGAACAAAAACTCGGGAGCGCCGGTCGCCTGATCGGCATTGATCAGGCCGGGCCGCGCAAAATTTCAGTTTATAATAAGGTCCGGATTCGCCGGACCGAAGTGCTTCAGCATGACAATCGGATCGGTCGCCGATGCATTGACAATCTTCACGCCTGCAGACGCGGCGGACTCGGAGATGAAATATTCATCATTAGTCAGTTGCCCGTAACGTATCAGCGCCGGAGTGTCGATATCCCATACTCCCATTTTTCCATGACCCTGCATCATAATTATGCCATACGCCGCCGCGTCTTTGATAATTACGGATTGTCCGGGGAATACGGTTAGTTCTTTAGCCGAAAAGGCCGCGGAACGGTAGCATATCCATTTTTCGCTGTAACCCTGCGCGGCCATTTCCGCCTCCGGTTTTACCTGGCGTGGAGACATAAAACGATTTTTTACAAATTCCGGATCGACGTTCAGTTCCCAGTCGATCACATCCACCAGGTAGTCAAAATCGCCTTTGCGGTCGGCCGGACAGTCTTTCCACAACAGCGCTTCCGGCACGATCTGGTTGTCCACCAGTGACTGATACATGGCGTAAACGTCGGACGCCACCTGCGGTTCGTAGGTGCAGAGACTGCCCGGCGCATGGAGGACTCCCGGCGGCACGTCCCAGCCGGTACCCGGTTCCAGGCGGTAGGCGCGGGACAGATTGGTGATGCGGTTATCGCCTTTAGTAAAGTTCATCAGCGATTCCCTGACCTGGGCTTTTGTGGTTCCAGGCTCGAAGCCGAAAAAGGTGTAAGGGAAATGGCCGCCGTGATTATTCAATTGCGGCGGGAAATAATAGGCTTCCGGCTTGCCGCGCTGTCCGACCAGCGCCGCGTGGGCGTCACGGTGATGGACATGATGCGGCAGGGGGCCGAGATTGTCAAAGAATTTGGAGTAAATCGGCCAGCAGCCGTATTTATTCCAGATGCGTTGTCCGACCAATTGTTCTTTCAGTTCAGCCACCGCTTCTTTCAGCAGGATCAGTTCATTGCCGGGGCCGACAATTTTGCTGAGGCCTTCGTCTTTGCCGGTGAGCGGGCCGTTGTCCGCCGGGGTGGCGGAGGCGAGCCAGCGTTCATCGATGCCGCCGCGTTCGCCGCCCAGTGCATAATAGTCGTCAGGATGCAGTTTGATACGGCGTCCGGGGATGCAGAACGAGCGGGGGACCCAGTTCGGCGCAAGGCGGACGATTCCAGCGCCCGCTTCGAAAGCTGATGCGGCAATGTTTTTCACATTCATACAAATCTACTCCATGTTTATTTCGATCATTTCAATAGTTTTTAGAAGGGGAATATCGATACGGAGGGTCTCGTCAACGCCGGCCGCATTGAGTTTCATGCCGTCGGATACGCGGACTACCGATACCGGTTTTACGCCGTTCAGGCAGAGTGACACCGAGATATCGCGCACCGGGACATTCGGCAGTTCTTTCTGGTAGTTCACGAGCCCGACGATAATGGCGTTTTTCACCGTGCCTTTCAGAATGGTGATTTCAACGCATTCGGGTGCATTCGTCTCTGCGATCACTGTTGACGGCGCATATTCGCGGAAGAGCCAGGTCCCGAAAACCTGCTGTGCGTCCTGCTGAAGCGAAAGCACCGGAGATGAAAGATAAACGCATTTTCCTTTTCCGTACTGGTTGACCGCAAGCCCGGCGAAGACGGTGTCCGCGCCCGGCGGGTTGCTGTGTATTGAGGCGTACTCCGAGTCGTCCGGATCGAAAACCGGTTCGTTGATATGCGCAATCACCTTCGCGCTTGTCGCTGTTACGAGCGGCGCGGTTTCATGCGAGGATATCAGCCAGCGGCGGTCGATAAACGAGAGATAATGGAACCGCCTGGCTTTAGCGCCGGTTGCGGATACGCCGAAAACGTCAGCGAGGGCGAAGTCGCCGGTGGTCGAGCCGTCGGGCATCATAAGCGAGGTATTGCCCGTGGCGATCAGCGTGCCGCCGTTTTTGACAAAGGTGCGCAGCTTTTCATTCTCCTCCGGCGTGGTATAGAGTATGTTGTTCATGATGATCGAGCTGAATGCGGAGAAATCGCTGCGTCCGGTTACCGCCGCGAACGGGATATGCGCCCGGGTAAGGATGATTGAAGCGCCGGTTATTTCATCGACCGCCGGTTTATTGCCGTTCGGCAGCATGATGTCCGCGGAGGCGTTCTCATCGATATACGCCGCTGAGGAATAATAGAGCGCGGTTTCGGCGCTTATCACCGGGCGGTGCCGCTGGATTGTCCTGGTGAACGGCAAAAGCGTTTTTGATACGGCTCCGAGGCGTTGATAGACCGGCTCCTCCAGAGTGCCGTCGGGATTGATGGCGTCGATGAAGAAATAGGCCCCGGCATTGGCGAGCGTTGTTGCCGCTTCCGCAGTCAGTTGCTCCTCCGATTTCATTGACGTGTGATCATGGAGATCCACGCAGCGGCTGGTCATAAATTCATACGGCAGATTGCGCGATGCAGCGGCGAGAATTTTTGCGCCGAGTATATGCTGATACTTGCCGCCGTAAAAGTCCCCGGATGTGTAGTCGCAGGCGTCGGCGATGTCCAGCGTATAGCCTTGCATCCAGCCGTGCATGATGGTGCTCGTCTGATGCGTTACCGAAATGTCTTTTCCGGCTTTGATCGCGGACGTTATCGCCTGCGTGAATGCCGCCATCGAGCGTTCGCGGAAACGCTGAAAGGATATCCATTCCCTGTCGCGCCAGTCGATTTTTACCGGTATTTCGCGCCCGGTCTCCGTCCGGTATTTTTCACGGCAGCAGGGGCATGCGCAGATGCCCGGCCAGAACGTCATGTCGTTGAAGATGCCGTCCACGTCGTATGCTGTCACTTCGCTTATTTGCGCAATGGTGAATTTGACGTATTCATCATTATTCAGGCAGCTCCACCAGTATCTTCCGCTGTGCTGACTGCCGTCGGGGTATGTGACCCGCCATGCAGGGTGCGACTTCGCCGAATTATTGTGGTAAATACTCGTATAATAGGCAATGGGGACGATGCCGTTTTGTCGCAGCAGTTGCACTGTTTCACCGAAAATATCGCGCCCGTCGAGGTTGGCATGCATGTGGCCGACTTTGGTCGGATAATAACAGTTGCCGTTGTGGCAGCACGCATAGACCATCGCGGCTTCCACCCCGGTCATTTTTACCATCCGGACATATTCTGACGGGTCGAACCGGCGCATGAATTCCGGTTTAAGATCGGTAATATGGTTATCGATCAACAGCCGCGAATAACATTTTTTCATCCATTCCATATTTTTTATCCTTTTAATGATATTGTCTTATCTATAATATAATAAGTTTTATTGCTTGAATCAATTGCATAATTATGCTATTATTTGCACATAAATGATATTAAAGGAAGTAAACAATGGATGACTGGCTGTATCGTATTTCGCCGTGTCTGCGGATTGTCGGCAATGCGCCGGCACAGTCCGGCTGGGTTGAGGCGATGCGTTATATTTACGAGCACGAACTGGTGCTGTTCGAACACAGCGATTACTTCGTGGAGATTGAAACGGAAAAAATCGTGTGTCCGGCCGGTTCGTACATTATTGTGCCGCCGGGACGCCGGCACATTTCGCGTGAAACAGCCAACCGTCCGGGGCATCGCTACTGGGTCCATTTCGACTGGCTGTACAGTGGTGACTCCGCTCATCTGCCGGTCATGACCTACTGTCCGGCCCGTCCGCAGGAACATCTGTTCCGCCATGCTCCTGACCTGGCGCCGCCGCAGATTCTGCACGGCATGGTCCGCAATCTGAACACCACACTGGAACTGTTCCGGAGGGTCGAAAACCTGTTCAATTTCGGCAGCGGCCATGAGAAAATGGTCAGCCGTGGAATTTTTCTTGAACTGCTGCTGGATCTGCTTTGTCCGGAAAACAAGACCCGCACACCGGAAGCCGCGACGGTCCGGCTGGCCTCGAAAATCCGTCGTCAGTTGAGCCGGTTCGCGGACAAGGCGGTGAGCAGTACCGGGTCGATTCAGGATTTTCTGCAGGAATCCGGGATATCCTATGCCCATCAGTGCCGGATTTTTAAACAGAGTTACGGTATTTCACCGCTGCAATATGTCACCGAACAGCGCATGACCAGGGTTAAAAATCTGTTGCGCGATACTGACTGCCCGGTCTCCGCCATCGCCGAAATGGTCGGTTACGATCAGCTTGGATATTTTTCCCGCGTTTTCAAGAAAAGCACAGGTCTTACGCCGCGCGAATATCGCAATTACAGCGGGGATGCGGAGATGTCTCGCGACTGAGATTCCGTCGCAATGCGGGAAATAGCAGACTCGGCAGAGAGCGCATTCGGATTATTTGCCGTCTTCTTTAATTCCGGGCAGGATAACGATAGCGCCTTCGTCGATTTTATAGTTTAATTTTAATTGATCCAATAACTTTGCGAATGAGACTTGGTTTGCCTTGAGCGTAAATTTCGGTAATTTGCTCATGTCCTGTTTGTTGATACCGGAAACAACAGTAATGCCGGTCGCATCTGGATCATAGTGTTTGCCGCTGCGGTTAAGAAAGCGGATTACAGTAAAAATATTGGCATTTTCAAGATCGACACAGGAGAAAATTATTTTTTCCATTTTTTGTTTGACCATGTCGGCGGATGCTGTGGCTTGCGCTGTTCCTGCGGCGGCCGGCTTGGCGTTATCGGCGCTGCCGGTTAATGCCATAGCCAGACAACAAAGAATAATGGCTCTCTTCATAATACCCTCTTCTCTATTCGATGGTTAACGCGTAATGGTTTATTTTCTCCTAAGAATTAAAAGATAGCATCAGTTGGCAAAAAATCAAAATCAGGAAAATGACAAAATGCGTTCATCCTTCGGACGATATTCATATCGCCCATCAGTCGGAACGAAAAAATCCAATCCGCAATCTAACTCGTATATTCGAATTTTTAGCTTTACAGAGTATTAGTCAGTTGACTGTAACGTATCAGCGCCGGAGTGTCGATCTCCCATATCCCCATTCTGCCGTGGCCCTGCATCAAAATGATGCCGCACACAGCGTCTTTGATAGGTACAATTATTGCAGGATTTACTCAGCAATAGTCATGTTTTTTGAACCATCTTGAGCCCGGTTTTTATTTGAAGGAGCAAAATTGTCCGGCTGTCCGGTGGCAATAAACCAGTTGAGGATTTTTCGAAGCAGTTGTTCTCTTATTGCAGAATATTCTTTCCGGTCGAAAAGGTTATCATATTCATGCGGGTCTTTTTGCAGGTCGAAAAGTTCCCCGGTTTCTTTCTCGCCATCCCAGCCGTAACTCAGTTTATAAGTTTCCGTCCGAGTACCGCAAGACTGCCCGTCCTGAATTTTATTGATTACATCCGTTTGTTCTGTTTTTCAACGGTTACTATTATTCCTGAAAGTTGGACAATCTGTAAAAGCTATAGTGCTTCATGTTACCGCAGTTCTCTGGCGATGATTCTGCAGACGCCTTCGATGTTCTGGACTGGGAGCAATTCTAACGAGTTTTCATTTTCTGGGGAGGTGCGGTAGGACTTCTGCCAGTCCTGATTTTCTTTGATATAATAATTCAGGTCAAGCACGGCGGCACCGTATTCGCGGGCCAGACGTTTTATCTCGGAAGAGAGCTCTTCCTCCTGGGGATTCGGCGTTGCGTGGGGGAAGGGGGTCGCCAGCATCAGGTTGCGGCCTTTGAAGGCGGAAATCAGGGCGGCGAGCATGCGGTATTGATTTCTGACCGGAATGCCGTCGTGGAGTTCGCGCACCGGCGGAATGATGATGGCGGCGTCGGCGTCGGATTTCAAGATGAAGGGGAGGGCGGCGGCGAAATTTTCCAGCAGACGGTTGTCGCCGCAATTGCGCCACGGGATGAATTCCAGTTCTATTTCCTCCTGATTGAGCAGTTCCTGCAGCGTGTCGCGGAATGCATTATTGCCGCAGGCGAAATCATCCGCCACGATCAGCACTTTGGAGGTTCCGGCAAGCCGGTTGATCACGGTTGCCGGGAGTTCCCATTTTCTTATTTCAGAGAGTTCCGGGCGGTGGATGACCGGGATCACGATGCTGCCGTCGGCATCATGCAGGGCATCTGCGCCCGTGACCATCGGCGGCAGTTCCGGCACCTTGATAAATTTAATCCGTTTGCTGTCAAAGGTCATGTTCGGCAGTTTCAGGTTGAATCCGACTTCGGTTTTCTGCTTCAGGTCTTCGCCTTTGAGCGCGATCTGTTTTTTGAAAACGCTGTCCGGAATGAACCGGTTCTGTTCGGATACCGGCTTGCCCGGCAGGGATATTTTTTCGCGGCCGCTGGCGAAGAAACTGGTTTCCGGCGAGGCGACGGTATCCAGATAGCATTCCACGGCAAAAGGCAGCTTCGAATTTACCTCGATAAAGAGATCGAGCGTTTCGTCATCAAAAATGAAATCCGGAGTCCACAGTTTCAGCGCCAGGTCGGGTCGGGAATAAGGTTTTTCCTTGCCGTCATCGAAGCGGCACAGTCGCAGCGGCGAATAGTTCTTGTCTTCCGGAACCAGCATGATTTTATCCTCGGCGCCTTCCTTCGAGATCAGGTCAATGATCTTGCAGGGAAAGGTCTGTCCATTGACGTTCCAGGTGCAGCCGCCGTTGCCGCAGTTCGTTACGGAATACTTTTCCCATAGACATTTTTCGCGTTTACCGGTAAACAGAATGCAGGAGTCGATTTTGCTTACCAGCGGATAAATGCTGCCGTTTCTGCTTTCACAGGCTTCAGAGATGCAGGGCCAGCCCGGCGAGAAGTTGTCATCCCGCAGGATCGTAAACTCGCGGTCACCGGGTTTTTTCCAGGCGCAGGCCGCATAGGTAATGGCCAGATTTTTCTGATAATAGAACTTAAACGGATACAGGCCTTTTTTCAGATTTACTTTAGCGGTTTTCTCCCAGCCGGGAGTGCGTTCGTGTTCGCCGTACCAGTTGATGATGATTTTTTCATCGACCAGCAGCAGCGTGCAACTGCTGGTGTTGATGGCGAACTCATATTCGCCGTCGGCCGGAACCAGCAGCATGCCGGTGATGCCCGCGGCAAAATTATTTCTGAGGTCGAACATGCATTTGTCCAGCAGCACCTGGTCCCAGTTGGTTTTCTCTTCCGCCGGCTTCCGCTTTTCATAGATGTAAATCATATCCCTTTCGGGTGCGCCTTTGGAATTTTTTTCCGCCTGTTTAAGTTCTCTGTCGCGGTTGTTCCAGTAACGTTTCAGCCGTTTGAACGCCCATTCCAGGCGGAGGGGGTCATATTTCATGAAATACGGGCCCTTGAGCCGGTACTGGTATTCGACCCAGCCGCTCGACCGGCGGTATGAAGACGGGTTGCGCCAGGCCAGATAATCTTCAATATCATAAGGCTTGTCCCAGTCTTTAGTCTCAGGTTCATTGCTTGCCAGGCAGAATTTGACGTCAGTGACTGGCCACGGATAAATATACATGGTCAAATAACGCTCCCAGCTCTGGTCAATGAAATATTTCACCATCCAGTTTGGGCGTTTATAACGTTCCTCAATATTCTGCCGCTGCCGTTCAAACCACTGCTGTTCGGTGACATAAACCATACCGGCATGAAACATTCTGATCCGCAACCGGTAATTTTCCGGAACTGTGCCCAGTTCTTTGGGCCATGTCGGCGCTTCCACCGGTTTCTTGAACCCGAAGTAAATATAGCGTACCGGAGATTTCACCGCCGGGCCGAAAAAGAGTCCGAAATCCTTGTACAGAAAATACGGAATTTTACCGCCCTTTTCATCCCTGACGTCAACACCGTTATCGAGTTTTTCCGGCAGGGCGCACTGGCTGAGATCAATATAGCCGGTTACGCCGGGGTTATCCGTTTTAACCTTCAGCCGGTATTCCGCGTCCGGTACCGGCCACGCCGGAACAGCGGCAAAGGCATTGAACAGCGGCAGCAGAAAAAGAACTGTCAATATTACTTTAATTTTCATTTCCGCTTACCCTTTGCAGTTGTTGCCGGCAGCTTTGCCGCCGGATCATTTTCAGAGCAGAAGAAACGGCGGGTAAGTTTGAACGCGATATCGGTCTTGAACGGGTGGATCTGGATTGCGGCGGGTCCGCCGTTCAGTTGAATATCGTTTGCGGCAATGACTTTGCCGGTGATCGTGTCATAAAATCTCAAGGAATAAGTTCCGGCCGGCAGCGGGTAATCGAGTGTTACTTGCAGGTTATTCAACAAGGGCAGGGCGTCTTCTTTGTCCGGATAGTCAAACATGTAGCGCCGGCAGAAGACCCAGCCGTAAACGCGTGACGCATCGCCGGCGGAGAAGCATTCGACAAAATAATTCTCTCTGCCGAAATAGCTGGTTAAACAATTTTCCAGCGGCAGCCGCAAGCGGTTGATATAGGCGAGATAATAGTCGCGGAGATTCCATTGCAGCGACCACGACCCGTCGGGCAGGGGGGTGGATGGAATGTATTCCGGCTGCGGGCGCGGGTTGGCCGGATCAATGACGTCCAGCTCTTTGAACTGCATGTTTTTGCCGCGCAGATCAAGCCCTTTGCTATATTCCGAAAGCCCTTTATAGTGGCGGTAGTGATTGTTCAGGTGGATGAAATCGTGCCACCAGAGGAATGGGGTTCCGGCCTGTTCCTTGAAGAACGCGCTCCACAAGCCGGAATGGATATCGCCGACGACTTGTTCGGCTTTGCCGCCGGCCCAGGTGCCGCCGAATTCAGTCGCCAGTACCGGGCGGTTGAAAACCAGCAGCGCGGCCTGCTGGCGCATCTGGTCTACAAAGTGAATTCTCGTATCCCGGTAGGCATCTCCCGCCACATAGGAAAACTCGGGCATTTCGACCACTTCGGGGTATTTAAACTGATCAAGACAGCTACCGCTGTAATGCGTGGTCAGCATGTGCCTGCCCTGATCCATGTTTTTAAGTTCTCCGGCGGCGTCGCGGTGCCAGTCGGCGAACACCCCGTTATAATAGATATCCTTGAAGTTGCTGACCAGATTGCCTTCGCTCCAGAATTCGATGCCGAAGATATTGGTATAGGCCCCCCATCTGGCGGCAATATAACGGTTGCGCTGGCGGTTCAGTTTTTTAGCCTGGGGATCGGAGAAGAACGCTTCCGGTGTTTTGAGAAAACCGCCGTTGGAAAAGGCAAACGGGTTTTTTATATTGAACGGATTGTCGTCCCACTCCTGATCACTGTAGTCGGATAGTTTGCCATGGTTGTCCAGCGTCAGATGAACGTAAATGTCTTTTTCTCGGGCGTCGTTCAGCACATGGTCCAGCCGCCAGGCATTGGCCAGATTGTAACGGCCGAGCCCGTAATAAAACGGGCGGCAGATGCTCCATTCCAGCGCGAAAGACCAGGATGCCATCCAGATTTCGACGGCATTGACGCCGCCCTGGGCCATTGCCGCCAGATATTCGTCGTAATCATAGGTGCCGCGATCGGGCAGGTGTCCGAATTTGAACTGTTTTTCGCTGCGCAAATCAATATTGGTATGGGTATTGATGCCGATTGGAAAGAAAAATTCGCCGGTGGAAAATTCAAAATAACGCTGATCGCGGAGACTGGGGCGGACATAGCCTTTACGTTCGGATGGCTGCACCGACAGCGTTTTCCACGGGCTGACCAGCAATTCAGGCGATTTCCCGGATTTATCTTCGACCACCAGTCGCAGCCGGTATTCTCCAGTTAACTCCGGGGTGAACCGGAATGCCCAGAAAGCCTTGCCGGAAGGGAGGGTTATTTCGCGGGTGAAATGCTGCTGCCGGATGAAGTTCTGAGTATAGAATGCCGGCCAGCGGATAGTTTCGCCGCCTGGCGCGACGGCTTCTACATCCACGCTGATCTCGTCCGGATCGAATGGATTGCAGTATTCGCGTGAAAGCTCAAAATCGCTTTCAATGATTTCGTAGCGTTCACAGGTTTCAGGCATTTGCCAGTTAAGCAGTTGCAGCGGCGGCACGGGTCTGACTCCGCTGAGTTCCAGGTTTCGGCATTGAATATTGAATTGCCTGTTCGTGTTGCCGTAAATGGAAAGGCCGGCGGCAAGCATTGCGACCCGATGGCGTCCGTCCCAGGCACCGTTATGACCGACCGGAATCAAGCTGCCACCGCCGGAAATGTCTGTTTCCAGCCGCTGCCAGCCGCCGGGGATGAGCTTATACTCATGTTTCGTTTGAAACCAGAGTCCGTCTTTGTCCTTGATGAAGATGACGGCGGAAACTGGAGCCGTACTCTCACTTTGCATTTTTACTTCGACGGAAAGGTTTTTTTTCTGAAAAACCTCTTTCTCCGGACGCAAAGTATGACGTTCTTTTTCCTTGTAGATTAAGGCTGAGCCGGGTAGAGACAGCGCCGTGACGGCGGACGAATCCGTTGCGGAGCCAAGTTTCTCCGGCGGCGAACCATTTTTCTCGGCGAACCAGCCGGCTTTGTCAAAACTCCATCCGTCTACGCAAAAAAAAGTAAAAGTTAACGCGGCGGCGATCAGCGTCTTTTCAAAATATCTCATAAAATAATTACCTTACCAGGAGTCAGAATGGAAGACATAAACATCAAAATGTTTTTACTCACTACTCACACTCACTAATTATACTTCTGAAACGCATCTTTTATCGCGTTTATTGTCCTATTTAACGACATTTTCTAATAAAAGGACGAAAATATACCAGTTTTTTATACTTTAAGGCAATAAAAAAATGATTTAGACGTTAATATATATATAATAATGGTATTTTTCTACAGATAGATATGATAAACAAAAAAAGAACATTGCCCGGAATGGAACATCTTGATCCGGTGACTCGGCGTTTTGTCGAATGTCACCAGGATGATAGTGCCTTTATTTCTATTTCACGTCCGCAGGTTTTATTTTACGCGGCGGTCGCGGCAGCTATGCTTTTATTCCTGAAATACCGCTGGGACTATTTTCTGTTTACCATTACCGCGCTGATGGCGTTCTGGTATTTCAGCGCGGCGATTTTCCGGATAAGCGCCTGCTGTGTTTCCATGTTTGGTTTTGGCGAAAGGAAAGTGTCCGCGGACGAACTGGCGGCTATTCCCGATGACGAACTGCCGGTATATACCATTCTGGTGCCGCTTTACCATGAAGCGAATATCGCGGAAAAGATTATCCTCAATATCGGCAGACTGGATTATCCGGCGGACAAACTCGATGTTAAACTGTTGCTGGAAAGCGACGACCATGACACCATACTGGCGCTGAAACGCTGTTTTCTGCCATGGAACTACAAGATAATCGTGGTTCCGGATTCGCAGCCGAAAACCAAACCCCGCGCCTGTAACTTCGGGCTTAAACACGCACGCGGCGAGTTTTGTGTGATTTATGACGCCGAAGACCGTCCGGAACCGGACCAGCTGAAAAAGGCGGTCGCCGTATTCCGGAGCACCCCCCGCAAAATGGCATGCGTCCAGGCGAAGTTGAACTATTACAACTCACGTCAGAATCTGCTGACCAGACTGTTCACGGTTGAATACTCCACTACCTTTGATCTGATGCTGCCCGGCATGCAGACATTCAACGTTCCCCTGCCGCTTGGCGGTACTTCCAACCACTTCCGCTCGGAAGCGCTGCAGAAACTCGGCGGATGGGATCCGTTCAATGTCACCGAAGACTGCGATCTGGGGATCAGAATTTACAAGCATGGATACCAGACCTGTCTGCTGGATTCCACCACTTGGGAAGAGGCCAATTCCGACGTCTGGAACTGGATACGCCAGCGCTCCCGCTGGGTGAAAGGCTTTATTCAGACGCATCTCAGCCATACCCGGCATCCGCTGAACACGCTGCGCCATCTGGGGCTCTGGGGATTTTTCGGTTTCTATCTGAGCGTCGGCGCCAGTGCGTTCATGATGCTGGTCAATGTTATTTACTGGCTGGCCGGCGGATTTTATCTGATGCTGTTCCTGCATGCTCTCGCCGGCGGGCTTTCCACCTGGGAAATCATTGCCGGGCCGCATAATTTTACCGATTATCACGGTCTGGCAGTTTTCGGTATGCGCCTGGAGCCATGGCCGCTGTTTTACTGGGGCGAAACTGAAAGCCGTTTATGGTCGGTGCTGTCGGTCATTTTCTTCGGGACCACCGTACTGCTGCTGCTTGCTAATTTTCTATTTTTAGGTGTGCACATCCTTGCCTGTATTAAACGCCGGTATTATCATCTGCTGCCGGCAGCCATGCTGATGCCGTTCTACTGGCTGCTGATCTCCATCGGGGCATGGAAAGGCTTCATCCAGCTTTTCTTCAACCCTTACTATTGGGAAAAGACCATCCACGGGCTGGATACTGGAACCCGGACCGCAGATGCTGTCATGTATGATAAAATTCCAGCCGGAATTAAAATTATAACCGTTCAGGAAACAACCGTACAAACCGCGGAGGAGAATAAAGCATTATGAATATATTTAGAAGACATGGCCGGACATTGAAAGCACGGAATTTTACACTCATTGAATGTGTGTCCAGGTAAGGTATCACTAAACTAGACGAATGAAATGTTTCGTCCATACCAATTGTCCATTTCAGGTATGTAGCCTAATCACTAGCCACTGGCTAACGCGTGAGGATAAAGTTGCGAGA
>CAIPAT010000082.1 GCA_903863035.1 uncultured Lentisphaeria bacterium
GTTGGCCAGCAGGTCAACTTTGGTTAAAGTTCCTTTGGGCGTTTTGAATAACGTGGTACGGGTATGCGCGTCCTTCGACATGATACGTTCAACGCCGCCGGAATACGTCACATCGTACCAACTGTAAATATGAGTTGGAAAGCCCCAGTTGAAATGCTTGTAAAAATCCAGGCAGGTCCAGTCCTTGAATTCCTCAGGCATGGTTCCGCGCAACCGGTGAATCGGTGCATCATCAGGAATAAATTGTCCTGGAGAATAAGGGCGTTCCTCGCCCTCTTTTACCCGGTGCGCAACATAATAATTGGTGATATCAGGAAAGAAAAGAACCTTGTCTGACTTTTGTTTATCAAATAAAGCAAAAAAATCTTCACGTTTGGTCATATTTTATACTCCAAAGCTGTTTTATACATAGTTAAAATATTCTCCAAAGGGGCATCAATCTGAATATAGGTATGGCCTGGTCCAAAAATGTATCCACCATCCCTGCCCAAGGTTTCAATTAAAGATTTCGCCTCATTTTCAACATCTTCAGTAGTTCCGCTAATCAACGTTTTTTGCAAATCCATTCCACCATAAAAACAAATATCCTTTCCAAACTCCCGTTTTAATTCAATCGGGTTCATACCATTGGCGCGGGTTTGAACAGGTTCAAGCATATCAATTCCAGCATCTACTAAAATCGGCAACAAAGGACGCACTGAACCGCAAACATGGAGTAAAAACTTTTTATTGTATTTGTGTGCTAGATCAACCATATTTTTTACATAAGGGAGGCAATAAGTTCTGAAATCATCGGGGCTGAACAGGCAACCTGATTGCGAACAATAATCATCTGCCATATAAACTATGTCAATACAATCTCCTGCTTCTTCAAGCATCTTTGTGTTTGCTGCAAGCACATAATCACTGATATAACCCAAAAGTTTGTCCAAGTAATCGCGGCGCATGGCAAAATCCAATAGAATGTCCTCCATTCCCCGCATGAAACTTGCAGTGTGATATGCGCCCCAGCATGATACTCCAATAATTGCACGGTCGCCGGAGTTTTTGGCGCGCTCCATGAAATTAGAAAAATCTAAATCATCCACGTTCGGCCATTTGAAGTTATCTAAATCAGACAAATCATCTTTGCCAGCTAACGGGCAGCCGCAAATCTCATTATATTGAGCACCGGTATCTGTTTTAGTAGATTTGTATTCAACCTGCCAGATAGATTTTTTGATATCCGGTTTAATCGCTTCCTCAGGGGAAAAAACCAGAGTTGCCGGAGCCAGCATCAAGGTGTCGCAATGAAGTTCGTCAAACAACTTTATTTTATTTTTATCGGCAATGCCAAAATACTTATAGAGCAAATCATAAACCTCCGCTTGAGCATCAAAGGTTATGGCATTACGACCTATTGTTTGTTGATGATTGATTGCTCTTAATACCCGGTCTTTTGAATTCATAAGAATAATCCTTTATATATTAAATTGTTTTCAGCTTACTCAATGTTTAAAATTTGTAAGATTATTGGCATCGGAGTGGAATGCTGAATATACACAAATGAAGTATATGACAATAGTTTTATTTGTGCAAAAAAATATTTATGAAATAATAATTGGTTATATCTGAGAAAAATTAAATACTGGATGATTTTTTCTCCATCCAATAATCTTTAAAACCGTTTCCTTTGTAGTTTATGTATTATTTTTTTCATAAAAAAAATCCTTCAGAGCGCCGGGATGGCAAAATTACTACCAATTCACCATTGATGACTTCACCTTTGAAATCTCCCCAGAAATTATTTACGTCCTTAATCATCGGGGACAGTTTGAAATGTAAAGTTTTCGGGTCTTCGGTAAAGTTGAAAAATGCGATAAAATCTTTTGCAGCCCAAATTGACGGCAATGTATCGTGCCGATCAAATAAATCAATCGGAATTGCCGGAGCAGTTTGCTTATGCTCTATCACCTTCTTAAGGAATGCTCTGGCTTCTTCATTCAAAGCAGTCAAATCGTCGCTTAAAAACATATCACCGCAAGTTACCATCGCCAAAAGCAACCAAACCTTCATCTCCATTATATTGGCCTCTCGCCCTGACTGCCAGTAATGTGCGAAATCAACTGCAAAAGGAATTGATGCTGAAGGTTTATTCAAAAGTTTATGTGAACAATTTCCTTTCGCTCTTACAATCAAGAAATCTGGATCCAGATTCCATAATTTTCTATTCATCCAGAATCGTGCCGAAATCGATGCTGTACAAAACAGCACATGACTCCAGTAATTGTGAATGTCGTTACAAGAACGTACTGCATCTACTACCCCTCTTACCGCTTCATAAGGGGCGCCGCATGCTAAAATGTAACTATCCGAGCCGACCGCGTTACGAATGATTTCAAAGAGTTTACGCACCAGCATTCCGCGTGGAATTTTTGAATCATAAAAAAGCTGGCAATTCTCCTGTAATTCATATGAAAAGTCTACTTTGAAATAAGTAAAACCAGATCGCTTTAAATGAGTAAAACTATCAGATAGATATTTTTGCACCATAGGATGCGTAATATCCATAAATGCTGATGCTCCATATCCTAAGGTTTTGGTTGCAATATCGCCATTGGATTTTCGCCCGAAACATTCCGGGTGTTCCATATAAAAGCGTGAATATACATTCATACACAACGGAGCGCTCCAAATGCCAGGTTCCATTCCGGCACTACGAATTTCTTGGCAATATGCCTCAAATCCTTCCGGAAATTTTTCCCCGGCAATCCATTCGCCCCAGCGCGGATAATATCCGGCATCAATTACACAATAGCGCAAATCTGAACTCAACTTTGTTGAAATAATGGCATTGTTTAACATATCAGTCGCGGCAATGCTACCTGTAAAATAATCCCAACTATTCCAGCCTTTAGCGCATAACTTGCAATTATTCGACAAGCGGTCGCCAAGATTTTCAAGTAAGCCAATTGGATCATTAGAACGATAAACGCTTATAGCAGTACTCTCAACATCTCCATTGCAGCAAAATTCCCAACGAATTTTCAGGCCGAAAGCACCATCGCAATTTCTTTCGGAGTGAATTGCGGAAAAATAAAGATAATCACCTTTATGTTCACCATCTACAGCGAACAAAAAAGAATCCTTACTCTCCCGTTTATGTAGTAAGTACAACATACTGCTTTCACGATTAATGTCTTCAAATCTGCTTTTTGAGCCGACACGCTTTACGCTGCATGGATGAGTAAAAAATTGACTGTGGATATATTCCAGATAATCATCAACCAGCAAATCCTTTACTGGAAATTCAATGCTGATATGGTTAATTTTCTCACTGTTAGTTTTTACCTTAAATTGAAGTTTCGCCCCATCAAAAACCTCAAAATTCAAGTTTTCATATTTAGCACAATTGTCCTGCCATTTCAATGTTCTTGCGTTTATTTTCCGGTTTTCCATTTCAAACGAGATTAAGCCTTCAGAAAATGGAGTGCCGGGAATATCAATCAACCCTTTTTTAAATTTTATCTTCAAGCCCATTTTTTGACTCTATTTATAACATGTGCTGCTGTTTCATGATCCTTCACGCCGTAAACAACTATTGCGATCCCTTCCGGTTTTAAACTAGCAAAAAGTGAATCCAAATCTTCTAAATACGCAAATACCTGAATACCTTTTCCTGCCGTCTGGATTTTTTTATAAATATGAATCCAGTCTTTGGCAGTGCCGTTACCGGCTCCATAGACCCATTGAACAGCATTCAGTTTTTTTATGCTCAATAGTTTATCTAATTGAGTCAGAGAGCCAGGGCCATCCAGATGAAATAAACTTGCTTCCATGTGGGTACATTCATCTTCAAGTCCATTCAGGAATAATTCAGAAAAATCTTTTTCACTGATCATATAACTGAAATCATTACTAGGCACATGCCACTTTTTTGTGCTGAAAATCAGAGGCCAGCCGGTAACAGCCTGATTGCGGACGACCAATTTATTGTAGTAATAATCAAAGCAGCCAACAAAGTCTTTTGTTGTTTTAGCTATTGATTTTTTGATTATTTCCGGTTCATCTATGATATCCATGCAAAGCTCTGCCGGACCGCGTAAGCCAACTAAACAATCCGCGCCGGGGTGTATATCCGGCCAGCCAACATAAAACTTGTCCTTCCCAAGTTTAAAAAGCAACTCATACATCTTCTCAACAGCCTCAAAGTATTCTCCCGTCAATTCGAATTGAAGCAGCAGGAAATCTTTGATGCTTTCGAGAGAATGTTTCATAAATGAGGTAGTCTTCTCGAATTCTATTTTAGCTCCGTACATTGCAGCAAAGAAATCCGGACCGACGTTGGGTGTGCAGCTTGGCAAAGCATCACCATAATAATCAAATGAGTCAACAATCTTCGCCTTTGTGCAGGCGATATATTCTGCATCCTTCCACCGCCTCAAATCGCAAAGTTCAAAATCAGTCTTCTGCACTTGAATATAAACTGGCGGACGGTCGATAATCTCATTTTGCCAGAATGCATCGTAGCGGGCAATCCGCGTTTCCCAGTCGTTTATTCTCTGAATAGGCATTAAAGCCATTTTCTAATCCTTATTTGATATTAGAATGTCATATGAAATATCTGTCCCGACAAATTTATAGCCAGCTTCCGTGGCTATGGTTCTGCCAGTCAAACTGGTCAATCCTGATGGTAAGTTACTTATGACTGTTTCGCTGACGCCGGGACCAGTTGCGGCGATTAGAACGCAGACAGAGCCGTCATTAGCAGTAATTTTTTTTGCGGCTATACTTCCTTTGCCAGTATTCATTGACACTGAGACGGCAGGAATATCGCTCAATAAGAATTTTTCCAGCGCCTTGATTTCTGCCGCGGCGGCGCAAATGTCAGGCCAGCGGCGCGTGAATTGTTCTTTGTCAGGACCGCGGCGTAAATCGTGATAAGAATAGAATACAAAACCACGCGCACCGTGAATTGCCTCCATTAATGACATTGCCAGGATTTCATCTTTGGTTGGGGCTCGGTATTTCTGTGTTATTGCGTTATAATCATTTTTATCTGCCTCATAGAGGCCTTGATTGTGTATCTGCGGAACTCCTAAAGCACCGAGAGGAATATTATTGACGGACACAGCTTTTTCCAGCGCAATGCAAGTGTCATAAACATTTTTCATCTGATTGTCTTTTGCAAACTTTATGGGATAAGGGTCTACACCGAGAATGTCCTGACATTCTCCATAAAGCGCCAGTTCCGAGTATTGATAAAACACAGTCAATGCAGGATGATTTTTGTCCAGACTGGCAATGAGGCGGCGCCGTTCTTTTAATTTGGCGGCATAATCGGGATTTTGTTCATCGGCAATGTACCACATCAGCAGTCCTGGATTGTTTTTTATTCCGTTGACAATCAACTTGACAATCTCAGTTTTATCGGTAAGTTCGTTCCAGGAACTGGGAGCATATTTGTACCCGTCATATAAATCTTTCAGCGAAAATATTATTCGTATGCCGTTTTGCTTGCAGTAATTTAGTGTTTCATTAATTTTCTCGATAGATGGATTGTTAGTAACGCCATTATTGCTTTCAATATCTAAAAACAGGCTCGGGTATGGCAAAAAAGCATTGAACGGACTGGTGCTTAGTATTTTAACATCATCTTTATTTAAACCGTAACCGTATAAGGCCAGCGTTAAAAACGGTTTCCCGTCAACAATAGTACGCCCCATTGCGTCAACTGTAACCTCTGACAATATTTTCCCAAAGGTGATGTCAAAATCCTTTTTGGCCAGAATAACTTTATTGGCACGGTCAAATAGTGTTAAAGCGAGAACCGCACCTCCGGTAATATTTAAGCTACCGAAGTTCAGCATTATGGAATTATTAATTATCTGTGCCTGTTTTTCGGCTATTGCTTTGTCCCCCACTTTAATTGTCGCTGACACATATAAATCGACTGGAAGCAAAGTGTCGTATTCAAAGCGTCCTATAATCGCGCTTTGCAGCTTAACTTCGGTCTTTTCCGGGTCAACAGTATTCATTTTTGGATAAAGAATATAGGGCAGCCATTGCGGTTTTTCTTCACAAATGAATATGTCGTCAAAATATGCATTTCCAGTAGTCCCGGGGCGCATATATAAACTAAGCATATATTGGGTTTCAGGATTATTGTCGCTGAGCATCGTAGTTTCGACCCGTGTCCAGTCTTTAGTCCCGGAAACCGGGGTGAGATATTTGCCGCGTCCACTGAAAAATTTGCCATTTTTTTGATAGAGTTCAACGGCAATGGCTGCGCCTTCCCCTTTAACATCCTCAGTACGAATCCACCCTCCGATGGTAAACTTAACTCCAGGCGGCAACTTGAATGTTCGGGATGAATTACCTTTAGAACTGGCGGCATCGCGGTAAACTTTTAGTCCGGCAGTGCCGTTCCTGCCGAATGCGTTTTGCACTTTATCATTGACGCCTATATTCCACCGTTTATTGTCTTGCTCAAAGTCGAGGTTGGCAAACATATCTCCAGTGTTTGTGGACTGCACTGTGCTTGACGATTCTGCTATTAACCTGTAATCTGTAAAAGCATCAGCATATATATTTGTCAAAACCGCTATTACACCAACACAGAATAAAGTATATCTCATTTTTAATTATCCCAAATTATTCAGCAGTAGGCACTGCAACAGAAATCAAATACGACTTCATGAAAACGTTTAAAGTGCTCCAGCCTGTTGCAGCTTTGAAATCCCTGCCAAACTGTGTTGTTTTAGTGCTGGCAGCGTGACCGTCGGCATAAACGACATTCGCGTTGTCAGCGTGACGAAAATGTGCCAGCCTGACCGTATTGCTACGCGGTAATGGTTCCTGTTTATTGGTGCTGTTGTTGGCAGAATCCAAAAACATCATCTGTCTTGACGGTATTCTCATTTTTTTCAAAATTAATGTTTGCGTATTACCGCCATTTGTAGACAGGACATCAGTTGCACGATTACTGGTCCACATCCCATATGTGGAATCAGAAGCGCCATCGGTGGATGGATCAGCGTTTACCCAATCGGTAAATGCAAAAGATGAACAATTCAAAATTTTTGGTTTGTCGATATATTTATTTTTTAGCATTATGGTGTTCCATTTTTGCCCGGGATACGCAGCTGTCCAGTCTACTATAATCATCGCTGATTGAAACGTGTCGAAGTAAAATGCTCCAGCTGTACTAATCTGCTTTAAATTGTTCAGACAGGCAACTGCTTTCGACTTTTCTCTCGCCTTATTCAACGCCGGCAGCAGCATTCCAGCTAAAATTGCTATAATAGCTATCACTACCAGCAATTCAATAAGTGTGAAAGCCTTTTGCCGAAACTCGTTATGTTTTGGGTTGGAACCGTTTGTAAATGACCTCACAAAATACTTGCACATTTTGGAATCCTTTCCTTTATAGCTTTATGGTTATGAATAAGTATTCCTAAAGCTTGTTGAGGCTTTGCTGGAATATTTCTCTTTGTTTCAGACAATACAGTGTTTCCCATAGAAAATTTATAATCACAACAATAAGACGGAGCTGTTCTCGGATTTTCCGGATCAAACCAGCTGTTTCTGGTGATCAATAAATCAAAAGCCATTTCAACCATCTTGTCATATTGATATTTTACTCCGCAAAGATTATGCGCAAGCGGCAAATCAGTAGGCAGACCGCTGAAGCCGATTACAGCATAATCTTCCGGTATGCGTAAATTCATGTTGTTCATGGCTAGAGACAATAAAACCGCTAAAAAGTCGGAGTAACAGATGAAAAGATCCGGGCGCGGAGATTTTTCAAGTAACCCGTTTAACTTTTTTTCAATACTGCCTGGATTGCATTCAAAATAATTAATTGAGTGTAATTTGTCTTTTAAAATATTTTTTATTTCCGGAATTGACAGCGCACGAATATTTTCCCTTGATGCGTCATCCGTTCTTGCCGTAACGGCAATTCTTTCATATCCCAATGCTAAAGCAGTATTCAGCGTTTGATAGAAAGCTTCACGTTCATTTACCCATACAGATGCAAAACCGGTTACGATTGTGTCCCCAATCTTGCCATGCGGCAAAACTACAGGCAATTTGGTGGCATGCATTTTTTTTATGATAGGTTCATTACCATGGAAAAATTGAGTCATCAAAATTATGCCGTCAAAATTTTTATCTTTGAATAATTTTTTAATCATCTTAACTGGCAAATGTTCAATATAAAACCGCTCAATTTGTTCAATCTCAACATTGCGGCGGGCAGCCTCCTGGCTAATTAGTGATAGCAGATAGGGAAAAGGGCTGCCAGGGACGGTCATATAGTCGGTAATTACGGCAATTTTATTGATAACTTTATCTTTGTTTCCAGACACAAAAGTTCCGCGCCGGCGCATACGCAGAATCAATCCCTCCTGCTCTAATCGCTGTAACGCCGCACGCAAAGTAATCTTACCAACATTCAGTTCGCGGGCAAAAACTAGTTCAGTTGGTAATTTCATCCCTACAGGGTAATGCCCGGAAATAATATTATTCCGGATATGTTCGTAGATTTTTTCATTCTTAAACTTAAGGTCATTAATCATAGTGTTCATTTAAAATCTACATTCCAGTTTTTCATTTATTAAGTCGTTAACACTTTCTATTTTAACCAAACCAGCATAATATCAATACCATTATTAATTCTAAATGATACTACTATAATACTATATTATTTATCAAATGTCAACTATTAAAAATACAATTTCAGCAAAAAATGAAACTAAATTTTTTAAAGTTGACTAATTCTGACCGCCACCGCACCGCCAAGTTGCTTGATGCATAAATCACCGACGAGGCTCTCGGTAATTCTATAAAATTTGGAAGTTATTTATTAAAGCCGGTCAGACGACCGGCGCTCCCAGGGGAACGGCATATTGCCATTTCCAGCTTCCGTTAATTTCCTTTTCGAGCGTTTAATGTCTTTCATTGTAAAGAAAAAAGTTTTCTCTGTGACTGAGTTTTTTTATGTTATATGACATTGCTTACCTCAATTACGTTGTGAATGTCTAACTTATCTAAAATAATACTATTGCCTTTGATTATGACATGGCTATTTTCCAGGCAGCACTTGCACGAATCATTTATTTTCAGATTGTTTAATATTAATTTTATATTGCGTGCGGGCTGGATTTCACTAACCAAACCACGGTTTACTGCGAGGCTCTCCACGCAGCCGCGATTTATAAGGTTGATTAATAAATCTTTTCCACGTCGCCGTAATATTAGTTCAATATGCGGCATTGATTGTCCGCCTTCGATACGGCAAGTCCAGCTTATGTTTAACTTGTCGAGGTATTGATTAAGCAATTTGCGGACAATCGCGTAGTGCCCGAGGTAATATTCCTGGAAAATTTTACCGAAGATGCCAATACAAGCGCCGGTATGATGGCGTCTGATTACCGCTGCAATGTCTTCGGTGCGGTTTTCAACTGGACAAAATCCATTCAGCCGTTTTGATAAAATCTCAGTATCCGCGTCCAAAATTTCAACAAAATGCCATGGATTAGGCATTATCACGGCTTCCTCGTCCACGGGCAGGCAAACCTTTTCATGTTCGGCGATATGTGCTGTTTTTACTCCAAGCATACGCTTAACGCGTTCGCATGGGGAATATCCGGAAAAAATAACTTTGCCGCCGAAATGAATAAATTTTTCTATTTCTGACCACGCCGGTTCAGATAGTGCTGCGCTTTCAGCGACAATCAGCAATTTGTAGCTGCCGAGTCGTTTTATCAGGGATGCTTCAGTGAGAATATCGGCGGAAATACCGCTTTCCAGGAGGAAATGCAATGCACCCTCCATTGCCTGATTGGATTCACGCGCGTCAAACAATGTGGTAATACTGTGTTTTTCGCCAAAGTATTCCATGTGGGTTGCGCTTTGCAGCACGGCTGCTTCCGAAGCGGTTTCGGTTTCCAAGCACCACGGTTTGCGTTCGCGACACCAATCACGCAGCTGATAGTAATATTTGCGCCGCCATTCCGGCACAATTCCTGATCGTTCAACGTGATCGTAAAGCATTATCGCGCCACTTTGAGCCAGTACCTCAGATGCCTCCTGGCACATATGTAACACCGGCTTCATCACACCGGACATCGGAGCAATTGTTTCAAAGGACTTGGTAAAACACCAAAGCATTAAATCCCAGCTTAATTTGTAATCGCGTTTGCGGCAATCAAGCATTCTCGATTCGGTTGCGGCGCGGGCCGCTCCCCATGCCGGGTCAAAGTCACCGCTGAGGTAATCCACGGCAACTTCGATATCCTGCGGTTGCCTGGCGCTATACATCCAGTTACTGCAAACCAGCACATCCGGGTATGACCGATGAACCGCGTCAGTATATAACCGAACGTGTTCAACAAAATTCGCGCGGTGAAAATTCATCCATTCACGCCAGTGCGGTTCGTCCGGACTTTTTGGTGCATCATATCCCGTATCATACTTAAATTTGGTCACGCAGCGCTTGCACCAGCAGGGTGAAGAACCCCAGTTCTCTCCGTCCACCCAAATACCGTCTATGCCATATTTGCTAATCAGTTCCAGCAACTGCGGAATCATTAAATCCCGCGTATAATCACTGAGATTGCAAGTGCCACGAATACTGGAGTGCCCTTGATTGTCTATCTGTGCCCAGTCAGGATGCTGTTCAACCGCACGCGAATCCCATACTCCAGAATAATGTGAACCCAGCCGAATTCCCAATTCTTTGGTCGCCTGCCGCTGAAGTGCTAACGCATCAACGATCAATCCTGTCGGATGAGAACCGGTTTCAGTTGGCCAGCAGCAATATCCGGGATGACCTTTAGTGTCAACCTGAACCCAATCAGGGGACAGCGCGGTGTAAAATTCTTTTAAGTAATCGACTGAAAGTCTTTCACCAATATTTCTTTCATCTTTCTGGACATGCCAGTCAAAGTGCATGCCCCAAAATACATCATCGTGCCATTTTTTTCTCATAATTTCTTTCTTAATATTGAAATTCTTAATTCCTTGAGAGAATTATATTTTGTCCTTTTTTATTGCATTTTTTAACCATTTTTAGTCTCTGGAAGCTAAAATTTAAATTGCCAAATTTTTACTAATAAAGTTGACGGCAAAAGTCATTATCAATTTCCTTGTGAGTTTAACGATTGCTCAAACATATTTTTTGAAAACATTTTTGCTTGAACTTCACTATATTGGACATTATCAGGGTGGCAATTTTTTGAAGCTGCAATTCCGGCGAGAGTTCCTGCCGCTTGTCCCAATACTGCTGCATTGCCGGTCACGCGATAACTTGCATGAGCAAAGAAATCTCCACTGATACAACGTCCGGCAAATAATAAATTTGGGATGTTGACACTGATTAACGCGCGCAACGGAATATTATAGCTTTTTACTACCAAGTCGGTTTTCTCAATTATACAATGTGACGAGCTGTCAAGTGCGTGGATATCAACACAAAAAGAAACCTTGCAAATGCCGTCATCAGGTTTTGAACAGTTAATGATATCCTCAGCGGTAACCTTATACTGGCCAATCAAACGCCTAGCTTCTCTTACTCCAATATGGTTTGCGGTGGCGGCTAACTGAATATTGCTCCAGATGCCGCATCTCGACCTAAGCAATTGAATTTGCTTATGAATTTCATTGCGGGCAGCTATGGTTGCTTGAGTTTTCGCGTCAGCATCAATTCCGGAATAGTTGTATTGATGGTTTGCCATTAAGAAAAACAAATCGCCGCCAATATGGAAGAGCGCTAGGCCGCAGTAACTCGGTTTGTAATCATCGGCAACCAATAGCTCCGAAAAACGTTTGGCTACATCTCCCCAGGAGCCGCCATCGGTCGTATAGGGCAAAACATCTTTAAGCTTAATTCCTGTTATCAGGGAGATTAAAGACATCGGTTGCATTTTTCCATGCTCGGGATGCCCAATTTCAAACGGATTCCCGGCAATCGCACCAAGATCTCCATCACCGGTACAATCAATAAAAACTTTTCCCATCCACGCTTCCCGGCCAGACTTTGATTCAGTAAAAATATGCGAAATGCTTCCTTCATCGTCCAGCATTGCCGCGCAAACATTGGAAAAATATCTGATGACAATATTTTCACGGCCGCACCAGTTCTCTAAAAAAAACTTTGTTGCTTCAATATCAAAAGCATTGGAACCATCTTTGCTGGCAAGAGAAAAATGTCGTATTCCTTGGATAATTTCTCTAAGGAGCAGCGTATTCGGCTTGTTCTTGTCATCAATTATAAGTGATACCATGCTATTGGTCCACGCTCCGCCCAGGCATCCGGCTGCTTCTAATAGTAAAACTCGTGCGCCGCATCGTGCTGCGGCAACACCGGCACATACTCCAGCCGGTCCGCCTCCGGCAACTATTACGTCAAATTCACCTTTAACAGGCGTCTGCTTAGTTTTTTCTTCTATTGTTAACATATCAAAATTTATAACTAATTAAGTAGTACAGTCAAGAAATTGCCAATCTCAACCAGGTTCAAAATTATAGCTCTAATGCTTAAAATATTGATTCCGATGGCATCAGCTCGATAAACTTGAAATCACCACTTGGTCTATGCTTAAAATTTTACCCAAAATATACACGCTGACACCAGTAAATCCACAATTAACGACCATTTATATACTACAATGGAAGGATAATTTCAAGTGGCTTAGCGTTAAAGCGCTCAGTGGCGCTATCGCGCGAGATTGCTTCAACATGACCGTCAAAAAAAGCAACATTCGCCATATCGCATTTTTCACCATGACGCCAACCCATGCCGTGATATTGTGACGCTTTTGTCTCTTGCGGCAATCCTGAATTTATAATAATAAACGGGTCTTTCCCGGTTTCACTGATATCTGCCATCAACCCATTTTTAGACGGACTGGGTGCGGTACTTAATTTAATATGCAGTTTACTCCGTTCTCGCATCCAGTTCTGATTCAGTAACGCCATAAAGCCGTATGAAGCTTTGATCGCCATTCGTAGCGTGTTTTTTGCTTGTCCGTACGCCCCTGACTGAATTTTTGCCGACTCCTTAGAATCAGGACACAATAAATCACGCCAATCATTTTGGGATTGAGCATATTGAAGGAGAACTGATGAAGATACCCATGAAACACCATTCACATTGGGTGAGTATCCGGAATAATCTTCTGCGTAATTAATCGTCGCTTTAGCAATTTTGCCTAAATTCTCACGGCAGCGCATGTCATTCGCTCGTTCAGCAACTGCTTTTACCGTCATGGTGGTGAAACAAAAGGCGAAAAAGATTACTGTTATAATCAAAACAAGTTCGTACAATGAAAAGAATTTTTTCGACATAATATTACTCCTTGTCGTTGGATGCCGCTTCAATAAAGTCAGCAAATTTGTTTCTTAATTCTTGGACTTTTACATAGGACTGGGTGTATTGGGTCGCACTTCTGATTACTTCATTATTCAGGTCATAGTACGGCTTAAGCTCTTCCCATTTATTCTGCAATGATGGCGACAGTTTTTTGCTGTTAGCTATTCTCTTTGCGATCTGCATATAGTCATAATCTTCCAAGCCGTCACGGAAATTTTCCATTCTGATGCCGGGGAGCGGACGTTTTCCGGCAACAAGTTTAGCAATATTTTTCATCCATGCCGGTTGATTGTTGTCAGGCGTAGGAGCATAAAGCTGCCCATCAAAATCATCTTTAAATGTGTCCACCCAATTGGTGAATTGTCCACCGGTGATTCCCGGAGAAGCATTCCAGCCTCTAATTGTACAATAGTAGAGGAAGCCATCCCATTGATATGCCTGCGCCATAAAGCCCAGCATTAATCTTTGGGAAATTGCGCTATTAGATGCCACAAAAACGTTCGGGTATGGTTTTACAGGGGAATTACAAACATAAGTCCAAACCTGTCTGCCTCTTTTTCTCGCTTCAACTGCCTGCTGGTGTCTCGGAGCGTATGTGTCCAGGCGTGGGCACCACCATTCTATATCTTTAATAGAATTATCGCCATACCATTCACGATGCGCGGTAGATAAAATTTTAATCTCAGGATATGATTTTTTTAGTATAGTAGATATTTCTTTCATAGCTGGAATCCATTCATCATAGCATTCGTCAAAGCCATAAATATAGCACGATTGGCGGAGCCCATAATGCTCGGCAGCTTTTAATCTTTCATTGATATTCTTAATTAGTTTTTCAATGTATTTTTGATCCGGCATCTTTGTTTTTTGATCCATTTCTTTAGGATTCAGGTATTCAAGGTTTAGTGCAGGAGTTTTGAGTGCTGCAAGATTCGGCCAATAATTATCAAAATTGGCATCCCATCCATATATTGAACCTGGACAAAATTTGTACTTAGCCATGTAATCAAGGTGCGGGCTGGAAAATGCGGTCTTAAAGTATGAAATATCCGGTAGAGTAAAATTTCTCACTGTTACCGTTATGGGGATGTCCGTCCCAGGCTCAATTGCCGGCTTAATTCTCAGTGTCCCTTTATAAACTCCAGGTGCTGCATCTTTATCAGCATATACATTAACCCAAATTGGTTGCAAAATACCCCTTGGTATTAATTCCAGCTTATCGGCATAGTCTAAAATTGGATCAGGCCAATAACCATTATTTTTTATATCTGCGTTATTTACAACAACAAATCCTACCGGATTGACCGTGATTTTCCCTGCAAATTCAAGACCATTAGCATTTTTTAACGGTTGCGATAACTTATACTGAATATTTTTTAAATCCTTTGTTTTTGAAAAAATTATCGCCTGGGCATTTTCATATTCATTTTTTGCAAGTTGCAGATTTATTTCATTTTCAAGTTGTTCCGATTTCAATTCATCAAAGCGAATAGGCCTGATTTTAACGGCTCCCGATGTAATTTTTACCCCATATGATTTTTCTATATCATCCGGAATAAATAAATTTTGCATTTTAACGTTAAGGCTATTTTCTCGCAAAGTTTCTGGAGCTTTAAGGTCAGGATAGCTTTCAATCCTGATTTCACCGATTCGTGCCAGCTGGCTCCAGACATATCTAGCGAAGCCAAAACTGACTGAATCGGTTGGCGACTTGTCGCTGCCGATGGTTGCTAAATGGTATTCCCAGATGTTATTCTCGTCATAACCCCCCGTGCCGTCAATAATCCTGCAGGCCTTTGACGGCGTCCCAGGAATAAGACGCCATTCCTTCGGTATCTCATCCCGATTGCCGCCGCCAATGCCGTTGCCCGTACCCATAAATGTCAGATACCACCATGTTTCACCTGTATTGCGGGGGCGCCCATGAAACCTTATATAAATAGCATGCCGCCCTAACGGCAAGTTGGTGACATGGAAAACCATGCGTTTCCCCCCATCGCGCGGCGGTGTTTCGATGAATTTATTCGAAATAAAGCGCCATCCGCAGGACTCAATATCAGCACGATTTTTTAGCACTTTGTCTGCGACAGGATCACGTAATTCAACTCCGATGGACTCCAGTCTCGTTTCTACCTTGTAACCTGTTGTCGCATCCCATTTTAACCATGTGAAAATTTCAGAGTCTTGACCGTAAACCCCCAACCTGATAAGCAATAGTGTTAAAATCAGTAAATACTTCATAATAATTTTTTATGTCCTATGTTCATTTAATTCGTACTAATTCTGAATACTACCTCAATTCCATTTCTACCTTTGGTTTTTTTTAAAACTCTTAATTACCGCTGACTGATTATCAATGCCAGCGCCAGTTTTTTCATTTTTAGAACCGTCTTGGATGATGCACAAATCACAAACGACAATTTTTCTTCCATTTATTTGCGTTTCCAGCAGTCCGCTTCGTCACTAATGCCTGTGCTGCTATATTCCCCAACATTCAGGAACACTTCGGTTTATCAACGCAAAGGCATTGGCAAAAACAACTCAGGATTTGCATAAGCTTCTATTTGGGTCAAACTTCCCGCGTGACCATCAAAGTAAATGAGATTGGTTTGTCTTTTATCCACGTGGCGATATGACAAGCCCCACGCATTTGACGAAGCATAGATGCAGATAAATGGATCCGCCGCGTCATCACGAGTTTCCGACATTAGACCATTGACGGTTGGTTTTTTTGCATCTGACAGACGAAAATAAAGTTTTGTACGGTTAGAACTCCATGTACCATTTAAAAGACTAACATATCCGTATGAATATTTCATACTTTGCTCGATTGTATTTTGCGCAGTCCCCCATTCCCCCCTTTGAATTAATGCAGCTGTTTGGGCACCTGGACACAAAAGCCGTCCCCAGTTGTTGTAGCTCGAGTTTTTTTTCGCCCCAACATATGCTCCCAACCCAACATATCCATGTATCCAAGAAGTGACTCCAGCTCTCGGACCATGAATACTAGGGAACCAACTGTTGTAATCATTTGCATACAACATGTTGGCGGTTCCTAATTGCTTAAGATTATTATTACATTGGATTGATCTGGTTCTTTCTCTAGCTTTATTCAATGCCGGCAGTAGCATAGATGCTAAAATTGCAATGATAGCAATGACAATGAGGAGCTCTATTAGTGTAAAGCGACGGATCTTTGTTTTCATTTTAACATTTCCTTTCGTTGGGTTGACTGTCTTATTACTAATTCCATTGGTATTTTTTTATCTGGATCACTATCGCCGAATAACGTGGCAACTGCACATAACGCCATATTTTTGAAGTTGCGCTGAATTGCGCTCAGAGGAATGCGCTGCATTTCCCCGATGCGAAATTCCCCGCCCAGCAATAGGTCGCCTATAATCATTATTCCCTGCTCTTTGGGAATATTCAAATTGTGTTCCTGTGCGAATTTCAAGAGCTTAATGCCAAGCCAATCACTTTGGCAGAGATATAGCGTTGGCGATTTTTCCGAGGGTTTAATTGATAATAATGATACTGCTTCTGACGCGATAGCATATTTTATAGAAAATCGTTTTAGCAACTCTTTGAACATATCGTTGTGATTATCGCTATCTTCACGGTCAATATAGATAAGTTTTCTATAGCCTTGCTCATTAGCGTGCCTAAAGGCCAGTTCCATACCTTGTTCGTAGTCAAATGCAATCTTATTCTCAGTTGCTGCTAAAGTACCTTCGCCAAGTAGTACTATTTTATTTTTGTAGCTTTGCAAAAATGGAACTTCATCCAGAGATTTTATGGTGTTCGGTTCCCAAATCAGGCCGTCAACATTCTGCTGTACTGCAATTTTTAACGCATTTAGCTCAGTTTCGTGACATGGCATAGGAGAAAATTGTACCGACAGCCCGATGTGCCGCTTGGCCAGTTCTATTTCCACTGTATCCATTAACTCTGGAATATTCCACGGCATAATTAGACCGACATAACCTGTCTTTCCATTCCTGAATGTTACCGCCTGATTGTTTCGAACATACCCAAAATCATTCGCTACTTTTGATATTTTATCTCGCAATGTTTTCGAAAATCTAGTATTGTTGGGATTGCGCAACACGCAAGAAATAGTCATTTTGCTAACTTTGCAAGCATCCGCAATTGATTGTAATGAAACCCTTGCCATGTCTTCATATCCCGTTTTTATGCTTTAGTATGCTTTACCGGTAATGCATCAACATTATTATTATACGTTATATTTAGTTTCTTGTCAATAGTCATTTGATAAAATCAGCAAAAAAGAATGAGAATAAATTTTAAAAGTTGACGAATATCAATAGCAGTCACGCCACCAGTTGCTCGATGAATAATCACCGGCGCGAGGCGCTTTCCTTATTTTTTTCGCTTGTAACGGGGGGATATTTTAAGTGTTAAGTGTTAAGTGTTAAGTGTTAAGTGTTAAGTGTTAAGTGTTAAGTGTTAAGTGTTAGGTGTTAGGTGCTAGGTGTGAGGAGTGAGTGAGGAGTGAGGAGTGAGGAGTGAGGAGTGAGGAGTGAGGAGTGAGGAGTGAGGAGTGAGGAGTGAGGAGTGAGGAGTGAGGAGTGAGGAGTGAGGAGTGAGGAGTGAGGAGTGAGGAGTGA
>CAIPAT010000083.1 GCA_903863035.1 uncultured Lentisphaeria bacterium
TGGTACAGGCAGTGTAATTATTATATTACACTGCCTGTAGTAAAATCATTATTGCCGTGTAGCATTATGATAATCTTTCCCCTCGCTGAAAAAGTTGCCAGCTCCGTAAAATTGAAAGGTAACTTTCCCCGGCATATAATGACGATTCTTGACTATCTGAATTTCCGTTTCGATACAAGGCATATCTCCACCTTTTTTTCTCGATTTAAGCTGAGTTTGTCCTAATTCCGATGGCAAAATATTCATCGCAATGGCGGCAGAATATTCAATGGAGCCAGATTCCTTGTAACTCGCCATTGACTCACTGTTATTATAACTTGCCCTGTTAAGAGAAGAAATAATGATTACTGGTGTCTTTAAGCTATTGGATAATCTCTTTAACTCCGTAATCGCTTCGTCAACAATCTGTTTCTCGGTCTGCCTGTTATTTGATGCTTGCAAAATCTGCAAGTAATCCACTACCACTACTGGACTCTTTCCAGTTATCCGCTTGTGCCATTCTGCCGTTTCCGCAATATACGAAACACTCCGGTCTTTTCCGAAGGTGTCCACATAAAAATTGCTGAATGCCTGCTTATATTCAGGGCTTATATTTGCCAGCAGTCCTCTTTGTTTATCGTTCAATTCCCCCATATTGATTTTCAATGCGGTTAAAAAAGAATCTTTATCTTTCATGTATGTCAATCTCGATGCATTTCGTGAGTCAATTTCGTCCTCCGACAGTTCCAAACTGAAATACAGAACCGGAATGCCAGCCGTTGAGATTGCTTGACACATCTGCAAGACAAATGCAGATTTGCCGGAGCCCGGAGTCCCTCCGATGATATATGTATCAGCGACCAATCCACCACCAAGAGTCCGGTCAAATTCATTGAATCCAGTAGAAATGAATTTTCTGCAAGTCTGTCTACTTGCAATGAAGTTATCAAAACATGAGGCACGAGAAACATTGATTGATGTTATTTCAATCATTAATTTAGCAATAGCTGTTTCAAGTTCTTTTATACTGAATGTAAGCCATTCATTTACGTCTTTATGTTTATCTGGAATATTTAGGCTATGAAACCGGATTTTCAATTCCTTGCACCCTGCTTTAAGCTTCTCCGTTGCTTTCTGTCCGGCTGGGTCATTATCAAATGCAGAAACAATTGTGCAAGCGGCATTCGATTCTTTAAGCTGCTCAATGAATTTTTCGGTGTTGCTTGCCGAATTTATAGAGATAGCCTTATGACCTACAGTCTCAATTGACAACGCATCGAAAACGCCCTCACAAATATAAACAATCCCATGCGATTTCAGATACTCAATATTGAGTATCGGCGGTTTTTGCCCTTTGGGATTATAATAGTTGCCTCCTGTTAAATCTTTAATGATTCCGCCCGGCAGGAAGGCTCTGTTCCCTTCAATTTTTAAGCCATATTTGGCGATGATTTCCGGCGACATTCCACGGTCAATGAAATAAGTGGCAGGACTTGTCACGGAAGTCGGACTAGTGTTCAATGGCGATGCCTTTAAGACGCTTAAACCGGTATTTAAGCCTAATTTATCCACTACCTCTTTTATATTGGCGGCTTGACCAGTCGCAACCATCAAGTCCGCAACCGTTCCAGAAGAAAGGCATGAGAAGCAATGATAAGTATTATCGCCATCGCTATAGATTGTAAAACAATCTTTATGACCACAGACAGGGCATGGATTCACCCTCGCTTTGTTACCACCTATATTTTCAATCTTACAGGTGAAATTGGCTTCAATGTAATTCGACAAATCAACTTTCTTAAAATCTTCATTTAAACTTGACATAATTATTTCCTTTTTGTTATTTATATTTCTGTGAAACTGACATTTAGCTTCACTCAACTGATAAAAGAAGATGTTTTACTTTGTGCTATCCGGCTGTTTGTATTTGTTTTGATTTCCCGGATTTCTTTTTTATCTGTTGGCTGTTTTGTTTTACTGGACTGGCGAAAGCCATGTCCAGTCTGGTATTAATTCTTATTAAATCTTATTATGTTTTTGTCATTTTTACATCTCCTTTATTGTTAATAGTTTAGGTGTTGTTTTTAGGATATGAAGGTATCACTTTTTCGGTTCAGGGTATCACTTTTTCGGTTGATGATAATATTTTGACGGAATGATACCGGCAACGGTCTTTGGGAATGATTTGATATTCTGATATGTATTGCTGTTTAACAAGATTATTCAGAAATTTATGCAGATTATTTCTAACTCTCTGTTTCTCTATTTTGGTTACGGCTTGGGTTGTTTGATAAATAGAGTCGTACTTTATGTATTTCGATATTTTACGGCGGTTTTTTATTTGCTCAATACGCCTCAACATGAAGCTGTTGAGGCTTGTTGTTCTTGTGCTGGTATTGCCTCCTACGGCTAATAATTTGACCGGATAGGAAATAATATGGTTCCGGCTCTGGCTGTATGTGTATAGAATGGGTTCTCTGATTATTGATATGGCTTCATTGACCGGAAAACCGTTTATGCTTGCAGTTGCCAAAATCTCAACGTGAAGCAAATTGCCAAAATAATGAATCTCTTTGCCCTTATATTCTCCTCTTATTTCAATAATCGTCCTCATCAGTTTAAACAAGGAATTCAATACCGCTTTCTTATACTCAGGCGATATGGTTTCCCTGTCTCCAGAAACTGTTTTGCACAGTATTTCCAGTGAGAAGACGTGATTTCCAGCATTATAGTGAGAAACAGCGCAATCATGTACTATGCGGTCAAATTCGCTATACTCCTGCCATCTGGTCTTATTTCGCATGTCATCAAGAATACAAATAGTCTCATGTACTTGATAACCCGCATCATCTTTTTTAAACTCATAAAAACCGTTCAGTACGGATTTAGAGAGTTCAGCCAAAGCCGCATTCGGGCTTATAACTATCTCCGGTTTTATTGTTCGGAATCTTTCGATTGTGTCAATGCTATTCATGGTCATTAGTCACCGCCGAAATATCCTGAACA
>CAIPAT010000084.1 GCA_903863035.1 uncultured Lentisphaeria bacterium
AATGAACGAGAACGTATGCCCCAAGTGCGGCGGCGGTGATAAATTGTATTTAACTTCGACCGGACAGAAAATCGGCACGGCTGTTGGCGGCGGCGTGGGCGGAGTGGCTGGTTACTTCGGCAGAAGTGCTGGAACCTATACCGGCGCAGCCATCGGCGGCGGTATCGGTTCTATTATTCCTGGTATTGGCACCGCCATTGGAGCTACAGTTGGCAGTCTGGCTGGTGCGTTGGCCGGCTTCTTTACCGGCGCGGCTATAGGCAACCGCGTGGGGCGGCATATCGACAAGCATGTCATTACTCAATACCGATGCGGCAGATGCAATGCGACGTTCAGCCGCTGAGCTATGGCGCAATGCAACTTTCAGCCGGTGAGCGATGGCGCTATGACGCAGGCCATAAATTTACGGATATATATGATGAAAGTGAACCCGGCAGGATTAAAATGGTTTTAGTTCTGTCAAACAACAAATTGCGATTATATCGCAGGAGGATTACCATGACTGAAGACACAAAAGTAACCGTACCGCCGGCCGCAGAAACCGCTCCTGTCGTCCCGACCCAGGCCGAACTCGAAGCCAAAGCCGCGAAGGAAAAAGCTGAAGCTGAAGCTGCGGCTGCTGAACAGTACATCGCGAACCGCAAAACGGCGGAACTGGGATGTATGACCAGCCAGATCGAGTACAACAACGCGGCGACTTATGCCGCATGGGGAATCGGTATCGGCGCGGTTCTGGCCGGTACTGGAATCCTCATCTACAGCCTGAAGTCATAGTCGGCGTCAGCGCTGTTCGTCGTTGTGGAAGCGCGGCCTGTAATGGGTGCGCTTCTTTTTTGCCGGGGGAGGAGCACGGAATGTGGTTAGTAAGCATGAAAGTACGGCGCAAAGAATAAATACGCTTGAACCTAAACCTCAAACTTTCCTTCCAGGTTTTCCTTCTCCGCATTTGACGTCTTGATCATGAACAAATATATGATCAGAAAAAGCATAGGGATATGCGGGCCTTTCGTCCGCCATACGCCCGAGTTTGTGTCTTAATTTTCCGAAAGCTCTGTAAATATTAGGATACGGCTGGCCGTGGAATTTCTTTAATATGTCGAGCCAGGCTTTTGGCGATTCCTTGATAAATTCAGTCATATCGGCCAAAAGTTGATCTTCTGACAGTATTTTTGAGTCTGCCGGTGGTGCGCCGAATGGTTCCGTTACGTGGCAGGCCTCAAAGGATAATTTGTCGTACCCTCCCACAACCGGGATCGTGCAGTCAAACCCGACTTTTGCAAGATTTACGGGCGGTTTATTGGTGTTGCACATCGGTTCAAGCGGAAGCACGTTCTGTTCGGGCATAATCATAATATCTTTTGCGGGGTCAAACCTCCACGAAAACGCCCATGCAACGCGGTCGGGGTCGAATATATCAACATCGTCGTCAAAAACGTACGCGATTTTGGGAAGCCACTGTTTTGAACACGTAAGCATAATACCCAGCGTCTGTTTGGCATCGCCACCGCCGACCGTCTTGATCGTAGCGTACGCAACATTTGTAAGACCGCTACCCGGGATATATACTCCCAGAACATGGATCCCTGCGTTTTTGAGTGCAGTATAGATATCTGCTTCGATCGTTGCGTTCCAGACCGCCATGTCGGTTCTGCCAGGGTGCAGCCCGCCGATTGTAGCGTGCTGGTAGATTCCGCCTTTTTTATAGGAGATGCAGTCAACTATCATCCGGCAGTTGGCAGGAAGTCCGCCGCCGTACGTTCCGGTGAATTCACCATACGGGCCCTCGTCAAAGACCCATCCATCGGTGGTTTTAACGTGACCTTCGATCACAATTTCAGTGGTTGCGGGGATTGTCAGGTCATTGGTTTCGCTTGCAACTACGTTTGCGCTTGCGCCGTAAAAACCGCCTAAAACATCCCAATCGTCGGTATTTCTTACAGAGAACATCGCTGCGATTTTATCAAGCGTGGGGCCCCCTATCACCACCGACACGGGCATATCCAGCCCTCTGTCCGCGTATTTCCTGGCGTTAATACGGGCTTTGTGGGAATCGTTGCGCATATCGATATTAAGTTCGTTTTTTGTGCGATACATCATGCGGTATATTCCCCAGTCAATAAGTCCCGTGTCAGGATCACGTGTTACCACATTTGTATCCTGAATATAAGCATGACCGTCGTGTTCGTGATGTAAAAACAGCGGCAGTATTGTTAAATCGACATCCGCGCCTTTTACAATCACTTCTTTACAGGGGGCGGTATTAACAAGAGTCGGTTTGAATGTTTTGCTTCCCATTTCCGAGATTACCTGGGCAAGTTCGTTCGGCTTGCAGCCAAGCGCGGCTCCGTATTGGATGCGGTTGGAATAGGCATTTGCAAGGAACTGAAACTGACAGTCTTTTATGTTTTCTATCAAGACCGCCTTGTCCGGGTTTGCTTCAAGAACAGCTGCGATTTCATCGTGGCTTATTTCGTCCTTAATTCTGACTAATTGGCCGATCTTTTCAAGATCTGCTACAAAGTCTTTCATTTCTTGCTGAGGCATAAGACATTCTCCTTTTTAATTATTTTAGCAAATAATCTTTTGTCATTGCCTTTGTAAAAGTATTGAGATTGCGTGAGTTTCCAAAATCTTTTATTAACTCCAGAAGTGCATTGATTTTATCACCTGATATGATCGGTGCAAGATTCTTTCTGAACTTGTTTTCAAGATCTTCTACCGACATCGGATTTTGAGTGTTCCCTTTCGGGTATCTCACGCGTGTTTCAAATGAGCTTCCCTCTTTAGTGGTCACCTTTACAATCGCCCCCATATTGTCCGCTTTTTCATTTTCTGCGGTAGCGTCAACATGCATTCTAACTTTGTTCGAAAGATCTATTAACGGTTGCTCTTTGCAGACCGCATCATTTACGTCGTACTCGCCGGGGATACCGTTAAATAAAGAAAGCGAAAGCATGAAGCTGAGCGAGAACTGCGCCTCGACCGCTACTTTGGGTTCCTTTATAGTGCCAACATGATCAACAACAAATGTACAGGCGCCGACCGCTACTTCTAAAATATCTTCGGGCTTAATGTTGTTTGCTTGACAGACAAGAAGAAATGCTTCAAGGGCGGCATGAATTGCATAACAGCAGTTGTAGTTTTTAAATGAAGTATCTAGAACAAGCCATTCCTCGCCCAGTTTCTTTGCAATATTATCAATGTGTGTTCCGTCATCAAACGTTTTGCAAATCCCATGGTCGCCTTCAAGTATTGATGGCGGCCCCGTAATGCCTTCTTTAGCGAGGTATGCGGCCTTTATGCCGCCTATCGCGGCGATCGCGGGCAAATTTCTTTTTATCTGCCCGCCGGTTCTTGTATATTCCTCAACGCCGCCAGCAAAACTACCCGTAATTGCGAGCGCGCTTATAAACTGCTCCCGGGTTAAACCGATGAGGAGGCCGGTCGTTATCGCGGCACCAAAAGGCCCGCAGACGCATGGCGTATGAAATCCCCTGAGGTGGCTTCCAGGTATGGCATAGCCGATACGCGTCATCACCTCAATACCAAGAAGCAGAGCTTTTGCTATTTCTTGCGGGCTTTTACCTGAGTTTTCCCCCACCGCAAGAGCGGTAGGGGTCATTATTCCTCCCGCGTGTATCTTTGAGGGTATATTCGTATCGTCAAAATCCTGCGCGTTACCGGAACTTGCGTTTATGAAAGCCGCCTGTTCGGGTGAGAGTTTATCTCCGAAATAGAACACGGTGGATTCCCCTTTTGCGGGAAATGCCGTTATCGCTCTATAAGTTCCCTCACTCCATGGAAATTGTGAACCTGCAAGAATAAGCCCTATCTTATCGACAAGTAATTTCGGAAGCATTTCCATGACGGTATCGGGCAAGTCTGAATTGTAATATTTAAGCGCAAAATCCACCAATATTTCCGATAAATATGCTTGTCCGTTCATTTATTTCTCCTTTCTAACATTGAACCGCGGAAACACAGATTATCTCGAAACAACTAATAAACCAGGATCAGCAGTGGTTCACCGTTTACAAAAGCGAAGGTTCACTGTCCGCCCAGGGTTTTAAATAAATATATCCTTCCGATATACGCCGCGCTGTTCTTCCGTAAGCGGCCCGTAATATCTTAAAACCTTCGCCGTCTTTTTCAACGCGGACTTCGTCTTCAATTATTCCCGAGGGGTGCCCTATTCTTATCCTGTCCGATTGTTTTGCGCTTTCTCTCAGAACATCATTTGCAATGGTTCCGGGAATCATTGCCGCTACAGCCGTGCAGACGGAACCTGTCCCGGAATACGCCCGGTGAACGGCCCCCGCAAAACGGATTATGCCTTTTATATCATAACTGTCTTTTGCAACAACCCTGCCGGTAGTAAAATCAAGATAATCAACGGGCGGATACACCAAAATACAAAAAGGCATTGTCGGGTTTATTTTCAGGAACGAATCAAGATCTTTATACATTCCGAGTTGTACTCCAATGGTTCCCCTTATTTTATCGGCTTTGTCCCAAAGTACCTGATTGTTTACAACATCAATGAATGCTTCGGCGCCCGTTAAATCGAAGTCGGAGGCTTTTATAAAGACGGCGACATTGGCGGCATCCACAACCGACACGCTAAATTCGCCGACTCCCGGAACACGCAGTTGCTCTTTGATCTTGCCTGTCGGGAGAAGTCCGTGTCCGAGAGTTCCTCCCGTTTCGGCAAAATCAAGAGAGATTTTAGCTCCGGTTCCGGGAACGCCCGCTATATGATAATCTCCTTCGACCACCGCTTTGCCATTTTTCACCGGAACCTCGGCAAAGAGCATCTTGTTTGTGTTTGTGTTGTAAATGCTTACGCGTGTCATCGGTTCAACTGCCGGAACAAGTCCTTCGTCAATTGCAAAAGGACCTACCCCTGCCGAGATGTTTCCACAGTTTATCCTGTAATCGACCAGCGCTTCGTTAAACATCACCTGCCCGAACGTGTAATCAATATCTGCGCCCGGAACCTGGCTTCTTGAAATTATGGCAGTTTTACTTGTTAAAACATTTGCTCCGCCCAAGCCGTCTATTTCCGTTACATCGGGGCTTCCGTAAATATCAAGAATAACTTTGTCGCGCAGCGCAGGGTCGGAAGGCAGGTCGTTTTTGTGAAAATAAACGCCTTTGCTTGTTCCGCCGCGCATAACTATTCCGTATATTCTTTTCATGGCTTTTTCTCCTTCTTTTGTTTCACGAACGAGCCCGCAAAGTTCTTGCGCACTCCTAATGTCATCCTTGTGCCGGTCTCGTCGGGTGGTTAATTTTCAAGGGGCAACCCTGCCGGCTGCCCCTTCAAACCCCGGACTGTCTGGGCTCAAAGGAATGATACCACAACCCTTCTTTTCATTTTAAGGTTTAGCTACTCCGTGAACATTTTATTGATTGCAGCTACTTCCTTGCAGAAAGGAGTCAACGGTTTTTTGCCGTGAACGATGCAGGTATCCGAGAAAGTATATGGATATGCGGGCCTTTCGTCCGCCATGCGCCCGAGTTTGCGGCGGAGTTTTCCGAATGCCCTGTAAATGTTCGGATAAGGCTGGCCGTGGTATTTTATAAGAATTTCATGCCATGTTCTCGGGTTCTCTTTAATAAATTCAGTCATATCGGCAGCTATCTGATCTTCCGTCATTAATACCAGATCTTTCGGAATATCTCCGAACGGGTCTGTTACGGTGCATGCCGCAAATGAGAATCTGTCAACATCGCCAACAACCGGTATTGTACAGTCAAAACCTATCTTTGAAATATATGTCGGCGGTTTATTTGTCATGCAGATAGGGTCAAGCGGTAATGTGTTCTGTTCGGGCAGAATTATGGTATCTTTTATTGGATCGTACCTTGAAGCCATAGCCCACTTTACTCTGGTATCATTAAATATGTCTATGTCATCATCAAAGACGTAAGCTATCTTCGGGAACCACTGGCGCGACGCCGTAAGCATAATTGCAAGTGCCTGTTTGGCATCGCCTCCGCCTACCGTCTTAATTCTGGCGTAAGCTATATTGTGAACTCCGTCTGCGGGAACGAACACATCCAGAACATTTATGCCGGCTCTTTTTAGCGCATCGTAAATATCTGCTTCAACTGTCGGGTGGAAGATGTACAGGTCGGTTCTCCCGGGATGGAGCCCTCCAATCGTGGCATACTGATAAATCCCGTTCTTCCGATAGGTTACACAGTCTATTTCAAAGCGGTTATTTAAAGGCAGTCCACCGCCATAAGTACCGGTATATTCACCATAGGGGCCTTCGTCATACACCCAGCCTTCGGACGTCATAATCCGCCCTTCGATCACTATTTCGGCATTTGCGGGAACAGTCAGATTGGATGTTTCGCATTTAACGACTTTTGCGGGAGCTCCGTAGAATCCGCCGAGAATATCCCAGTCGTCTTCACCCGGGAAAGAGAACATCGAAGCGATTTTATCAAGAGCAGGTCCCCCTACAACTACAGCGGCAGGCATATCTATGCCTTTTTTCATATATTTTATTGCTTGCTTTCTTGCGTTATGCGAATCATTTCGCATATCGACGTTCGTTTCGTTCTTGGTCCGGAACATGAAACGGTAAATACCCCAGTTTATAAGTCCGGTGTCTAAATCTCTTGACACGACGTTTGCATCCTGAATGAACGCATGGCCGTCATAGTCGTGGTGTAAAAACAGAGGGAACTTTGTAATGTCGATATCGTCGCCTTTTAGAATAACTTCTTTGCAAGGAGCAGTATCAACGAGTTCAGGCTTGATTCTTTTGGCGGAAAGTTCGGCTATTTTTTGTCCTAATTTTTTTGGATCGCACTGGAGTGCCTGCGCATATTGGTCCCGGTTTGAATAAGCGTTTGATAGATAGGAGAATTCCGAATCCTTTATTTTTTCAACAAAAACCGCCTTGTCCGGGTTATCCTCCATGATCTTCGGCAGTTCGTCGACCCTTATTTCGCCTTTGATTCTTACCAGTTGCCCGATCTTTTCAAGATCTGCTACAAAGTCTTTCATCTCTTGCTGCGGCATTTTAATTTCTCCCTTTAAAATTATTACGGTAAAACACAGCCATCCCATAGGAAACTAAAAAAATGAAAAGGTGACGGATTCGAGTTACTCTATTTTCCACCACAAAAAGGAGCGAGCCATGAATCCGTCAAAACATAAAATGAGTGTGTTTGCACAAATATTCAAGTTGATTCCTCGGGATTTACCAAAACTGGCGAAAACACTTTTTCGTTCGTAACTTCATACATCCTTGTGAATAACAGTGCGTTTATATTGTAAACGTTTCCGCTATTCTTGTATGGTGTATAAACATTTCGCGCATAGTTTCTCATTCCCTCTAATTCTTTTTGTGTAACAGGACCGTCAAAACTCTCAAGTACAAAATCTTTAATTGCCTCTGTGTTTATCTTCTTTATTTCTTCAATTGTAGGTACTAAAGGATCAATATGCTTTGCCATAGGAGATTTTCTTTTTGGAATGGGAAGTTTTTCCATATAACCTAGTCAAAGGTTTGTTACTCCAAAAAATTCGGCCTCTCTAGCATCCCATGGATTTTTTATTGATATTGTTGCATTGTGAGTAAACGCATTGTGCTTGTACGTCCCTGAGCCTAATGTTCCACCACCTTCAACATTCCAACTTATTTTGTCCGAATCATCCTCACTACCTCTTGTTATAGTAAGTGTCACAATAGGATTATCTTCACTGTTATCCATATATAAATCATACTCTGCATCGTTTCCTTCACAAAAATATGTATAGCCGAGTCTGAATATTCTAAGAACTTTTCCTCCTATAACAAGTCCGGCTCCCCACCAATTCCATGACTTATAAGCACCTCTAATGTCAATGCTTACGCTTTGACCTGGCAAAAGCCATTTGCCTTTCAATGTCCATGTGTATTGTGCACCACCTGTGTATTTAGGTATTTAAAATCCATTTATTGTGTTCCATGCTTTTCCGGGTCCTATGTATTCGTAATTAGCGCTGCTGTCTTTTGAGAAATCGTCAATAACAGGAAGCTTAGAGCCTCTTTTATAACTTCACTAGGTGGATCAATGTACGCTAGCTTATAAAGCTCTTTTTCAGAATAAGGTTCAACGTGCACAGGCTTTGGGATGGCAAAGGTGTCTTTTTCAGTGCTAACTGATGATTTTGGATTTTTCTGACTTGGAGTCTGTAAGAATTTTCACTGTGAATGTCTTGCCATGTGCATTCCTTGTATTGATTTTGAGTTTGATTTTAGGGTTTAGTTGCTCAACCTTTATGTTATCAGTATTTTCCATCTGCTGATAACCTGATTTAGTAGAAAGCACCTGATACCCCGTTTTGTCAATTTCAAGCTGAATTTCATTCTGCTTCATCGTTGGGTCGGATACGGAAATTTCAACTGCATTTGCAGTTTCTCTTGTCATAACCGAAGCCATGTTCAGACTTTTTATTCCTCCAGTCTCAGCACCTGAATTAGTCCAGAAATTTGCGCCCACAACTCCAAGCTTATTTTCTTTAACAGCCTGAACTTCTTTTGTATTTGCTAAAATTGACACATCTGGATTATTTGCATATTCTTTGGTTTGCCCCGCTGTTTTATTTGGTAGCAAAATATAGTCGTATGTGGCACTTTCCGGATTTTTTCCGTGATCATACCAGAATGTCAGGAAATGATTGTATATGCTTGTATCCTTAATCCATGGAGCAGCTTCGGTATCTAGATTCCGCTTTTCTCTTATATATTTAAGACTAGCAGGAGTTGGAAATACATAACCAATATCAGCGCCTTCAACATTTCCATTTAAGTGACACCATTTCACAGAATCCAAATTCTTTTGCATGCCCAGTTCTTTTAACTCATTTGCGCCATTTACAACAAAAGCATTGTTTCCGTTTTTATTTAATTTTCTGTTTTCAACTATGGTTTCTATGCTTCTGTCATCATTGCTGTTAATACCTGCGCCAAGACATACAATCTCATCATCAAACATAAACCAAGATTTTTTTGCCCCCAATGAAACTTTCCACTGTTCCAAATCCATACCGTTTACTCCATAAAGACCAGAAACAGAAGTTCCACCCACCCAATCCTTTTTAGATGTTATTTCTCCATCATAACTTTTTGTGGAACGCTCTGTCGTGTCAAGTGTAACTCCTGGCAAACGATACATATTTATGGTATTCCAATAATATTCACTAAACTGTGCCTGATCGGCATTATAAATATAAGTAGTTCCAGAGCCTGTATACCAACCCTTTGTATTTTCTCCGTTTGTCTGCTCAAATGTTCTTATCCTGCTGGAGAAAAGTCCGAGTGTGAAAGCAAAACTTCCCCTTAAATGTGCCACTCTGTCCATTAGAGGGAATTGCATATTCTTTTTCATCTCTCCCCTTGGAAATATTTTTTCATCTTTCAACAACGGTTCAAAAGAAGATTCTGTATAGGGTGTAAACGTATCTTCCATAGCTATTCCTTTAACCATGCTTTTCAAAAGTGTCGCCATAGGTTCTTCTGAAACTTTGGCTAATTTATAAATACTATCTGCCATATTTTTCGCAGAACCATGGCTGTTGTTTGTCCTTACAATTGCTCTTCCTAATACAGAACTCATTCCCATTCCCTTATATATAAATGGCTCTACACCGTTTATAACCCATGTCTGCATAAATCTGTAGTTTTCTTTTGGCAAGTCGAATACTGTCCCATGTACTACGCTTACAAAATTTGCGAAATTTCCGAGCAAAACACCACCATAGCTTAAATTGTAAGCAAGATTAAAGTGTTGAATCAAAGAGCCGTCTTCATATATTCCGTCATTATACAGTTTCCACGCTCCATCTCCATGACCTGATTTAAACTTGCATTCCATATCTACAGCTTTTAATGAAGCAATTATAATCTCGGGCTTTTTCAGGGAATATCCCGTTTTTAGTGCTGTCATTGCAGCATCAAGCCTGTTACCGCCAGTTGCAGTTTCAAGTGCTTTCAGAGTAACATAGCTTTTTATGCAATCAAACACATAATTCTTTTGTTCGGGCTCCATTTTATCAGCAATGCAGGACAATATAGTGCTAATCTCCGCGGGTGAGCCCAACGTGAAATTCCATGAATTTCCATACACAGCCACACTTTTGTTATACCAGTTTTCACATACAAAAATTAAACCTTTTACTATATCGTTAAATAATTGTTCATTGCCTTTTAATTCACTGCCATTTCTCGTATAAACAATTGCCATTTGTCTTAATAATCCTAAAGTCTCCATAATATGGTTGGAGCTATTGGGTGCTGGAACTTTGTCATTCCAAAGATAAGTTCTTCCTTCACTCTTATCCATGCTGTCCCATATTTTTTTAGCTGCACTAACTTTCGTTTCGGTTTCTTTTATATATGTACTGCTAGTTTTATCACCAGTATTAATTATTAATTTATTATAATTTTCCTTAAGTTTTTGAAATATTTCTTCATTAATGAGGACAGCACCAATAAATTTTTCATACTCAGCGTCAATTGCCGTGCAAGCTTCATCTAGCTCTATCTGGCTTTTGGCTGAAGTGATTTTATCCTCTGCATTCTTTATAGCACTATCAAAACGTGATAATGAATCTTTTGGATATGTAATTCCTTCACGTTTTTCATTAATTGCAATTTTATATACATCTTTATAATAAATAACCTTTTTTTCTAACGCACTCGAATCGAGTTCGGCCTTGCCTTGTTTCCCTTGGTGCAAGCCTGACGGCAATTGCACGTCAACACGGTGGCCGCCGATTTCCACGCCGATCTTGTCTAACCCTTCGGTCATTCCCGTGTCAGCCACAATGATTGACATTTTTCCGTCGGTCTTGCGCACCATCACCACGCATGGAGCCGTAACTGCGAGCGGCCCTAGAGGCGTGTCGATTTTAGACGCCGCGTCGTAGAACACTGCTCCGACCAAGGTTCCGTCCGGATTTGAGGCCCCCTGGACTTTCGTTGAGTTCGCGAGGATGACAGGCGTTTTATCCGGCGTCTTGTCGCCGAAATGTGCCAGATACGCATATCTTCCCTGCGAGACTTCCCGTCCGTGGTCAATCCATATCTGGAGGACATCGACTTCGGTCTCTTCGGTGTCCGGGGGATTGCCTCCGAGCTGACGCCACCGCGTCTTGCGCTTTTCAACCAGATTCTCTGTTTTGCCACTTGTTGCACCGGTGACGACGGCGTAAAAGACATTGTTGTTCCTGATCCAATCCATTCCGCCGGCGCTTGCGACGGCGTAATCCGGTGATTTGATTGTCTGTTCAAGAGTTGTCCAGATGTTGCCTTCGAGTTTCGGATTCTTGTTCTCGATCCCGGCGCCCAGGGCGAGTAAGGTGTTCCCGAACATGAAATAACTCTTGTTCGCCTGGAGGTCATAGATGCCTGGATTCTCATCCGGCCTTGCATTCTTTTGAAGTTTCCGCCGTCCTGCATTTTCTTTGTCGAAGATGAATCCGGCGACGAAGTTGTCCGATCCGTCAGCGACGCCGCCTGCAAGATTGGCGGAACTGCTGTATCCGCTCCAATTTACTACAGGTTTCAAATCCGGAACCTGCCGCGCCGTGACGCCGGGCCAGGCGGTCAGATTATATGCTCCGAGCACCTTTTTATGTTCCCCGCCTTCACGTTCCAGCAGAACGGAACCGTCGCACATGTAGAAATTATATCCGGCGGCGCCAGGGTAAGCGCTTTCAAGACCATCGGTACTGCGGCTTGACATGTTGATCAAAACATAATATGCTGGAGTTTTCTTGATGGCGTCGTCGTTGTTGTAGAAGTATCTCGTCCCGTGATATTGTCCGTCCGGGTAATTCAACATGAACAGGGCGTTGGTTTTCGATTCGCTAAGGAACTGTTGAAGCTCGGCAGCGCGTTCCCGAGGCATCTCTCCGCCGTACGCCCGGGTCAACTGGCGGGCCGTGCTGGCTGAAGGAATCTCCTTGCGTTCGCCCGTGAACTTATTGAAATTGTTGCGATCCACCACCGGCGGTACCGCGCCTTTGTAAAAGTAAAAAGACGAGCCCCTGAAATAGTTGAACAGAACATCCAGCTCTTTCTCTCCCGCATTCAACTCCCATGGAGTGCCTTTGAGATGCGCCAGTATGCCGAGCGACCCGTTACTGCCGTCTTTCGGATAGCCCCACACCAGGCACTGCCGTCCATGACCCCAACCCGCGCCATCTGCGGTGATGCCCTCGCTCCAAAAAGATTCTGGAAAGGCGCACTGGGACGCCTGCGACGAGAGACTGCGGAAGGCGACTTTAGAGACCACGTCAACCATTTCAATGGAATTGTTGACAAGTGCGGACTCAAGCAACGGACGGTAGCCAGTGGCATTCCCGCCAACCCACCAGCTATGGTTCCTGAAGCGCTCCACGCTGACAATATTCTCATCGGTCGCATCGCCGCGAGCGGGGACGCTCCATGCCTGAAATGTCAGCTTGCGCAGAATCTCTTTTGCCCCGGCGTACTCAGGGTTCTTCATTTTTTCGTAAAGGCAGAAATAAATCCATGCGGCGGCGCGCGGGATGGCGAAGCAGGACGCATGAAATCTCCCATTGCGAATTTTTTCTCTGGAAATTTCTATTCCGCCGTATGCGGAGATACCTCTCAATAATTTAGCCTCAGCCTCGTCTCTCCTGCTTTCAGGAATTTTCCCATTGGTCAGATCAGCGGCCAGACGCCACAACTTGTCGAATGCTTCAGCTGCTATTGACGTCATTTGTACTTGCTCACTGTCAAAGTCATGTCGCGGCGTAAATAACTTCTCCGCGATATATTTTTGCGCGTAAGCGGCGTGCTCTTTAAAGAAGCCGCCATCCCCGGACTGATTCAATATTTCCAGTCCGTTTTCCTGACGCGGAACTGCGAATCGCTGTTCACTTTGGGAGAATTTCACCCGTAATTGCTCGAGAGCATCCTTTTTCTCCGATGCAGAGACCGAAATCGAACAAACCAGCAGGACGGAAAAAGCATGGAACAGCGCATATGTTTTCTTGTTCAAAAAAGTTACCTCACTTATCTGCTATCTGTTCCCACTTGTTCCACGACAAACCGGCTTTGACTGAGCACATAGCAGATTTTTTGGGGATATTGAATTCCATTCCAATCATAGAGTTGCAAGCTTCTCGCGCTATTCAGCGCGTTTTTTCCGACAGATGCGGCGTGTCCGTCGAGAAAGACGATGTTCGCCATGTTTTGATGGACAAGATAAGTATATGCGTAAAAATTTCCAGTACTTGCAAACAGCATCGCATAAGTTCCTGTATTTCCACTAGATGCGAGGACTCCGGAATCAAGTCCGAGGGAAATTGCGCTTGGACTGTATTTCCTTGTGACCGGAATCAGATTTATCACGCTCGAACTGTTCCTGTTATATGCCGCACCGTAGGTCTCCCAGTATAAATTACGCACTACCGTGTCCGGACAATGTATGATATTCGTTTTTATGTACTTCACATAAATCAGCATTGTTATCCAGCTGAGTTTGGACGGGGTAACTGCGTCAATCGACCCGAGATAGGGACAATAAAAATACTCCCCGTAATCGTTGCGATAGAACATTGACGCCGCCCCGATCTGTTTCTGATTATTGAGGCATTTTATGCTTTTAGCTTTATCCCTTGCTTTGTTCAGCGCCGGCAGCAGCATTGAAGCCAGAATTGCTATGATGGCGATCACGATAAGAAGTTCTATAAGCGTGAACGTCAACAACTTACGATTTTTTAATTTTCTCATTTTGTCTCCTTTGTAGTTTAATATCAGGCTTTTTTATTAAGATCATGCAGAATCACGGATTATAAAATCATGTGCTGGAACAATATATACCCGGTACATATCAGGTTCTTTTTGACGAATAAGGTCGTTGAGCATTCTGACCGTACTGTCGGCAAATTCTTTCAGCGGATGGGTGATGCCGGTGAAATTCAATCCAAGTTCATGATCAGGCATTCTCGATTCCAGATTGTCATAACTAACCAGTTTGACATCGCGCCCAATTACGACACCCTGCTCCTTGAAAATATCAAGGATCCCGACAGATAAGTAGTCGCTTACTGAGATTATCGCGGTATCGCGGGAAAAATTATTGAGATAATATTTTCCGCAGTCACGTCCCGCCATTACCATCATTTTTAGCGTTCCGCAGTCCCCGCCGTAAAAAGTCAAATCATCATGTTTATAGCCAAGCCGCAGAGCCTCTTCTTCAAGTGCCTGATAGCGCCGGACAGTTGTTTCCATCCCGGCTGATCCGGGAACGAAAATCCGCTTGATACCCTGCTGGCGTAAATACTCCAGGGCTTTACTGAACCCGGCATGATAATCGTAAATCACCTGATGCCATGGACCGGGATGGATAATATCATCATTGATCAGGATGACATGGCCGCGAAAGCGGCGCAACCTTTCTTCCGCCACTTCGAGAATGCCGGCTGCAACTACAATTACATCAAACTTGTCAATCGACATTTTGTTGATGTGGCAGTCATTTTTATTAAAAATACTGTCCAAAAACAATTCAAGTTTGTGCCCATGATGCCTGATTTTCATCATCAGGTCGTCCGTAAAATAGTCAAAGGCCGCATGGTCAAGAACTGACAACTCAGACGGCTGTTTCCAGAGAAACAGTCCTACATTTAATGCTTCGGCCGGACATCCGTGATTACGGACGTAAGTACCACTGCCGCGAATCCGGTAGACCATGTCTTTTTTGACCAGACGATTGATCGCGCGGTGAACTGTCTTCGCAGAAACCCCGTACTTCTTTGCCAGAGCAGGAGTCGGGGACAACTGCACGCCTTCGGCAAGTTCATAATCAACTATGTATGATTCCAGGGCCGCGGCAATCTTCCGTTCCGAATATTTTGTTGTTTCTGCTGCTACCATACTTGTCTTCTTTACGTATTGTTTTCAATATCTATATCTAATTTTAACCGAAATTAACCCAAATGTCAACTATTTAAGTAAGCAGTTTCTAATATGTAGACAATTAAAGTGGACTAATATGTGAAAATAAAGGACAATTATTTTTAGATAATTACATTTCACCAAACTGAATATAACTTGCCCGCGATCAGTTTAAACGATTTTGAGGCCGGGATAGCCTCGTCCCGTCGGACGCTCGCTTTAGGCTATGGCGGCATGAATGCGGCGAATCCACGTATGACTCGAAAGCATCAGTCAGTATTCATTCAGAGGCAAAAAATCAGTAAGGCCTGGCACCTAAAAAAACTCCAGCGGACACAAATCTGCGCCTGCTGGAGTTTAAGTAATACTGTACCGGAGCGTCAGATCTTGGCGGCGGTATAATCGGCCTTCCTGACAAACGCGGTCAGGCTGCGGCCGTCTTTAGTCACAGCTTTGAAGGCGTATCTTTCATTGCCTGTCGCAACTGCCCGTGGAGGAAGTCTGGGGCATCGGCAGCCGCCTGTCCGACGAAAAGAATTTCCCGGAGCAGGGTATTGTCGCATCCAATGCCCTGATACATGACAATTTTTTGGGATATTTCAAGCAGAATTAGATAATCCTTCCATGATAAATAAAAATCAGCATAGAACTCTGAATCCAATGTTGACTATTTATATTCGGGTTTTAATTTAACTGTTACGCATTCATAATGATATCAATCACAGAACAGGAGGCAGAAAATGGCTGCATTTGAGAGAAAATACCCGGATTTGTACGAGCACCTCGCAAGATTGGATAAATACGGGTTGCTATATACCGTGGATACTGAAATCAACAAAGACCGCCATCTGCATCCGTTTGTCCGCTGGAGTTATGTTTCCAATATTGAAGCCAAAGACCGCAAAGGGTTCTATTTTACTAATGTCACTGACAGTAACGGGCGTAAGTATAAAGGTGATTGCGACGTCTGCGTGGCGACAACCGCCGGCAATGAAAAAATCTATGCGGTTTCACTGGGTCTGGACAGCGAATTTGATGTTACGCAGGACGTGATTGACCGGAAAAAGCTGCGCGAATGCGTAACTGCGAAATGGAAAGCAGCCATTGAACACCCGATTCCGGCGACAGAAATTCCTTCCGCGGAAGCGCCGGTTCACGAGATTGTACTGACCGGCGATGAACTCATCGGCGGCGATGGTAAAGGTCTGGCCGGACTGCCGATTCCGAACAATACTCCCGGTTTTGATACCGCCCCTTATTTTTCCGCCGGATTGTGGGTTACTAAAGATCCGGACACCGGCCGGCAGAATTTCTCGCAGAACCGGGTCAATATCAAAGCATCAGACCGTATGAACGGCATGTGGCTTATCCAGACCGGCGGCGATGCTCACCGGAACTGGGCAAAATACAAACAGCGCGGGGAGAAAATGCCGGTGGCTTTAATTGTCGGGGCGCCGCCGTCAATCCAGGTGATCGGGCCGCAGAAGACTCCGAATGACATTGAAGATATGGATATCGCCGGCGGCCTGGCCGGAGCGTCCATCCGTCAAGTCAAAGCGAAGACCGTGCCGCTGATGGTTCCGGCTGATGCCAGTATCATCATTGAAGGCTGGATTGATACGGGAGAGCTGGAAATGGAAGCTCCGTTCGGTGAATCCCACGGTTACATGTCAACAGAGGAGTATAACCACTGCATTCATTTGACCGCCATCACCCGCCGTAAACATGCCATTATTACTTCGATGATTTCACAATTGACCCCGTCGGAGTCAGGCGTTATAAAGTCATTGGGCTATAATGCGATCATGTATGACTTTCTGAAGAAGACGTTAAAAAACGATTATGTGAAAGATGTCGTGCTGTATGATCACTTAATCGGCGTGGCCCGCTTTACGACTATTGTCTTCCAGCGCGACACTCCAAAGACAGAGGTTTGGCGCGCAATGCGCGCGTCAACCGTACTGATGCGTTCAGTCGGCAAAATAACAGTGGCGGTAGACGAGGATATTGACCCGGACAGCATGGAGGAGATCATGTGGGCGGTTGCCTACCGCTGCAATCCGACCACCGATATTCAGATATGCGACTACCAGGCCAACGGTCACGCGCCGAAGCTGAGAGGCGGCAGGAAATGGGAATCCCAAATATTGATTGATGCCACGATGAAATATCCGATGGCGCCGGTTTCGCTGCCGAAAAAGCAATATATGGAAGAAGCAAAAGAGCTGTGGAAGCAAGCCGGCCTGCCGGAAATCAGGCCTGCCAGAAAATGGTTCGGCTACAGTCTCGGCGACTGGTGCGACGAATGGGACAAATGCGCCGAACGCGCCGTTGCCGGCAAATGGCTGTTGAATGGTATCCGTACAGCAACGCTGGTACATACGGACGCTGTCGGCGGACCGACGGCCGGAGTGCCGCGGAATGCGGCGGTGACTTTGAACGAGGAAACGCTTGATGTTCAATATCCGGCAGGATTCCCGCAGGTTGATGATTTTAGCACTGACAAATAGTTTATTGAAAGAAACCCGATATGCCGGAAGTTAAAAACAAACCGGAAATTTTTACGGCTGAAGCCGGAAACGGCAAGTACCGTCTGGACGCGGTGGTTACACTGGCCGGCAAAGATATTGCCGTCTCAGTTACCGGCGGCGACCGTCCGCACATCGGCGCGGTGGCTGTAGCCCAGTGCGCTCCCCGCGTCAACCGGAAGGAACGGCTGGACGTATCAGTTTCGGTCATAACGCTGGCCGGACACAAGGAGGACGAAATAGCCAGAACTATGGCGATGAGTCTGTCCCGTGAATTCAGCGTGAATGTCATGGTGTCCGCCGGGATGCACTGGGACGGGATTCCGGCTCGCGGCATCGCCGCTGTGTGCGAAAACAGCCATAAACTGTGCGATGTCATAATTCAAGAAATCAAAAATCGCATACAGCTTTAACAGCGGGGAGAAGTGGAGATGGTAAAAAACGATCATGTCCGTACGTACCGGGATTTACAGGAGCATATTGAGGAGCTGGATAAAGCCGGCCTGCTTCACCGGATAGAGTGCCCGATAAATAAAGATACGGAAATGCATCCTCTGGTCCGCTGGCAGTTCTGCGGCGGCATCAGCCAGGAGGAGCGCAGGGGATTTCTCTTCAGCAGCATCACCGATGGTAAAAAACGGAATTATCCCGGGTTTAAAGTCGGTGTAGGCGTATTGTCATCCAATCCCGCCATCTACAGCATCGGCATGAACTGCCCGGAGTCGGAAATAGGGCAGCGCTGGCTCAACGCCATCGCCAATCCCGTTCCGGTGCGACCCGTTGATAAAGCCGTCTGTCAGGAAGTTGTACTGACCGGAAAAGACGTCAGCGGTGAGGGCAAAGGCCTGGAAGCGCTGCCGATACCGGTGTCAACTCCAGGTTTCGATACCGCGCCGTACTTTACTGCCGGTTTGTGGATTACTAGAAACCCGGACACCGGCATTCAGAACATGGGTTTGTACCGCGGCAACTTAAAAGCCTCTGACCGGCTTTGCGTGATGACCGAAAAAGCCACGCTGGCCGGAGCTTACGTCCACTGGAAACGTTATCGCGAGTTGAAAAAGCCGATGCCGGTGGCAATTGTGCTGGGAGCTCCGCCGGTGGTGGAATATACCGGACCTCAGAAACTGCCGCTGGATGTTGATGAACTGACCGTGGCGGGCGGACTTGCAGGAGGGCCGGTAAATGTTGTAAAATGTATTACTTCCGATCTTTTAGTACCTGCGGAAGCCAATGTGATTGTCGAGGGTCTGGTGGACATTGAATTCCTTGAACCGGAAGGCCCGTTCGGCGAAAGCCACGGTTACATCCAGATAGAAGAATACAATTTTATTGTGAAAGTCACTGCCATCACTCGCCGTAAAGACGCCATTATCAGTTCGATAATTTCACAGGTCACGCCTTCTGAATCCAGCGTGATCAAGCGTCTGGCTTACGAGCCCCTGTATCTTTCGCATTTGCGTGATGCCCTGGGACTGAAAGGCGTCAAGCGGGTCTGCATGCATGAACCGCTGACTAACCTCCGCAAAATTGTTACTGTGGTGGTTGACCGGAACATGCCCAAAACGGAGATATGGCGGATGTTCGAAGGCGTTTCATCGCTTCAGCCGGCGGTGGGAAAAATCTGTATAGCGGTGAACGAGGATATAAATCCGGACAATACTGACGCCATTTTATGGGCGATCGCCTATCGTTGCAATCCGGTTGAGGATGTGCATATAACTCCCTATCGCGCACTTGGCCATGCCCCGCATACCAGCGGCCCGGGGATCGAGTCCACCATGTTTATTGACGCGACTTTAAAGTTCGATATGCCTCCGGTCGCGCTGCCGAAAAAAGAATACATGGAAAATGCCAGAAAGATATGGGAGAAACTCGGACTGCCGGCATTGAAGCCGCAGGAACCGTGGTTCGGCTATTCGCTCGGCATCTGGTGTGACGCCTGGGACGAATGTGCCGCCCGCGCCGCGGCCGGCGACTGGACAGCGAACGGGTTGCGCTCCGGAGCCGCCGCCAGACGGATGGAAGAACCGCAGACTTTTATTGAAATAGCGGAAGCGGAAAAGTTCGGACAGAATGAACATAAAACTGACAATTAAAAGGAGTTTATGATGCCGGAAAGCAAAACCAGAATTATCGTCGGTATAACCGGTGCATCCGGCAGCATTTACGCTGTTAAACTTCTTGAACAGCTAAAAGCGCTGAGAGTCGAGACGCATCTGGTCATGTCCAGCGCCGCCAGGCGGGTTATTCCGATGGAAACCGGGATTACTCCGGAAACTGTGGCGGCAATGGCCGACTTTCAATACTCGCCGGAGGATATCGCCGCTGCCATTTCATCCGGATCTTTCCGTACTGCAGGCATGGTGATAATACCATGTTCAATGCGGAGCATGTCGGAAATAGCCTGCGGCGTCACCAGCTCTCTGCTGACCCGCGCCGCGGATGTGGTGCTCAAAGAACATCGGCGGCTGGTGCTTGTAGTCCGGGAAACCCCGCTGCATCTGGGGCATTTGCGTTCAATGACCGCGCTGGCGGAAATGGGCGCGATTATTGCACCGCCAGTGCCGGCAATGTACACACGCCCTCAGACGATTGACGATATTGTGCTGCAGACTGTCGGAAGGGTGCTTGATTTATTAGGTATTGAATCTGAACAAACGATCAGATGGAATGGCACCTCTGTCTCAAATTGACACGGTGTTGTCGTCAAAGTCATCCATAATTTATAAATTTGTATATCTTTATTAATCTGTGCTGGTGGCCGCAGAAACGCGGGATAAGACTGGCTATTCAGGTCAATGCAGTCCGCCTGCGGCTCATAATCGATGCTTGCATTTATGGTTTCAGTTGTTATTCTTATAGTTACAGCATTTTCAATAATGTTTTGCAGTGGTTAAATCGATGCCGGGGTTGTCAACATTTACCGGACGGGAATCAGGCTTGTCGGGTAATGGTTAATTTAGCCGGCCTGGGTTCAGGCTGACGCAAACCGGAGAGTTACCTGCCGGGGTTAAAGAGTAATATCGAAATATATTTCTAGCCATGGAAAGATTTTCGGTTCTAAAATAATCATCATGGCGTATAGGAAGAAGAAGAATGAATCTCTATGTCGGCAACCTCTCGTTCAAGACCACAGACGCATCACTCCAGGCACTATTTCAGGCGCACGGCCAGGTCCAATCGGCTCGCGTAGTCATGGATCGCGATTCCGGACGCTCCAAAGG
>CAIPAT010000085.1 GCA_903863035.1 uncultured Lentisphaeria bacterium
GCAAAATTCATGTGCGGTACGAAAAAGAGGATGTCTCATTCCTTGGGCTCGTACAGTTGGCCAGTGCCATTATTGTTTTTAATCGAATCTGTTCAGTTTATCCGGTTTAAATGATTTTATTAGTAGATAAGCTCTTAGCATCCTCATTTTTTATTTTACTGGATTCAGTAAATAGAGCAAAAGAATATTTGGGTTCAAAACACGCATCTGCATTAACTGCACTTGTACCTCCTGTGGACAAAGTAACAATGTACAAAGGAAATGGTCCAACTGTTGTCTGCTGCGGATAATAACCGTATTTGGATTTAAAAGATTCGAGTCCGACTCGGATTTTGTTGAGGGTGGCTTCGGTTCTGGTTCTGGCTATTTTGCGCTGAACAGCGGTGTATCCGGCGCCGCTCAGGCCCAGCAGAATGGCGATGATTGAAATTGCAACCAGGATTTCCACCAGTGAAAAGTGATTTTTGATTACGGTATCAGCTCTATTTATTTTCATAAGTATCCTTTATCCCGGCCGTGGAGATTTTACGGCAAAAATTCTGTAGTTTATTGCGCTAATTTCCTATTTTTTCAAAAAAAGAAACCCAATGGTAATAAGTATAGCACCGGACAGGAATTATTTCAATGTAAAATTCATGGTTAATCTCGAAGGGAATTGGAAGTACGGGAGTGCGTCAGCGGGCTTTGACAGCCCGGCCATCTGTCCGCCCTGGTTGACAAAATCACTATATATGTAAAGACATAAGGATAATTGAAAGTTGAAAATTATAAATCATGGAATCAAAATTAATTGAAAGTTGAAAATGAAAAAACAAAAATGCAACAGCCTCAAACGAGTCTCCAAAGACTCCGGAATCGGACGGTTGTCCGGTTTATTCTGCCGATGCAGGTCTGTCCAAAATGTGCAGATGTGGTGTCCAAAATGTTTAACCGTTGTGCTAAACGGTACTCTAAACTCTCGGAAAAGGCTGTCCAAAATGGAGGGTTGTGCTCCGTCACAACCGGGATCGGAAAACGGTTGCCACAGATCCCGCAGTTGCGGGGCTCCAAGGTTGTCTCCCGCGACTGCGGGACGGACGGCTGTCCGGTTTATTCTACTACCGCAGGTCTGTCCAAAATGTGCAGATGTGGTGTCCAAAATGGAGGGTTGTGCTCAACGGTACTCTAAACTCTCGGAATTGGCTGTCCAAAATGTTTAACCGTTGTACTCAGCGGTACTCTAAACTCTCGGAATGGGCTGTCCAAAATGGAGGGTTGTGCTCCGTCACAACCGGGCTCGGAAGACGGTTGCCACAGATCCCGCAGTTGCGGGGCTCCAAGGTTGTCTCCCGCGACTGCGGGACGGACGGCTGTCCGGTTTATTCTGCCGATGCATGGCTGTCCAAAATGTGCAGATGTGGTGTCCAAAATGTTTAACCGTTATGCTCAACGACACTCCAAAGTATCGGAGTGCTGGTTGTCCAAAATGGGTTTGGTGTAGTGCCGTCCGTCTCGGACGGGCTGTCCAAAATGTGCGGGGATGGGTGTCCAGAATGTTTGTAAAACTGAAAGACACTGTGCTCAGCGACTATCCAAATGTATTGGAGTGGTTATGAAAACTGTAAAAGATTGTGCTCAACGGCACTCTAATGTCTCCGGAATGGGGATTTTTTGTAGTGCCGTCCGTGTCGGACGGAGGATCGGGATCGAGAGCACTACACCGGCAACGTTCTGCGTAACAGTGTCCAGATTGTCCGGAATGTTTGTAAAATTGAAAAGCATTATGCTCAACGACACTCCAAAGTATCGGAGTCGGCTGTCCAAGACAAATAGAAACGGATTTCTCTGTGTCTCTGTGCATATGTGGTTGGATATTGTCCAGAATGTCCAAAATGGGGAAGCCCGCGAATGCGGGGGCCGGAATGTCCGCGATGGTTGTCCAAGGGGGGGCCGGGCCCATGGCAGGTACAGATTATGAAAACGCATTATGCAGCACAGGTGTCCAGGATGTCCAAAATAACATCGGTTAAAGAAAATCTTAACCTGTTGCCGGAATCCGGATCATATCGAATTATAAATCAGGCAGGAATTGCAATCGGTGTGACATTTATCGCAGAACTCCTGAAAAAGATGAATTACTCCCTGTCTGACGGCAGCTCCGGTCAAAACCTGATCCGCTGCAGTCTTGTCGCGAAACCAGCGGGCGGCGGCAACGCGGGTGATGCGGTTGTCCTGCGTGGACGGCAGGACATTCCAGATAGCGGCAGCATGAACGTCGTCCGCACGGCCATCTATTTTAGCGGCGGCCGTCATCCCCGGCAGTACGACATTAACCACAGTTTCGAGTGCGCTGTCCGCGCCGAGCACCGCACCGGGACCGGGTTTCTTGACCACTTCAAAAGAGGTGTATTTATCCCAGAGCACATCATTCAATGTCAGCATCTTGACCAGTTCCCGACCAGCCGCTTCAGGACTGGCGATACCGGCAATATGAGCATACAGAGTGCGGAGCGGAGTTTCTCCGAAAGAACGGTACAAGCTGACCACTGCGGCAATACGGCGTTCCGGGCTGTTCACCGGGCGTCCGCCATTGCGCCGCCAGTCGATGCCGGGACGCGAACCAATGCGGATTTTCCACCACTGCCGCCAGGTATTTTCGGAGAAGCGGCGCATTTCTTCAGAGAGGATGGCTACGGCGGGGTCGGGCAGCAGGCCGGATTCGCCCCAAAGAATAGCTTCAAAAAACTCTTTTCTGATATCGGCCGGGTATTCGCAGAAGCGGTTGAAAAGTTCCAGGAAGCATTCGCGGTTCTTTTTATATCCGGCAGCCTCGAACATCAGCCGGAGGCAGGTCTGCTCGGCGCCGGCAAGCAGCATCTGGCGCAGAATTCTGCCGCTTTTCAGGTAAAAGCGTTCCATCCCGGCGGCAGTGAGCATCGAACGTATCCGGCTTGCTTCCAGGCGGGAAAAATATCCGGCGCAGCGACCGGAATTAATCTTTTCGGCATTCGCATCAGCACTGGCCGGCTTGATGAGCAATGCCGGCGGCAGCAGTTCTCTCCTGTGCGCCGGCAGATCTTCATATTCAACGACATGCAGAATTACGTTATCATAGGCGGAATCCCTGTCATGGCGATGGTTGAACCAGTCGGAAGAATTGCCATGCACTTCCACGTCACCGGTCAGTATTTTACCGTCAATACTGATTTTGGCATTAGAGAAATCCGGCCCGGATTCAACGTTCCAGGTGCCCGGCGAAAAAATCCGCAAAGGCCTGCCGTCTTCAGTGAGATATTCGCCGTTAATATCGATTTTGTTCCACGCATTTTGCAGGAGAATCTCCCCTGTCCGGCATTTTTCCGTAGTCATAGTTTCTCTTATCTGTTTGATTTTTGCGCTCCGGAGGCTAGCTTATCATTACAATTATACAATAAATATTCAACTAAAAACAATGAAATCAAATTATTTATTTAAAACTGCGATAATATTTTTTACCGGCGCAACTTTTCTGCTGGCGGCAAACCGCTGTACCGCCGGCGAAGACAGCGATTCCCGGCAGAGCAGGATTACGCCGACAGTGCAGGCTATAGCCAAAGTCCTGCCATGCGTTGTCAACTTGAGCACGGAAAAAATGATTGACGCAGTGCCGCAGGGGCTGGAGAATCCGGGCAGCATCTTCAATGCCGCTCCGGAAGAAACATTATTTGACAAGCAGAAAGGATATTCACTGGGCAGCGGCTGTATTATTGATCAATCCGGCCTGGTGGTGACCAATGCGCATGTTGTTTACCGGGCGATCAAGATTAACATCACACTGCACGACGGAAAAAGTTACCTCGCGGAGGTATTGGCGGCAGATGACCTGAACGACATCGCATTGCTGAAAATCAACGGGGTCAACGGCGATTTGAAGCCGATTCCGCTGGCGGATCCCGGCGATCTTCTGCTCGGTGAAACCGTGATTGTAGTAGGCAATCCGTTCGGACTTGGCAGTACCATTTCACAAGGAGTATTAAGCGCAGTCGGACGCAAAGTAACCCACAATGAACAGGTGGTTTTCTCAGATTTGCTCCAGACCGATGCCGCCGTATATCCGGGCAGCAGCGGGGGGCCGCTGATTAACCTCACCGGCGCGATGATAGGAATAAATACCGCGATTCTCAAGGATGCCAAAGGTATCGGTTTCGCCATTCCGCTGCAGCGTGTTGAAAACGTACTGGCGGCGTGGCTGATTCCAGAACGTTTCGCCAATGTGTCGTTAGGGATTATTCCAGCGGTGCAGCGGATGAAAGACGGCGACCTGGTCATCTTCCTGAAGGATGTCATCAAAGATTCTCCTGCCTGGGAATCGGGGCTTCGTACCGGCGACCGGCTTACCAGAATTGACGATACCGACCTGAATGACCTGATGACACTGTCCCGCAAATTATGGAAAATGCAGGCTGGAGATAAAATTATTGTCACTACCGCCAATAACAAATCATTCAAACTCAAGGTTGAAAAGATGCTGCCTGCCGATGGCGGCAGACTGTGCGAAGTAAAACTTGGGATTACAGTTCAACCGCTTACTAAAGATCTGGCTCAGGCCCTGCATTATCCGTTTTCCGGCGGTCTGGTAGTCAGCGGACTGCCGGAAATCGGCATCAAGGACGTCGAACGCGGCGATGTTCTGCTGCGGCTTGGCGATATTGCGGTCAATAATACTAACGATATAACCCGCGCCATGCAAGACCGCCATTTCGGAGATACGATCCCGGCATTGCTGGTATCCGTTCACAACGAATACGGCCGCTACTTTTTACAAAGAAAAAATATTAAACTGCAGATCAAATAGCAGATTACTTGCTTTTCTCCCGGACCGCCGGAGCTTTCAATTCTTCAATCTGTTTTGAGATATCAGCAGATTTACTGAGCAGAATGCGCATTTCTTTCTTGCTGTCAATTTTAAGCGCCAGTTCCTTGTGAAGCGCAATGATCTGTTTGTGCAATTTGAACAATGCCGGGTCTTTTTTAATCAGTTCCATCCTTACTTTGAACATTTCGGCGGAGAGCTTTTTATCCTGTTCCTCAAGTTCACGAATTTTATCGGCGGCAGCCGGTTCGTCCTTGGCCGCCACCGCGAAAATTGCCGCACAGCATAATATCATAACCAGTAAAATATTTTTCATCAGCGTCCTCATCATAAATATAAGATTCAGAGATACATAATGTTTATTAAAATAGCCTTATCAACCGTATTTTTCCAATTGGTCTTTAATTTGCACCGGCTTTTTCGAGCCATTTGGCGATTTCATCAGCCATTCCCGCAGGAGTGAAACCGGAATGTTCTCTTACGGTCTCAATGGCGCCATGCGGCACAATCTGCTTTCCCCAGCCAAAGTGTTTGATGCCTTTATGCTGAAAATTGATCAGTTCCTCATCCACCTGCGATGCAAAACCGCCGCAAGTCTGGCTGTCTTCAATCGTGACCACCGGCATAACCGCAGCCTGAGCTTTCAGGAGTTCATTGTCAAACGGCCGGATAAATCTGGTATTGACCACAGTCGCGGAAATATTATATTCCTTCTCTAACAGCTCGGCTGTTTTGAGTGCAGTATAAGTTTCCCTGCCGCATCCCCATAGCGCAACATCCGCGCCTTCTCCAAGTATCTCAGCCCGTCCGGCAGCAATATTTTCAACCGGAGCTGACATTTCAAATTCAGCGCCGGAGCAGCCGCGCGGATATCTGATCGCAACCGGCAACTTCATTTGCCATGCAAAGTGAATCATTGACCTCAGTTCATTTTCATCTTTAGGCATCATGACGGTAAGGTTCGGGATGGCGCGAAGGAACGACAGGTCATGAATGCCGTGATGCGTCGGTCCGTCCTCAACAATTCCGGCCCGGTCCAGGCAGAAAATCACCGGCAGATTCTGGAGACAGACATCATGAAAAACACAATCCAGCGCCCGCTGGAGAAACGTACAGTACATCGCCACCACCGGACGCATTCCGCCAGCCGCCAGCCCTGCGGCAAACACTACGGCATGCTCCTCGGCAATACCGACATCAAAAAACTTCTCCGGATACTTCGCGGCAAATTCGCTGAGACCGGTTCCTGCGCTCATTGCCGGAGTAATCACTGCAAGATTCTTATGCGCTGCTGCAATCTCCAGCATTGTTTTTCCAAAAGCAGAGGAAAAAGAGATGCCGGAACCGCATTTGCATTCGCCGGTTTCCGGGTCGAAGGCGGACAGCCCGTGATATTTTTCAGGTGCCGCTTCTGCCGGACTGTAGCCATGGCCTTTTTCAGTGATGACATGAACCAATACCGGGCGATGAAATTCTTTAATTGCCTCAAAAGTTCTGATAAGTTCATTAAAATCGTGTCCGTTAATCGGGCCGATATAACGTATGCCCAACTCTTCAAAGAATACGCCGGGCAGAAACATGCTTTTGGTGGCTTCTTCAAGACGTTGAATTTTACGGTGGATTTCAGATGCGTGAGGCACTTTTTTCAACATCATTTTGGCCAGAGCTTTAAACCGGTTGTACCCCCTGCCGGAAATAATACGGTTCAAATAGGAAGGAATGGCCCCGACATTTTCTGAAATCGACATTTTATTGTCGTTCAGGACAATGATCAAGTCTCTGGTTGTGTCGCGAACACTATTAAGCCCTTCCAATGAAATACCACAGTTGAGGGCGCCATCTCCTATGACCGCGACTACTTTATGTTTCTGTCCCTGTTTTTCAGCAGCGGCAGCCATGCCGACGGCCGCGGAAATTGCAGTTCCGGCATGCCCGGCGCCGAAACAATCATACTCTGATTCCTCTCTGGCAAGAAAACCGAGGCAACCATCAAACTGCCGCAGGGTTTTGAAGAAATCTCTGCGTCCGGTAATGATCTTATGAATATAAGCCTGATGCCCGACGTCCCAAACCAGCTTGTCTTCCGGCGTATTAAACGCATAATGCAAGGCCATGGTAAGTTCCACCGCGCCAAGATTAGGAGCCAGATGCCCGCCGTTGGCGGCAACAGTATTGATTACCAGCTCGCGAATTTCACCCGCGAGTTCTTCCAATTGACTGACACTCATACCACGAATGTCCGCAGGAGAATTCACTTTGGCTAAAAGCGGTTCGCCAGTCACTTCTTTGATTTTATCTTCACTATTCATATATCATATAATCAAAAATATTATTCTCTAACACAATGAAACAAAGAGAAATATAATACCAGAATAATTTACTTTTACAATCAATGGTACTATCTTAAACCAACATAATACATCCGTAAAACCAAAAGAAATTTGAATTTTGGTACATATCAGGATAAAATACCTGTTGATTAAAATTATCAGGAGTACACATTTTATGATCAGATATCCGGCAATAATATTGATGTTGGCAATACCGCTGCTGGGCGGATGCTTTTTCGAAACATACCACGAAACCCAGACTTTCGATCTGGAGCAAGCCAAACCATGCTGTCCGGAAAAAACAGTTATTGAAGTAAAGGACTTTGAAAATCTTTCCGGGGCCGGACTGAAAATGCGCTACCGGACAGAACAGTACCGGATTGTGATTGACGGTTATAATAAATGGGTGCAGTCTCCGGACACAATGATCTCCAGATATTTTATGGCCGCATTTTCTCAGCCTGGCGGCAATATGCTTGACGAACGCAGTTATATTTTATCCGGAACGCTTAACTCATTTGAGATAAATTTGACGACTAAAACAGTATCGGTTCAAATCACCTGCCAGTTGAAAGAACGCAAGACGGGGAATATCAGGCTGCTGAAAGAGCTTTCAGCCTCTGCCTCTTTCAAGCAGGATTCTCCGGTTGAATTTGCGGAAGCGGCTTCAAAGGCGGTACGCGAACTCACAGAAAAGCTTAGCGCAGAAATCGCCGCGGCTACTATATCCCCGGCGAATACAGGAAAAAACTGATATGCACGAAAAACAGCTCAGCCAGCTTTTTCTGCAAGCAGGAGAAGGTATCTGCATTGTCTGCCGTGAGGCAAAAGTGCTGATGTCATTCACCGGCGAACTGATGCACTCCCTGGCCGATACTGTCCGCCACCCGGGTAAAGTCAAATGGCAGACTACCGCCTATTACATGGACAAATCCGGCAGTGATGCCGTTCCGATTATTTCTCTGCTCGGATTCCTGGTTGGAGTCATTCTGGCGTTTCAGGCTATCGTTCAACTCTCGCGTTACGGTGTGGAAAGCTATGTGGTCAACCTGGTCGGAACAGTCGTTGTAACCGAGCTCTCTCCGCTGATCACTGCAATTGTTCTGGCCGGCAGGTCCGGCTCCGCGTTTGCCGCCGAGATCGGTACAATGAAGGCAACTGAAGAGATCGATGCCATGATTACTATGGGGTTTGACCCTTCGCGTTATCTGGTCATACCAAAAATTCTGGCGATGCTGGCGATCATGCCCTGTCTGACGATCTTTTCTGATGTATGCGGAATCCTCGGCGGTATGGTCATCACCTGCAGCAAACTCGATCTTTCCCCTACTGAGTATTATTTCAAGACGCTCGAAGTGATTCACCCGATAGACTTGGTGCAAGGGCTGTTTAAAAGCCTGTTTTTCGCCGTTATTATCGCCGCCATCGGCTGCATGAAGGGGCTTGATGCGGGAAAAGACGCACAAGGCGTCGGCAAGGCCTCGACCTCCGCAGTAATCAGTGCTATATTTATGATCATCCTGGCTGACGCAATCATCACTGCGGCATTCAGCATATAAAACAAGGAACTATACATGGAACGGGCAAACAAGATAAAACTGGGAGCTTTCGTAATCATCGCGGCAACGATGATTGCCGGCAGTTTTTTTGTGGTCGGCATTACCAAACTTTTTGAACCAAGATTTCATGCAATGACCGTGCTTAATACCTCAGTTGAAGGTCTTTCTGTCGGTTCTCCGGTAAAGTATATGGGCGTTCCGGTGGGTCGCATTTCACGCATCAGCATGCGCGATGTTGACGGATTCATTGATGTCTATTTCAGCCTGTTCCCATCATCAATAGACATGGTCAAAAAAAACATTTCGATAACTCCTTCAGACTCCCAGACCATAACCAGCATCATCGAACAGAAAAATCTGGCATGCCTGCTCAACGCCTCGGGCATCATGGGCGGTGCTTATCTGGAACTCACGGTCAGTGAGGGCGACGGCTACGCGATGCCGGAGCTGGAAGTAGTTCCCCCCTCGGGCATCTTCTATATCAAATCCCGCACCTCACATGTGACTAATGTTATCCAGAACATCAGCCAGACGCTCGAGCAACTCAAAAAAGTAAACTATGTCCAACTCGCGGATAAATTTAAGATCACCCTTGACTGTGCCGAAAAAATCCTGAACAACCAGGACATGACCGATATGCTTTCCCGCTTCAACCGGATATCTAAGGATATTGAATACAGTACCGGCAATCTCCGCGAAGCATTCACCCAGGAACGGGTCCAGAAGCTGATTGAAACCGTGGAATATCTGGAAAACGGTACTAAAGCCCTGGCAAAATCGCTGCCGCCTGAGAAAATTGAGAAACTCGCAGATTCTCTCTCCAAATCACTGGAAGAAATCCGGACTTTCCTCCACAACAGTGAAAACGGCCGCGATAAAGTCGTCGGCGATATCGGAGAACTCAAAGACCGTATGGCTCTGACGCTGACCCGCCTCGACCGCTCATTAAGCGCAATTGCAGAACTCATCAGCAGCGTCGAAAACGATCCCAGCCAGTTCTTTACCGGCAAAAAAGAAAAGACTGTATTCAACGTTCCGCCTCCACAACTTAAAAGATAACCTTCTACAAGCTCTGACCAGCACCCCTTCCGGCAAGACATGGATTTGCCTATCAAATCCATCATCCTGCCTTAATAGCATATTGTTGGTTTGCGAAGCAATAATATGCAAAATATCTTAGTAAATAATCCTTGCTGTTTTGGAAAATTTACAAATATAAGGTATATTTGCAGCTTGATGATTTATTATTTAATAATAGGAAATAATATCGTTTTTTTACAAAAAACCATTTAAGGCTGCCGGCAAAACCAGTCTTGCTTTTAAGGAATATTGATGAATAGTGAGCCGTTTTTTCTTGAAGTAAATGATGATTTCCCAGTCAATAAACTGGCACATCAGCTTTTTACTGAGCAGGCCAGACAATATCCTGACCGCATCGCGCTGGTCGAAGGCGATAAAGAACTCACGTACGGCGAACTTGACAGAATCACCGACTCCGTTGCCGCCGGTTTGATTCTCCGCGGCATCAAAGCTGACGAAGCGGCTGCGGTCTATATTGACCGCTCGATCAACTACATAATCGCACTTCTGGCAGTAGTTAAAAGCGGCGGTTGTTATGTGCCGATAGACCCGGACATTCCGGTGGAGCGGCTGAGTTTCATTATCAATGACACCAACTCTAGACACATTCTCAGCGAATCGCAGTACGCCGGAAAATTATCCGGGTTCATGGACAGAGTAATCCTGCTGGACAAATTGGATTTATCCGCGCTGGCTCCGTTGTCATCCCCGCCGGTCATATCTCCTTCCTCACTGGCATACATCATGTTTACCTCGGGTTCCACCGGAACCCCGAAAGGAGTGGAAATAGAGCATGCCAGTCTGCTGAATCTGGTGCAATGGTACCACAAAACCTTTATTGAGAAAGGACATTACAGGGCCAGTCAAAGCGCGGGTCCCGGGTTTGACTCAGCAGTATGCGAAATATGGGCGCATCTGACCAACGGCGCTACTATTTATATAATTCCGGAAATGCTGCGGCTGCAGCCTCAGAAATTGGTTGACTGGCTGACCGAAAATAAAATTAATGAGTGTTTCCTTTCCTCGCCAGTCGCCGAACTTTTACTCAGTGCCGACTGGAAAAACAATACTTCACTGAAATATTTGCAATGCGGCGGCGAAAAAATAAATAAAAAACCAGGCAGTGCATTTCCTGCCGTCTTTTCCAACCGTTACGGGCCGACTGAATGTACAGTGGACTCGACATGGTCAATGTTTAAAGCCGGCGACGACGACGGAAAACCGCCGCACATTGGAATTCCAGTCAGTAATTTCAGAATATATATCCTTGACGAAGAACTTAATCCGGTACCGCGTGGAGTCAAAGGTGAAATTTGCATCGGCGGCGCCGGTCTGGCAAGAGGCTATCGCCATCTGCCTGAACTCACCAGTAAAGCGTTTGTTCCAGACCCTTTCCTGCCCGGCAGACGGATATATCGCAGCGGCGACCTGGGCAGTATCAATGCTGACGGGAATATTGAATATTACGGCAGAAAAGATTTTGAACTTAACCGGCTGCGCCGGAACTTCTTTGTAATGTAGCGCGGGCATTCCTGCCTGCGAAATGTCAGACAGGAATGTCTGACCTACATTAATTAAATACAAATTCCTATACGATCAAGTTAAAATACGCGGTTTCAGAATAGAATTAGGTGAAATTGAGGCAGTCTTATCTCAGCATGAAAATGTTGCCAAGTGCGTTGTCATCGTCAGAGAAAAAGAAAACGGAATTAAATATCTGGCGGCCTATTTTATCCTGAGAAAGCCACAGAAACAAAAGCAGCTTACAGAAGAACTGCGCAATTTATTGAACAAATCATTACCGAAATACATGATTCCGGCCACATATACAGTACTTCAGGAACTCCCGCTTACGCTAAATGCCAAAGTAGACCGTGAAGCTTTACCAGAACCGGAATTTACCCATGAAGAAATTACTGATTCCGCCACTGATGCCGATGACCCGCTGCTCAAAACACTTGCGTCTATCTGGTGCCGGATCTTGAATCTGGACTTTGTCACCCCCGACGACAATTTTTTTATGCTGGGCGGACATTCCCTGCTGGCAACTGCCTTGAGTATGGAAATCGAAAAGCAACTGCTGGTACAGTTGCCGATTTCGCTGGTGTTCTCTCATCCCACATTGAGACAGCTGGTTCAGGCAGTCAAGTACGTATCCAGTTCAAGCCGTACCTCAGTCAGATTCGAAAAAGTAAAAGTTGCTAAAAACAATCTCTACCCAGCTTCCATTACCCAAACGACAATGTGGTTCATAGAGAAATCATCACACAATAACAACGCCTACAACATTCCTTGCGAAATATATTTGGATGGAGACGTCAAGCCGGATATTTTAGAAAAGACGTTCAATCTTATTATTAAGCAGAATGAATCTCTCAGGACAAGTTTTGAATTTATCAATGATCAATTATATTTTAAAGTTAACCAGTTCCAGAAAACTGTAATCCACTTTCATGACCTTTCCGCCATGCAGGAAAACGAAAGACAGCAACGGTATTGTGCTGAAATCAGCAGACAGCGGTTCCAGGTTTTTGACCTGACGCGCGCTCCGCTATTTAATTGCGTACTCTTGAAGTTAAAAGATAACGACTTCCGTTTTATATTTACGATCCATCACCTTATTTTTGACGGCTGGAGCAACTTTCTATTCTTCAAACAGCTTGCGGATTACTATTCTCAGTTTTCCATAGGTAAGGAACCGGCAATATCCGCACTGCAGTGGCAATACACTGATTTCTGTCACTGGCAGACCAATTACCTTAAGACTTCCGCGCCACTGGCCCAGTTAAAATACTGGCAGAAAAAACTTGACAACCATGCAGTCACTCCGCCGCTGCCCATCCAGAAAAAACTTCAGGGCAAAGGTAAATCCAGACGATACTATGTCAAAATCAGCCAGGATGTAACTGGCGGACTGAAAAAACTGGCAACGGAAAATAATGCCAGTCTGTTTATGGTATTAACTGCGTTGCTGCAACTTCAAATACATAAGTATACAGGAGCGACGGATATTACCACCGGAACCACAATAGCGAACCGGAATCTGCCTGAAACCGAAGAGATCATGGGCTTGTTTATAAACACGCTTGCTTTAAGGAACGAAATAAAAGGCAACCCGTCGTTTGAAGAATTTCTAGTACAGGTTAAGAATACCCTGCTGGAAGCTTATGAAAATCAAGACATTCCATATAACACGGTATATAAAAACTGCGGCGGAACAGTAAACGGAAAAAAACCTTTCTTCAAGATATCCATGGTGCTGCAGAATCTGCCATGGACAAAAACTGATTCTTACCCAATAAAAGTGCATTACGAAGAACTCGGCAGTGATTCCGCCAAGCTGAGTTTGATCATTGTGCTGGAAGAAAGAGATAATATGCTTCATGGCTGGTATGAATACGATACAGCCTATTTCGAAGAAAAAGACATTGAAGTATTTTCCCGGAATTATATTTCTCTGGCCGAAACGCTGACAAAAAATCCATATACTCCAATATCGGAAATTGTTCTTCAGATAGAAAACATTTACCGACGTTCCAACTGTTATATCATCGGCGGAACCGCGCTTGCCAAAGCTGCGTGCGAGATTCTGCTTGATAATGAATTCTATATCAATGGCATATTCACTGATGACGACCAAACGCTGAGATGGGCGGATGAACACGAAATCCAGTGTCATCATCCGCAAAATAAGCTGATTTCTGATATTGTTTCATCAGTTCGTCCTGACTATCTGTTCAGTATAGTCAACAGTTGCATCCTGGATCAGCATATCCTTTCTCAACCGCTGAAATATGCCATCAATTATCATGATTCCCCCCTGCCCGGCTATGCCGGATTATTTGCAACCACCTGGGCAATAATAAATCATGAACATAAACACGCCGTCACATGGCATCTGATGACAACAGAAATTGATGCCGGCGATATTCTTAAACAACAGGAAGTTTCGATATCGCCAGATGATACCTCGGGGTCTCTCAATATGAAATGTACAAGAGAGGCTTTAGACACATTCAAGTCTCTGGTGCTTAATTTGAATAATGGAACAATCACACCAATAGCGCAGGACTTAACCAAACGTACTTATAATCCGCAGTATTTGCGACCGGCTGACGCCTGTACGATTGATTTTCACAAAAGCATCGAAGAAATTTCGGCCCTGACAAGAGCGCTGGATTTCGGCAATTATGGGAATCCGATGGGAACTCTGAAATTCGTATCCGGCAATATTTTCTATATTATTAAAAGAATCAGTTTTGCAATTGAGAATTTGACTGTCCCCCCATGCAAAATAATCGAAGTCAGTAATGACAGCATCTCCATCGCCGCGTTAAACGGGGTTGTCAAACTGTCTGAAATAACCGATACGGCAGGGAATGCTGTCAGTATCTCCTCTACAGGGCTGCAGAGTGGAACGTTTCTGACAGAAAAATTCAGTCGCGAAATGCTGGACAAATATTACAAGGAGTGCGCTGCTTCGGAAACGTTCTGGGAGAAAAGCTTGCAAAAGTTGCGGATACCGGAAATCACCATTCTGAAAACGGATGAGCTCAGTCCAAATTGCATTCAAACTGTTCCAATTCATTTCACAATTGCCAGGAAAATCAGCCCATTATCAATCTTCCTGATGTTTCTGGCGAGGATTTCCTGTGAAGAGGAATTTGATGTTCCATTCAACACACCTTACTCTGCCGGCAATGATTTTCCATCTATATTCGCCAGAATTGTGCCAATGCGGGTTAATATTGATTTATCTAAAAATGCAGAAGCAAATTTTGAATCCACAGAAGGAGGTTTAAAAACAGTTCTAAATAAAAAAACATTCTACCAGGATATTTTCATCCGCTATAAGAATCTGAATAAGATTCCGCAGACTGCATTCGTAATAAAAATAAGCCATACAGGCAACTGTGAACTGGAATTGTACCAGCAGAAAAATGAAAAATTTATCGAGTGTTTTCAAAACTTCTGCGAAAACTTGAAAAAGACGCCTGAAAATCAACTTCGGAGTATATCCATTCTTAGCGATGCCGAAGAATCCAGAATTCTTTATGAATGGAACAATACAGAACGCAATTTTGATCTGGAAACTCCGTATATCCGGCAATTTGAAAAACAGGCGGTAAAATATCCGGAAAAGATCGCGGTAACAGGGGATAAACACTCATTGACTTATCGCGAACTGGATTATCGGGCAACCAGGCTGGCCAGCCATTTACTCCAGTATGGAATCAGCAGCAACCGGATCATCGGAGTGCTGACAGATAAATCTATCGAAATGGCGATTGCCATACTTGGCATTTTTAAGGCCGGCGGCACTTATATGCCGCTGGATATTCAGAGGCAGACTCAGGAAAGAATTGAAGCAATGATTTATGATTCAGGCACTGAAATCATTCTTTCCGCAGTGAGGGACAAAGCAAAAATTCCTAAAAATATACCTAAACATATCAAAATCATTGACCTGACAGTGCGTCAAATCTATGCTGAAGATGTTTTGCTGCCTCCGCCGGAAACGAATATTTCAATGGACGATACCGCTTATATTATGTACACATCCGGTTCAACCGGCATCCCCAAAGGTGTAATGGTATCGCAACGCAATCTGTTAAATCACAACTATTCTGTCATCGGAGATTATGCGCTTAACGCCAGCGATAACGTACTGCAATTCAGTACGCTGGGCTTCGATATCTCGATAGAGGAAATATTCCCGACATGGCTGGCGGGCGGCGGACTGGTATTCATGTCTGACGGCATGCTAGAATCGCCGGAAAAACTTTTCACCTTCATCAAGCAGAAAAACATTACTTTCCTTAACCTTCCGACCTCTTACTGGCATGAAATTGCCGACATTGTGAAAAAACATGAATTTCCTAATTGTGTCAATACCATCGTCATCGGTGGCGAGAAAGCTTCCCCGGAACGCTTTGAGCGCTGGCATAAATATGTTCAAGGAACCAGAGTCATCAATACCTATGGTCCCACGGAGACGACTGTTATCGCCACGCTTGGCAACAATCCGGAAACCATAGGCAGGCCGATAGCGAACACTCATGTATATGTGCTGGATAAATTGAAACAGCCGGTTCCTGTTGGAGTTGAAGGCGAACTTTATATTTCAGGAACAAGTGTCGCCAGGGGATACCTCAATAAACCGGTAGAAACAGCCATTGCTTTCACGGAAAACCCTTTCATCAAAAATGAAAGAATGTATAAAACCGGCGATAAGGCAATTTTCACGCCAAACGGGGAATTGATCTTTGCCGGCAGAATAGATGAACAGTTCAAGATCCGCGGCTTCAGGGTTGAACCGGATGACATAGAAACTGTGTTGTCCAGACATCCGGACATACGCGCCGCAGCTGTTAAATTGCGGGATGAGGACGGTTCCAAGTCTGTCATTGCCTGCTTCGTTCCATTTACAAATAACTACGACATTAACAACATCCGCGAATTTGCCAAAGCGCAATTGCCCGAATATATGGTACCATCCTGCTTTATTGTTATAGATTCGATCCCGACTACTCCCAACGGCAAGATCAACCGCAAGGCTTTGCCGGAACCAAAATTAGAAAATCATACTGAGACCACAGATCAGGCAGAACCTCAAAGCCCGCTGGAAATGCAGCTCATCCTGATTTTCTCAAAGGTTCTGCACCGAAGGAATATTAATGCAAATGCCGACTTCCTTGCATTGGGAGTGGACTCTTTGTCCGCCATAAAGCTACTGATAGAAATTGAATCTCATACTGGAATAAAAATTCCTTTTGAAGAATTATATCACAACACATCCATCAACTCAATATGCAATTATATTCGGAACAGTTCTGGACATAAATACGTCTGGTCGCCGGTAGTAAAACTTGCTGAGACATCCAGCAGTAAACCACCGCTGTTCCTGATTCACACTGCTCCCGGCGATATTCTCAGCTATATAAATCTGGTCCATTATCTTGATGACCGGGCTGTATACGGCATCCAGTCTCTTGGACTTTATTCTCCTGACGATGCGCACAAATCGATTGAAGAGATGGCGGCTTATTACATTTCTGAAATATTGGACATTTATCCGGAAGGTCCATATTTTATCTGCGGATGGTGTTTAGGCGGAATCATCGCATATGAAATTGCGCAGCAATTAAAGAGAATGGGTAAACAAATCGCATTTCTGGGCTTGCTGGAAACTTATTGTTATCTTCAGCCCTCAATTTACAAATACATGCAACTTATTGTTGCAGCCGTCAAATGGGGACCTCTAAACTGCATTAATTATTTGACATTTAAGATCAGCCATAAATTTCATCGGGATCGTAATTTTGAACAACTGGATTTTATTTCAAAGCGTTTTTCAAGTGCATGGGGGGAACAAACCATAAACAATATGAAAGACGTCTATCGGCATAATATGAATGCCGGGAGAAACTATTCAGTACAATATTATGACGGTAAAATATCTTTATTCATGGCAAAAGAAACGTTAGAAGGTAAAATCCCGCTTCCTTATTATGGCTGGAAACACTTAAGCAAAGACATGGAACTGTATACTTTTAACTCAAGGCACGATGATATATTAAGAGAGCCATATGCAGCCTCAGTAGCGAAAGAAATTATCAATTGCATAACAAATGCCGGAGGATAATATTTTGTCAGCCGAAGCGTTATAAAATATATCCATGAAACAGCTATTTTATAATGCAATCTAAATACAATTTAGATTTTAATAGGCAAAAAACGTCTATTCGCATCAATAGGTTCTATCGTTTTCGGTGTATATAAAAGTTTAAATGTGCAAATTTATACAAGAATTGAGTTCTGCACATAGAGTAAAAATTGTGGTTGATGACGAAACATAATAAATATTGAAAGAGCCCTGTGTAGCCTTAGCGGCGGGAAAAGTTATCAATTGCATAACAACAACTCCTGATAGATAGACCGCCACTGTTTTCTCTTTTAGTCTGTATGTGAGACACAAGTCATGCGAAAATGTCGTGTTTTTATCAAAAAATCTGCCCGATATGAGATTTCATGGTAATATTCTTCTTATATTTACGTTATATTAATCGTAAATTAAATCTCAGGGTAACGACTAAGATATGAAATATATGATTTTTATTTTTTGCTTAACAGCGGCACTGACACAAATTTTCGCCACGGCAATTCCTGACTCTTACCGGGAAATAACCATCGCCGGCAAGCGAGTACCCGGAGACAATTCCAAGAATTCAGCAAAACTGACGTTCTTCATGCCGGATGAAGTAAAAAGCGCCAGACTGATTGATTCCGGCGGTCAGGAACGCAGCATTACGGTACTGATGCGTCTGGGGAGTCAGGTTTTAGTATTTTTTGATGGCTCTCCAGGGGAAGAACTGAGTATTGAGTTTTATCGCGAAGCGGAAAACCGGAAATCGGCAGAACAAATTTCCGGACTGCTGCATCTTGTCAAAAGGTTCAACACCGATACCGTAGTGAATAATATCGAAGATTTCAGAAAGCTGTGGGATGTAAGTGGAACACCAGTCGGAGGCTTTACTAAAAAAGTTTTTTCCGGGGGGAATCCATACTCGCAGAATTTGAATTCCATACATATATACAAAGGTTTCATCGACATCTCCAATGACGATAATTACACTTTTTATACAGCATCAACCGATGCCTCATTTCTGCTGATAGATAATAAAGTAGTTGCCGCCTGGCCGGGTAAACACTGGGTCGGTGAAGGTCTTTTTGGAATGTATAATGGAGCGGTAAAACTGACTAAAGGCATTCACCGTTTCGAATATCTGCATGCCAATAGTCAATGGTCGTGTTTTGCTATCGCGGCTTACAGCCGGCCGAATGACAAAAATATGACAATCATCCCGGATAAAATGTTTACTCCGGTGCTGGACGCAGCTCAGGGACCACTCCTCGATATGCAGGGACATCCGCTGCCGGACTTCTCATGGCAGAATGAAGCTATGCTCGATTTGGAGAAGTTTCAGATGTACCGCATCGTCTGTAAACCGGCCAATATATCCGGACAGGCGAAATGGAATTGGGGCGACAAAACAGTGCAAAATAATCGCAGTTTTCATTATTATTTCATACAAGGAAAATATCCGGCGGTACTGGAATCCGACAATGGACGCGCCGTCCAGCAAATTGAGGTAGCCTACCGTTTTGATCAGCAACTCATTCCAGATGACGAAGCAGTGAAAATGGTTTCAGAAGCTATAGATCAGGAAAAAACCATCGGTATCCAGCGCGAAGGTTATGCCTTTATCACAAATGCCATCATCCAGCTTAAAATGAAAAAGCAGGCCGTTGAATTTTACTCAAAAGTACTGGAAAAAAATAATTTCATTCCGCCAGATGTCGTTTTAAATTATTTCCAAGGACTTATATTGGAGGATCTGCTGAAAATAGAAAAATATGAAGAGGTTGAAAAAGAATTCAAAAGATTTCTCACTCAGGTTAAAAACCCGAAATGTCTGGCTATGAGTAAACTGGAATATGCCAGGATGCTTTTCTACAGCATGGGCCGAAATGCCGATGCAGAAAAGCAGTTAAACGAAATCGAGCGCAAATATATTCCGTTCGAATCAAAGCAGTTGTTTGACATTCTTCATGCCGATCTCGCATTATTCAATAAAGGCTTCGAAGAAGCCTCACAGCTTTATGATCGGCTCAATTCCATGAGTAATAAAATGGATCGCCAGCAGAAAATCATGGTCAGCGGCATGATTATAAGCATTCGAAACTGTATGATTACGAAAAAATATGACGAAGCCATGATTTATATCGAACAGATCGAGAACTCTCAACCGGAATCCCGCCTGAATCCGGAACTGATTTTGATGAAAGCCAAAGTGCTGAAAAATATGGGAATGCCGCGCCGTGCCGCCGTATGTTACGAAACTGTACTCAAGCTTAATCCTGCAATATTAACTGCCGCAGCAGCAAATTTGGAACTGGCTGAATTTTACTGCAAATCATTGCAATACCGTAAAGCACGGGAATATCTGAATAACATTCTGACTGAAGCCCCGCGCTCACATGAAGCCGTTTCAGCAGATAGAATAATCAAGAGTATCGCCCGCAAAGAGGATGAAAAATGAAAAATAATCTGTTAATGTCAATGCTCTTTTCCGGATTGCTGCTTGCCGGAACTGCTTTGCCGCTTTCCGCAGGAGAAGATGATTTTCTGAAACCGGTCGGCAAACCGCCTGCTGCCAAAGCCCAGCGACGCCAGGGCGGAGAAGCAATGCCGCCGCTTCCGCTGCCGGCAACTCCGCTGCGCCGTTCCGAAAAAAAACGTCCGCCCAGTCCTACCGCGCTAATCGGCAAAGTCGTATGGGGCGGCTATATTGATTATACCTGGGAAAACGGCCTCACCAGCCGTGTGTTCGACTGGAATATGGTGTCCGCCGATTGTCAGCAACTGCTTCGCATAGTCAAGAATTACATGAAACTGGAATATAAAGTACAGACTATTGACATTGCGACTTTCAGCGGTTCTCCGTCAGAAATTCCTATATTGTATTTTTCCGGCGGCAGATCGTTGAAATTCACACCGGAAGAACGTGGAAAACTCCGGCAATACCTGCTTGACGGCGGCATGATCTGGTTTGACTCGATTGTCGGGTCACCATATTTTTATCGTTCTGCGCTGGAGGAAATTCACAAAATCCTGCCCGACGCTCCAATCAAACGGCTGGAACCTGACCACCCGGTATTCCGTATGGTCATTCCGGTAAGCAGCGCAAAAACTAATACAGGACAAACTATCGAACCAGCAATGGACGGCATCTATATCGGGTCGAGACTGGCAGCAGTAATTTCCCCTTACGGCATGGGCTGCGGCTGGGACAACGCCGAACCATCACTAATCTCCGATGCGAAGATTTATCAGAACCGCACCGCAACAGAGATTGGAGTCAATCTGACGGCATATTCTATCGGCTGGTTTGAAAATGGCATGGCTTACGCATCCGGCGAAACCTATAGTGAGAAAGACAAAGTTGCCAGCCCTGACAAAATCGTTTTTGCCCAGGTCAAGACCAGCGGCATCTGGAATTCTGATCCGGGAGCCGAAAGTAAATTCATGCGCTATCTGGCGAAAAATGTCAATATTGACGCAGGTACCCAGCCTGTATATATCAATCCAGCCTCAATGCCGCTGGAAGATTATCCCTTCCTCTATCTGAGCGGCATCGGTGCTTTCAAGCTGACCACGCAGGAAATCGAGCGGTTGCGCACATATATGGACAAGGGCGGATTCCTGCTGTTAAACAACTCGCTTGGTCTTAACGAATTCGATAACAGTGTCAGGCAGATTTGCGCAATCCTTTATCCGGACCGGCAACTTGAACGCATCCCGGACAGCGATCCGGCATTTTCCAAAGGTCCATTCAAATTTGTACAGAGCGGCTTTTCTGATGCCGCCATAGTAAAATATCCGGGTTGCAGTAAACCGCTGTTATACGGAATCAGGGACGGGGAACGCTATAAGCTTATCTACAGTCCGGTGGACATCGCCGGCGGATGGATGGGTACACCTCGTCCCGGCAGTGTCTGTTATTCCACAGAAACAGCCCTCCGTCTTGGAGCAGATCTGATAACGTATTTCATGACACATTAACAAGACGCATATTAAATATTAATCGTAAAAATAAATATCTAAAATTGAAATACGAGGTAAAAAAATGGCCTATGACGAAAACAGTCTGCTGAAGGACATTGAACAACTGAAGCTTGGGTTCCATGCTGTAAAGACCGAGATCGCCAAAATAATCGTTGGACAGGATGAAGCGGTTGCTAAAGTGCTGATTGCCATTCTTTCCGGCGGACACTGTCTGCTGCTGGGGGTACCCGGCCTGGCAAAGACGCTGCTGGTATCAAGCCTCGGTCATGTGCTGGAACTGAATTTCAAACGGGTGCAGTTCACGCCGGACCTGATGCCTTCAGATATCACCGGCACTGAAATTCTTGATGAAGAGCCGGGCAGCGGACGCAGACAGCTTCGTTTTGTAAAAGGACCGGTATTCACCAATCTGCTGCTGGCTGACGAAATCAACCGCACACCGCCGAAAACCCAGGCCGCGCTGCTGGAAGCCATGCAGGAAAAACATGTAACCAACAGCGGGATTAAATACACACTGCCGGAACCATTTTTCGTGCTGGCTACTCAAAACCCGATTGAACAGGAAGGCACCTATCCCCTGCCCGAAGCCCAATTAGACCGTTTCATGTTCCTGATCCGGCTGAATTATCCTGACCGTAAACAGGAAATCCAGATATTGAAACAAACTACCGGCAACCGCGAAGTAAAATTGGGAAAAATCATCAGCGGACCAATGTTGCTCTATTTCCAGAAAGTAGTCCGTGCAATTCCGGTCAGCGACCATGTAATTTCATACTGTGCAGACCTGGCCAGACTCTCACGCCCGGACAACCCGGAAGCTCCGGAATTCATCCGTCAGAACCTGAGCTTCGGCGCCGGCCCGCGCGCCGGACAATATCTGATGCTGGCAGCCAAAGCCCGCGCCGCGCTCAACGGGCGTTTCAACGTCTGCTGCGACGATGTCAGGTGTTGCGCCCACGAAGTGCTGCGACACCGCCTGGCCTGCAATTTTCATGCTGCCGGGGAAAACCTCACTCCGGACGCAATTATCAGCATGCTGTTGAAACATGTACCGGAGCCAAAGAACTAAACGGAGATAACGCCTGATGGCACACAGCCAATACAAATATCTGCCACATGAAACACTCGATTCATTGAAGCACATCGAGCTGGTGGCAAAATCCATGGTGGAAGGTGCAATGCTCGGCCTGCACCGTTCTCCATATCATGGTTTTTCCTCCGAATTCGCCGAATACCGCAAGTATTCGCCAGGTGACAGTATCAAATATATTGACTGGAAAACATATGCCCGGTCCGACCGCTATTATATTAAGTGTTTTGAAGAAGAAACCAATTTGCGTTCATACATTGTGCTGGATAAATCCGGTTCGATGGGAATGGCTTCCGGCAGGCCGGTGCCTGCAAAATTCAACTATGCATGCTATATGGCGGCGGCGTTCATGTACCTGATGCATCAGCAACGTGATGCTTTCGGACTGTTCACTTACAACGACAAAATTCTGGATGCCGTAGAATGTACATTTTCCCGAGCACATCTGATCACGTTGTTGAAACTGCTGGAGCACCTGTCGCCGGAAGGCAAATCCAATGCAGGCGGCTGTCTCAAGCGTATCGCCGAACAAGTGCCGCAACGCTCCATGGTCATCATCTTTTCCGATTTTTTCGACAATGATCCGGAATTTATGAAATCACTGCATCATCTTACTTTCAAAAAATGTGAAGTCATACTATTCCAGGTACTCAATGACGAAGAACTGAAATTCCCATATAAAGGTCTAGTCCAGTTCGAAGATTTAGAAACGGGCGAGACTATAGATATGGAAAGTGAAGCCTGCAAGGACTTCTTTCTATCCTCTCTTGCCCAATATAATATCAAATTAAAGAATTTCTGTGACAGCCAGCGGATATCGTTCGAAACTTTAACTGTCTCGACACCGTTCGAACGGGCGCTGGCTGCATACTTTTCCAAACGGGAGACAATGTTCTGATGGATTTCGGCAATCCAATTTTTTTGTGGGCGTTACCGGCAGTATTGCTGCCGGTAATACTGCATCTTTTTTTCAAACGCCGTAAAATCCGCATTCATTTCTCCACGCTGTTATTTTTCGTCAAAAAGGAGCGTTATTTTGCCTACCGTCGGAAATTCCACGAGATACTGTTACTGACATTGCGGACATTGATAATCCTGCTGCTGGTACTGGCTCTGTCACATATTTTTTTCAAACGGTTCAACTTCATCACAGGCGGCAGTACTGAAGCGGTCATAATTCTGGACGATTCAATGTCAATGCAGTGCAGTCTTTCCGCAGGGGGAACAGCATTTGATTTCGCTAAGCGCAAAGCTGAGGAAATACTCAATTCGCTGTCAGGCGATGACGGAGCTTCGCTGGTTCTGCTGTCCGGCAGACAAGGCATCAGCCTGACGCGGGACAAGGCGGAAGTATTGAAACATTTACGGCAAGCCCAGCTCACTGCTGCCACAGGAAGCATGAGTGCCTCCATGCAATCCGCAATTGACCAGTTGCGCAAAGCTCCAGGACTAAACCGGGAAATCTACATCCTTTCAGATTTCCAGAAAAATAACAAACCGTCGCGTGCCATCAGCACCGCAACTCTTGAGAACTGCCGGGTTTTCTGCATGCCGTTCAACGGCAGCAGCGAAAACCTTTCAGTCGAGGGAATAGAACTGGATTCAACTCCGAAGATCGTCAATCGGACGGTAAATATTCCATATAAAATTGTCAATCACGGCAAAAGTGCAAAAGATGTCAGGGTAGAATTAGAGATTGATGGAAAAACCGTGCAAACCAGACAGTTGACCGTAAAAGAGCAGAACTCCGCTTCCGACCGGTTCGTGTTTGTACCAATGCGCAGCGGCAGACTCATCGGATGCGTAAAAATAACCGATGAAAATATTCCGCTGGATAACAAGGCATTTTTTACGTTCAGCGCCTCCGGCGGTATAAATGTCCTGCTGGTAAGAGATATGCATGACAACGAACTGGACCCCTTCTATTTCCTCCGGTTTGCGATTGATCCGATCAAAAATAATCCGGTACTCGGAATCAAAACGGAAACTGAAAATATCAGCAGTCTGACCAGCGAACGTTTAAAAAAATGCAACATATTGTGGCTAGCGCAAGGAGAAAAACTTCCGGATGACAAAGCAATACTTATCCGCCGTTACCTCGACAATGGCGGTGTGCTAATCTCGTTACCACTAAGCGATTCCAGCCCGGAAACTTATGCTTCTCTTTCCAAAGTCTCCAATTACAAGATTTATAATGTCTACCGCACGGTTACGCCGTTCAACAAAAGCGGCCTGCGTTTCAATAAGCCGCTATCCGAGCTAAACGACCTGCTCCAGCTTGACTTGATTAAATGGCGCAAAATCCAGCAGATCCGTTATCCCGCCGGCAATGCGATAGCAGTAAATGGAGAAGAACCAATGATTATAGAACAACCGGCAGGCAAAGGTAAATGGATAACGTTGTCATTCGATTTGCGCCGTGACTTTTCAAACTGGCCGCTTCTGAAATCTTTTCCTGTCGCGCTATCGGCGCTGATCAATTATGCCGCAGGCAGCAGCGAAAAGAGTCTCAGTTCTGTTTGTGGTGAAAATATCGAACTGTATGGCGATAAAATAGGTTTTTCGACCACTTATGGACGCAGCGGAGAATTAAAAACTGGAAACAGTAAATGCGTTTTCACTGAAAACTGGCTGCCAGGCGTAATTCTTTTCAACAGTGCTGAATATGAAGCCGCCGTCGTCAGATCTGACAATTCAGAAAGTATCATTGAAATCAGCGATTCCGGAGATATCAAATCTTTTTTCGATTCTCCTGTTGCGCTACTGGACATCGGGGCGGATATTACAAGTCAAGTGACTAAACTACGCAATGGCACCGATCTTTCCGGAGCACTGCTGCTTCTAATGCTGATCCTGCTAGCCACAGAATTCGCACTCGGTGGCAGCCCCGGCATGGTGTGGGCAGGAATAAAGAAATCCATCAGCAGGAGAAACAAATCATGAGATTCTATCCGCTGATTCCGCTTTGGCTGATTCTGCTTACTGGAGCAGCCGCTTTTGCTACGGTATGGTATACCGCCCGTTATGGACTGGATATTCCTCCGCGCCGCATAATTATTCTGATGGTTCTGCGGCTGGCCGCGGTTGCTGTCGCAATTACAATGCTGCTCAATCCAGGAATAATAATCAGGGAATTGAACCGCCAGCGTTCAAATGTGATATTCCTGCTTGATGGCTCAGACTCTATGAATACCGTCGATATGCCCGCTGGCAAAAGCCGGCTGGAATCAGCAAAGACCTTTCTGTCAAGTTTGACCAGGACAGATTTCGGCAATTATCAGAAACATTCATACGTGTTCAACAGCAAATCGATGCCTGCAGATGACAGTAAAAAACTTCAAATGTATAATGCCCGCGGCGGCACTGACCTTAAACGAGCATTCAGTACTATCGATAAAGATATCGGATTCTCCCGTACCGCCGCCGTAATTCTACTTTCCGACGGGCTTGATCATTCCGGATTCAGCGGCACTCATGCCGGTCTGCCGGTATTCGCAGTCAAATTCGGGTCTGAAATGAATACTGTGCCGGATCTGCGGCTGGATCCGTTTCAAATTCCAGACTCGCTCCGGACCAATGAAGAAATGAACTTGAATATTCCGGTCGCGCTTACCGGGTTCAAAACTCCGGCTTCAGTTGAACTGAAAATAATTATTGACGGAAAACTGGAGAAAACTGAAAATTTCGAGCTAAAGCCAGACGAAAAGAAAATAATTGAGTTCCGTAACTCTTTCTCCGTACCCGGCATTCATACAGCACAACTAAAACTAAACCGGCTGCCAAATGAAGCCGGATACCTTAACAATGAGCGGGAAATCTCAATTGAAGTCAAAGAAGGCAAGAGCGAAACCGTATGCTACTTCCCTGTACTGACCAACAGTTTCCGCCCTTTGGTTCGACTGCTGGTCAACAGTGGAAAAAAATTCACAGCATTTTATAAATTAAAAGCCGACAGCTATAATGTGGCAGGTACCGACATTGACCAGGCATTCAAAAATGGCATCCCGGCCAACCCGGCGGCAATGAAACAATCAGATGTATTTGTGCTAGGCAGCAATCGAGAAGGCCTCTTAAGCGAAGCAGAAAGCTCAGTTCTTGAACAATATGTTTCTAACGGCGGCAACCTGATTTTGCTCGGCGGCACTGAATCGTTCGGGCAGTTGCCGGGTTCTTCGCCGCTGGCATCAATGATGCCGGTAAAAAGCAATAAAATCCAGTTTGTTTCAGGTAATTTCAAAATTACGCTGGCAGAGCAGAGTAAAAACGGTTTTTCATCCAGGCTGTCGGAATTATGCGGCAGAGAAACCGAATTGATTAAAGGGATTAATCTGGTGGACAGTGTTAAGGAAGGCGCGGAAACTTTGCTCTGGGCCGAAGGCGAAGGCCGTTATCCGCTGGTAGTAGCCCTGCCCTATGGGCGCGGTAAAGTCATTGCCGTGCTGACCAATTCGCTGCACCTCTGGGGCAAAGGCAGTCAACGCGATATGAATTTCCGTACTTTCTGGGAACAGATGCTGTCCTATGCCGGAGCCAGCCGTGATGATGCGCTGAAAGTCACAGTAAACAACAGCGAACTGCTGCCTGGAGAAAAATTGAAGGTTACGGCATTACCCAGCCTCTCTGATGCTGAACAAAACGATCCGGATTTGAAAATTGAATCCACTATATATCCGGTAGACAGCCAGATAGCCGCAGCGGCGTTCACCCTGTCCCGTGAAGGGCAGTTATACACCGCCGAATTCCATGATCTGAAACCCGGCAAGTATATCTTGCAGACCGTCTGCCGGAATAAAACCGGAAACATCAGTAAACGCTACATGACGATAACTGTCGGGGATGGACTCAGAGAGAATTATGACCTGAAAGTAACCAATGACAATTTTCTAAAATTCTGTCCGGCCGGACGTATTTACAACATCGAAGAAAAATCGGCGCTGCTCAAAGATGTATTGGGAACAATACAGAAAAACGATATCGAACGAGAATGGTATCCGGTGTTTGAAACACCGTTCTTTTTATCGGCATTGCTCATTCTCCTGGTCGCCGGATGGTATCTGCGCAGGAGGTTTAACCTTTTCTAAGGTATCATTATGACAAAAATACTAACAATCATGTTCTCAATGCTGCTGGCGGCAACCGCATCCGCCGAAGAATGGCACAAAGCGGATATCGAAATGTCCGATGGCAAAATGCTTAGCGGAGAGCTGGCTATCCTCGGCAGCCGGCCGCTCACCATGATTCCGGCAGGCTCTTCCTATGAACGAAAAATCCTGCTGGATGATATCATTTCCATCAGCCAGATAATCGAAAAGCAGGAAATGAATAAACCATGGAAATACAAAGAAGACGGCAAAGTAGACAAAATTTATTTTGAAGGCACCTATCCGTTTATGAATTTCGGTACTGAAGTACTGCTGACCAGTGGACAGATCGCCCGCGGACATATCATCTCATTGCCTTTCCGGTTCAAAGGCGGAGGACCAAAAAAAATCTTTCTTAATAAACAGGAAAAAGGCGAAGTCGGACAGACTATGAGCGACCTCATCTATCCGGTCAAAATAACTTTTACAGAACGTCATGGAATTCCAACCGTTCCTCTTTCAGGAACTGTTGAAGGTTATGGCAAACTGCTGAAAGTATCAGCACTGGATAACCAGCGGGAAACTGTCTGCTTCGCTACTATAAAAAACAATTCCTTTGAATTCAGAAATCTGCTCCCAGGCACATACGATGTATTCATTCTGACCGATTCGTATGTGCTGGCTGGAATGTCCGGCGACGGACCGGAAAATCTGAAAGGTTCACCGCTGCCGGAAAGCGCTATGACAGAACTGAAAAAAGTATTCCCGCTGGCGGATGATTTCTTTAATGACCGCTGGATACTTGATCTGGCCGGCAACACTTCATTCGCCAAAACGATGGCGTATTTTCGCCGCGCCGATGTTTACAATGCAAAAAAACATTTAAACGGCGGCTTCCTGTGGCATCTGGATATCTGGAGCTGGCATCTGGCCGGCAGTGAGTGGAAAATAGACCGCCGCTATATCATGCTGCGGCATAAGCAGCAGGGCGGCGAAATGAACCGCAAACTTATCATGTTTAAACAGCTTGAGGCAGTAAAGCCAGGAACCGAGATAAACCTTAACGCGGAGCAGGACGGCAATGCCGGAAAATTTATCAGAAACCTTAACTAAAATGAGGGTGCGTAACCTGAACCAGACTGCATTCCTGGCGCTTTGCCGTCTGACTGCAGTCAATCTGGTGACCATCGCCATATTGCTTATTTTCGATAATTTCACCGGGTTTTCATCAGGAACAAGAATATTCCTGGTGTTATGCTGGGCAACGCTTAACCTCGTGTTGACGATAAAAACCGTGCATGAGATGCTGGCCGCAAAACTGACAGACAAACAAGCGGCGCTTGAGCTGGAAAAACGGTTTAAAATCAGAGACAATTCACTGGTTAACGCTGTCTGTTTTAAAGATGATGCCGACATGCCGGAAACTATGAAAAAAATGTTCTTATCATATGCGGATGCCCGTTGTTCAAAAATGAAGATTTCAGGTCTATGGCAGAACCGCAGTTGTCGTCGGATATTCTGGACTACGCTCATTCTCTCGGCGGTTTCCCTGCTCTATTTCATACCGTTCTACCGTTACGCCGGTAACGCTCTGCAACGGTTCACTAATCCGCGTGCACAACTTGCCGCACTTAATTTCACCCAATTCCAGGTTACGCCAGGCGATGCGCTGGTTCAGGAAGGCGCAGACCTGAAAATAATGGCTGATGCCTTCAGAGACGGCGAACACAGGGGCAGTCTGAAAATACTGATAAAAGGCGAAGGGGTTCCTATTCTCTACCCGATGGATTCACAGGAAGGCCGCGGCGTTTTCATTTTGAAAAACATGGTCACAGACTTGACCTATTCAGTCCAGTGCGGGAATGAATCAAGCAGAGATTTTAAAGTAAAGGTCAAACAGAAACCGCGTTTTGAGCAGCTAACTGTAACCGTAAGCCCGCCGTCATATACCCATCTGAAAGCCGAAGTCCACGGAGCAAATGTCCGTGAAATATCAACACTGTCAGGTTCCACAATAAATATTACGGCCATATCGCCGGGAAAAATGGTTTGCGGATTTAACATCAACAATTCAATCAAAAATGCCAAGCCGCCACTCAACTTTAAGCTGGACAAGAACCTTTCCGCAAACGCGTTCATTCAAGGAGAAGATGGAGTGCTTTACCAGGATATCTGGACTTGTGATTTCAAGGTGGCAAACGACCGTCCGCCGCAGGTCAGGTTTCTCAACCGGGAGACTAATATTGAAGCGGGTTTCGGTCAGACTATCCCTCTCTATTTTTCGGCAGAAGATGATTTCGGCATAGATCGCCTTGCAGTGGTGGTTTCAGTAAACGATCGAAAAGCGACAATCAAGGAATTCAGATATGACATCCCGCCACAAAGCCGTGTGAAGGAGGTATATTCACTCAAAATCATTCCAGGTCTGTTCCCTCCCGGCGGCAGTGCTGAGGTAAACATTGTCGCTACCGACAACCATTTGCCTGGACAAAACGGAATTACGCCGGTTCCTGTCACGATTCATGTGGTGGATCTGGTCGAAAAATTGAAAGAAAGCATCGGCCAGGGCAATGATTCCAAACTCTATGAACTACTTTTCCAAACGCTAAACCAGCAGCAAGCAATCCGCAGCTGGGTCTCGGTGCAGCTTAAGAATTTCCGCAAAAACGAAGCATCCAGGTTAAGCAGTGAACAAAAAAATATTAAGACGCTGCTGACAAAAGCTGAGACCGAAGCAATATACATGGTTAAGAAAAACTCGCTTAAGAGAGATTTTGCCGAAGCTCTGACGGCCATTAAAAACGGTTCAGTTGGGGAATTGGAAAAGATGACTGGCGACTTGTTCCAGAATGGCGAAAATAATAAATCCGTTGTTAAAGTCAATGAAATCATCCTGGTTCAGACCAGATTAATCGAGCAACTTCAAAAACTGCTCGGCGCAATGGCGGCTCTGAAACAGCAGGAAATAAAACAGCAGGAACTGAAAAAAGAAGAGGTTCAGGAAAAAGAGCTTTATGATAAGTTGCAACAGGTAAAATCAAAATTGGACGAATTCATCAAGGATCAGCGGAAGATTATCAAGGAAACTGAATCGCTCGACCCGCATAAAACCGACGACTGGAGCGAAAAGGAAGAAAAACTTCTGGGCAATCTTGCATCTCGCGAAGCAGAATGGGCTCAATTCTTCAAAGCAGCTTTCAACGACCTGTCGAAAAAACAAAATCAGGATTTCTCCAGCTCCGCAATGGCGGATGAATTCGTAGAGATGTACGAAGAATTACAAAAGGCCGGAGATGCTCTGAAAAGTAAGAAAAATATTGAAATTGCCACACTGGCCGAAGATACTGCCGCCAGCAGTGCTCAATCCATTGCCGCCAACCTGGAACGCTGGCTGGCCGACAAGCAGGATAACATCAAATGGAATGCAGAGGAAGACGGCAAAATGAATGACACGAAACTGACCGATCTGCCTGCCGAACTCACCGATATCATCGGAGACTTGATTGAAAAAGAAGAGGATATGGGTGATGACACACAGGACTCCACCAATTCATTCACCTGGGATACCGATGCCGCCCTCGGCTGGGGCGTCATGGACGGCAATATTGACAGCATGCAGGCCAAAGGCATCACCGGCAACGTCATGCCCAACAATAACGAAGTCGGCGGACGTTCCGGAGAAGGACGCTCCGGCAAATCTTCAGGCCAGTTCGTGGAGAAAGAAGCCACCGGCAAAGGCGGCAGAAAAACCCCGACCCGGCTGACACAGTCGCCATTTGAAAAAGGCACTGTAGAGGACAAATCCAAAGACGCGCAGGGCGGAGCCTCCGGCGGCGGCAAGCAATCCGGTATCGGTGACGATGGACTAACCGGCGTTACACCGGAACAAGATCAGGACATCAATCAACGCCTGTCCGGCAATCAAGGCGAACTCAGGCAGCGAACTCAAGCATTACTCAAAAAGCTATCCGATCGTAATTTGCCAACCGGCGACCTGCGCGAAGCACTCGAAAAAATGCGGCAGTTCGAACAAGGCGGTATCAATGGCGGCGTTGATATCAAACGAGTCAGGAACGAAATGGCCTCCTCCCTCAGAAAAGCAAGAACCGCACTGGACACTTCCGTAAAGTCGGAAGAGGAAAAACTGAAGCAGCGCAAACATCAGGCATTCATCGTGAAATTCGAACAACAGGAAAAAATACCTGCAGGCTATGAAGAGTATGTCGGTCGTTATTTCAAAGCATTAGCATCGGAGGCAGACGAATGAAAAAAATAACGCTATTCACGATCATCGCGATTTCCGGACTGCTTTGCCTGAGCGCAGGCGAAAACCTTTTGCCGAACGGCAAATTTGACGAAGGCGAAAGTAACGCAACTAACTGGGAAAAGCCCGACGGGTTGACTTCATTCTGGGCCTTCGAAGAAGGCAGAGGCCGGGTTCTTAAAATGGATACCAGGGTCAGTAACGAACAGGTACTGGAATGGAAGAACAAACGCAAGATAGACAGTACCACTAAACCGCCTGAACCGATATTTCCGAAGGAACCGCTTCAAACTGTCGCCAATGAAACCGTGGAAGGAGTAGCCCTGGACTCAATCATGATCCAGGTCAAACCAGGACAGAACTATAAACTTAGTGTAGACTATAAAGGTAAACTCAGCCCGATTATCTGGATTAAAGGGTTCAGAAAACATCCGAGAAAGGATTATTACACCAATTCTTACCAGACCAGACTCGTTCCGGAAGGCGGCAAGGACAATGAATGGAAAACCTATTCCATCGGCTTCAATCCAACCGAACGTTCACCGGAAACGATAAAGATGAAAGTCCGTATTCACCCTTACTGGCCGCCGGCAATTTACTATTTCGATAACGTCCGCGTCGAAGAAATCACCAGTGAGGAAATGCAGGAAATGGTTAAGCAGCGCGCACAGAAAATCGAAGAGCAATAAACTATACAGCCATTCAAATATGAGTTTATAAGTGGAATTTGATATACTCTAGCAACCTGATATCTTCAGAATAAGTTACTTTAAGGTTATTGTCAGGGTTATGTACGATATGCACCGGTAATCCAGCATATTCCATTACTCCGGCGTCATCAGTGAATTCCATGCCATTTCTTTCCGCAAGGTTGTAAGCGGCTTTAAGTCCGGTTAATGGAAATACCTGTGGCGTTTCAACCCGCCATAACGCCGACCGGTCAATGGTCTCGATAATTTTGCCTGAATCACCGGTTCTTTTTATTGTATCCGTTACCGGTTTGGCCGGTACTGCCCCTCCGTATTTTACAGCAGTTTCCAGACATTTCATCAGCAACTGCGCAGAGGCTAACGGACGGGCGGCATCATGCACCGCAACATACTCGACATTATTACCAAGCACCGCAAGTCCGTTTTTGACCGACCGTCCACGTGAATTGCCGCCGGAAGCAAACATTATTCTGTTGCCTGGAAGATACTTTGCCATGATTGAGCGAAATTTATTCAGTTCAGACTCGGGAGCCACAAATACCAGATTTGAATCAGGGCAATAACCGTAGAAATTGAGTACAGTATGGACAAACAAAGGTTTTGAATCCAACATCTCAAACAGCTTATTGCCGGAACCATATCTTTTTCCGGAACCGCCTGCCGCGATGATGATGCCTAAGTTATTGATTGATTTGCTTGACATATTTGTTATAAATGAAAAAGTTCAAACGGTTTTAGCCGTTTGAACTTTCTTTATTGTCAGTTAAAAATTACTCAGCGCTGGGGATAATAATGATTTTACCAGCTTTCAAGATGCCATCCTTCGGGATATCTGTATTGAGCTTTTTAATGTCATCAACTTTGATTCCGTACTGCTGGGCGAATTTACCAATTTCAATATCCTTTGAAACTTCAACGGTGTCAGTCTTGCCGATCGGAGCAACTGGTGCAGGAGCAACGGTTGCGGCACCACCAGTGGCAGCTTTCGCTTCAGTCGGTGCAGTAGTTGAATCTACCGGCTTCGCGGTCGGGTCTACCGGTTTGGCAGTCGGATCGGATACGTTCTTCAGGATATCATCAGTAGCAACATCAGCTTTTTTGGTGTCAGCAGTTGCTTCAGTCGCAGCAGCGTCAGCTTTCTTGGCAGCACCTGGCACAACCAGCTTCTGTCCAACTTTGAGATTAGCCTTAGTGGAAAGATTATTGGCTTTAGCCAAATCAGTGGCCTTGACTTTCAACTTCTTGGCAACAGTCCAAATATTATCACCCTGCTTTACAGTATAGCTGCTGTCAGCGGCAGTTGCGGTTGCGGCGTCTTTAGAAGTTTCAACTTTGGTATCGTCTTTCTTTGCATCTTTACCGGCTTTGGCCTCTTTCTTAGGCTCGGTAGCTTTTTTCTTATGAACCGGCTTCTTGTGTTCTTCGGAAGTGGATGACGCAACAGCAGAACCGCCAGGAATAGTCAGAGTCTGTCCGATTTTCAGCGGTTTCTGGGTCGTCATATTATTAGCGGCTGCGAGAGCGCTTACACTTACGCCGGCTTTCCTGGCAATTTTGCCAAGAGTATCTCCGGACTGTATAGTATAAGAACCGCCAGTAATAGCTTTACCGGCAGTGGCAGCCTTAACAGGTGCAACAGTTTTTTCAGCAGCGAAATCCGGCAACGGCGCTTCTTTCTTGACAGCTTCCGTTTTTACTTCCGGCTTCACTTCCGGTTTGGTTTCTGTAGCGGCAGCGGCAGGTGCGGCTCCTCCTTCTACTGGAATGTATCTGCGTTCCGCAAAAACTTCCGGACCTTTACAACCGCCAGTGATAGCGAACCCTGCAATCAACAGCAGATGCAATGCTGCAACTCCGACTAGAATCAAAAAGACCTTGACTTTCACTTAAAGCCTCCTCGCTTTTTTTATGGCTTAAATTTGCCTTAATAATTTTTAAATAACCGAATGATTCAATATAAGAACTTTTATCTTAAATTCAAAATGTAAACTAAATTAAATTGAAAAATCTTGCATTTTTTTTTGATTTTTATTAAAAATCATTAAAAAATACCGTTTTTTACTTATTTTCCGGCTTAGGCTGCTCTTTGTAACGCATCACAGACTCACCTTCCTGACATAGCCCGAATTTCTCTCTGGCGACCTTTTCTACTATCGCCGGCTTATGTTCAAGTCCGTAGACCTCCTTGTTCAGCTTTACGCATTCCGCAGTTTTCAGCGCGGCCTGTTCTCTGAGTTCAGCAACATTACTCTTACGTTTCTGATACTTGCGGTAAACCGGCCATATTAAAATGGCGGAGGATACTATCAGCATCAGAACAATCAAGTAGAAAAAGTAAATGATTATTTTCTTTTTTCCATCATCCATTTGAGCGCGTCCTTAAACTCAGTTATTGCGGCGGCGTCCGGGATATCCGCAACCGTCCGCTAATTTTTCAAACAATATCATAACGTTAAAAGTATCGGTTGTCAAACCTGCAAAGTCATAAGAAATTCAATATTCGTTGGTATTTTCTTGAGTTTGCCGATTAACAACTCCATGGCTTCAGCCGGCGGAACTCCGTTCATTGCTTTGCGCAATGTCCAGACACGCTGCAGTTCATCGGGATGCAGCAGCAGCTCTTCACGGCGTGTTCCGCTCATTTCAACGTTGATTGCTGGATATATTCTCCGGTCGGAGAGACGCCGATCAAGATGCAATTCCATATTACCGGTACCTTTGAATTCTTCAAAGATTACGTCATCCATCCGGCTGCCGGTCTCAATCAGTGCGGTCGCGATAATAGTGAGACTGCCGTGATTTTCGATATTTCTGGCGGCGCCAAAGAAACGTTTTGGTTTGTGCAGAGCATTGGCGTCCACACCGCCGGAAAGAATTTTCCCGCTGTGCGGCTGGAGCGTATTGTACGCACGAGCCAGACGAGTGATACTGTCCAGCAGAATCACTACATCATTCTTATATTCGACCAGGCGCTTGGCTTTTTCAATAACCATTTCCGCAACCTGCACATGCCGTTCCGGCGGCTCATCGAAAGTAGAGCTGATGACTTCGGCGTTGACGCAGCGCTGCATATCGGTTACTTCTTCCGGGCGCTCGTCAATCAGTAGAATAATCAGCGTAACGTCCGGATTGTTCTTCCGGATGCTGTTCGCCATCTTCTGAAGCAGTACGGTTTTACCGGTTCTAGGCGGAGCTACGATCAGGCCGCGCTGCCCCTTGCCGATAGGGGAAACCAGGTCAACTACCCGGGTGCAAAGCTCTTTCGGATCCACTTCCAGTACCAGCCGCAGTGTCGGAAAATACGGGGTCAAGCTGTTGAATGGAATAATTTCTTTCTTACGGTCTGGAGAATCGTGGTTGATATTCTCCACTTTGAGCATGGCGAAGAAACGTTCCTTTTCGCGGGGCGGACGAATCTGACCGCCGACAAAATCCCCGGTTTTCAGAGCGAAACGTTTGATCTGCGACGGACTCAGGTAAATATCTTCGGAGCACGGCAAATAACTATAGCCGGGAGACCGCAGGAAGCCGAAACCGTCAGGCAATACTTCCAGATAACCGCTGCCGTACATCTGGCCGCTTTTCTCAGCATTGGCCTTCAGGATTTCAAAAATCAAGGTTGATTTCTCGAGGGCGCCGATACCTTCAACTCCAAGCTCAGTTCCCATCTGTGCAAGCTCAAGCATAGACTTGCCCTGTAGCTCGTTGATATTCAGACTGGAAGTAACCCGGTCGCGCTGTTGATCGTCCTGTTGTTTTTTGCCATTATTGCCATTATTGCCGCTGTTGACGTTGCCGCCATTGCTGTGCTTTTTACTATCCTGCTGCTGATTCGGCAAACCATGTTTTTCCGGTGCGGCTCTTTCAGGAGAAGGCTTTTCCGGTACGACGACCGGCGGCGCTTCTGCTTCCAATTCCTGCACGGGCTCTTCCTGAACGGCGGGAATTACTGGTTCAATATCGGAGGCGTCATCACCGATCAGACGCGCAATTTCTTCAGACGCTTCAACCGGTGACGGATGATATTGCGGCTCGGCATGAATTGAATAATTTGTTGTATCCGGAGTTCCTGCAGCCGGCGTAACACGGGTAGAGCCATGAGCGATATCCATGTATTTTTCCGGTGTTGATTCCGCGCTGGATGAGCTTTTCAAGTCAGATACATTTTCTGTCTTTTTCGGGGGACGCCCGCGTCTCTTCGGACGGGACTCATCGGTTTCGTTTGTGATTTTATCTTTGTCTTCCATGTTCTTCCCTTATTTGATGGTTAAGAATTGTACATTGTTCGTTTAGTAATTCGATACGGCCTTCATTAAACAGTCCGTAATCTGCTTTTTCCAGCTTAACATCTGCAGAGAGCTGATTATTCATTCGCAACCGGATATCCTTCTCATCCAATCCGCGCTCTTTCAGGCGCTTATGCTGGCTGGCGGCAGATGTCCAAACGCAGACTACTGCATCAAAACGATCTTCCATTCCTGCCTCATAGAGCAGTGGCACTTCAAAAAGCACAAATTCATTATTGACGCCGGAAATCAAGTGTCCAGCTTTCTCCATAATAATCGGATGCAGAACCGAATTGAGCCAGTTCAACTCTTTTTTATCATTGAAAACAATAGCGGAGATTTTCTTTTTGTCGGCAGTGCCGCCATCGTTGATAATACCAGCGCCCCAGCGCTCCGCAATCGCGGCACTGAATTCCAAATCTCCGGAGTTATAAATATCGTGACATATCTTGTCTGCGCTGAGGGTAAACCATTCCATCCGGGAAAATATTTCCAGAACAGTGCTTTTTCCGCAGCCTATACTTCCGGTCAGAGCCGCTATCATCAGAAAATCTCTCCCAATTATATTCTTTTGCCGTGATGCTTCAAATTGAAAAAAAAATCCTGAAAGTTACACCTGGAATAAATCATGCCGCCTGTTTTGAAACAGAAAACGGAAAAATTGTTCTGATTATTTTATCTCAGCCCATCCATAAAGCTGGAATAAGATAAACTGAATCTTGTCTTGTGAAATTAAATCAGGTCAAAATCTTAAATTTGATAAGCTTCAACGACTGCTTAACATTATACCATATAAGCATATGGATTGCAAATGTGAAAAATAAAAAAATGTAAAAAAAAAGTTCCGGCAGTTTCCTCTCTGGTTGCCCGTGTTATATTTCGCATTATACCTTTGATACTGGTTGCTAAAAATGGAGCATCGCCGATGAATGATATATCACAGATCGTGGGCAAGGAGAATCTGTTCGCTGCCCAATGGCTGCGACTTGACCTGCTGCACTACGTCGACCACCACGGTCATGAGCGAAAATGGGAAGCTGCGCAGCGAATCAATAGCAATGGAGCGGTACTGATAATTGCGGAATTGCGCGCCGCCGGCGAAATCGTCCTGATCCGTCAATACCGCCCGCCCGCGGACAAATATGTGATCGAATTTCCAGCCGGATTAATTGATGACAACGAAGCCCCGCCGGAAACCGCTGTGCGCGAACTGCTGGAGGAAACCGGTTATCACGGGACTGTCACAAATGTCTCACTGCCGGGGTTCAATTCCCCCGGCATGACCGGCGAAATAATCTACACGGTTTCCATGGAAATTGATGACTCCGACTACCGCAACCGCGAACCGGTTTCCAGACAAGAGGAATCCGAAGACATCGAGACCTTTCTTGTCCGTAAAGCCGAGCTGGAAAGTTTTCTCATCAACGCCGCCGCGAAAAACTGGGGGATTGACTCCAAAGTAATTACCTACGCCATGGGATTCATTCAAAAAGTTACTGTTTAGGAGCTGTCAAGAAATAAACTTGACAAGTCTCGCGAAATATCCCGAAGAGATTTTGGGAATTGCCGGTAAGGCGCATACCTGAAGGTATGTAACGAACCGGCAAACACAAAGGCATTCGGGAGAAGCGCGAAGATGTA
>CAIPAT010000086.1 GCA_903863035.1 uncultured Lentisphaeria bacterium
ATTTATAGGCCTCAATCGGCAATATTTTGCTCTGATAGCGTTGTGGACAAGATTGATTGGATGGTTTCATGCATTCCGCTATACAGCGCACCAGCTTGAATGAACCGTCCTGCTGCAAGTGCAGTTCATCTGCCATAGACAACAAGTTGGAGTTATTCTTGGCGAAAAACTGTTGAATTTCCGGTGTTATGTTTTTTACTGTCGGCACCATCAGGATGAATGGCTTATAATGATGCTACAACTTCCGATCGCCGCCGACAAATACGCTTACCGGTTTGAAATTGGCATCGAGGATGACGATATCTGCATAATAACCCGGTTCGATTTTGGCAAATTTCTCAAGTCCCAGCTCTACCGCCTGATTATAGCCGGTCGTTTTGATCAATTCTTTCAACGGAAGCCCGGTCAGTTCAACAATGTTTTTCAAAGCACGGCAATACGGGATCGTTCCGCCTGCCAGCGCCCCGTTGGACTTCAGCCGGACAATGTTGTCTTTCAGTACCACTTCGAGCCCGCCAAGGTTGAACTCGCTGTCGGGCAGACCGGATGCCAGCATCGAATCGGAGATTACGGCGATGCGGCCAATCGGTTTGATCTTAAATATCAGCCTGATCATGTCCGGACACAGATGGACTTTGTCACAAATAGCTTCGACCATTACTTCATCATCCATCAGACCTGCACCCACCAGCCCGATTTCCCGGTGATGCAGCGGCGACATCTGGTTGCAGAAATGAGTAAGGTGTTTTAGCCCCTTCAGCCTTGCCTGCCGGAATTGCTCATGAGTTGCCTCGCTATGGGCGCAAGACGGAACTATGCCGCAGGATAAAAGTTTCGAAGTGAAGTCCAGATCATTATCCATTTCAATCGCATATGACACAAGCATGATCCGGGCGATTGTGTTCAGTCGAGAAATTTCATCACTATCAGGTTTTCTGACGAATCCTGGATTCTGAGCGCCGATGAACCTTGGATTAATAAAGGGGCCCTCAAGATGAATACCGGGAATCCTGGCAGTTTGCGTACGGGTGTTTTGCTGATAACGGGCAATGGCGGCAAAGGTCTTCGTCAGGCATTGTTCCGAAGTGGTAAGCGTTGTGGCAAGAAAAGAGGTTACGCCTTCCTTAATCTTGGCGGCGGCAATTGTTTCAATCGCCTCATCGGTGCCGTCCACAATATCGAAACCCATAGCACCGTGAGTATGGATGTCGATAAAACCCGGTACCGCCATCCGTCCCCCGGCATCATAGACTTCCTCTGTCTCAGGAAGCACAGACGTCTGAAGATAAATTTTCTTGATAAAATTACCCTCTATTTCGATCGAAGCTCCGTTCTCATCAAGCTCAGGAGAAACAATCCGGCAGTTTTTAATTAGCATGCTCATTTTTCATCCAGTCAATTATGCCGTTTCCGGCGATTCTTCAGTTACTTTATCGTCTTCCGAAACTGATAATTTGACATCAATACTCGTGGAATACCCGCGCTCAATTCTGCACATCAGGTACAATGTTCCAATCAGCAGGAAGTTCGTAATTCCATTGGCTATACCGAATACGATCGAACCACTTTCCATATTTAGCGTGACCGTCACTAACACCTGACACACCCAGATGCCGACTGCCAGTAGGAATTTACTGCCGAGAAGAATCAGCATGCCGTGATGCGGAATGCCGTTACGCAGCGGCGAACCCGCTTTTGCCGCCGTCATGTCATGACGAATTTTTTGCTTCAACACCATCCAGCACAGCCATCCGGCGATGCACAGCGGCAATATCGCCAGTCCGTACCACTTGAATGCTAACATTTGTTGCTTCGAATACATCCACCACATCAGTACCGGGATGCTCAGTACCGACAGTCCCATTATCCCGTCAAACAGCATGAATGAGATATTCAGCCATCTGGTCTGGGGCCCTACAACCGGCACAGTCGGCATTTCCTCAATACCGCTCGGACTCCAGGGCGCCGGGGGATGAAAATGCTTGTCGCCGCCCAGCCGGTACCATTCGTGATACACCTTAATCGTGAATATCGCACTGATTGCAGAAAAAACGGTTATCCATAAAAAAATAAAACGGTAGGCATAGTCAGAGCCATGACAGAGGTTTCGCACCAGGTCAATAAAAAGTCCGGCCAGTATTCCGGAAATCATGCTGAATATTGAACGGAGCATAGCTTGTGCCGAACAGAACTGACCGAATCTTGACTGGGGGAATATCCGCATTTCGCTGGGCAATCCGGCAACGCCTACTAATGCGCCCAGAAAGGTGCCGATCAGGACATTGCCCAGATTCATCCAGAAAAAATAGTTTCCGGGTAAGGTTACGAAAAGCCACACCAAAGACATAAAGTTGCCGAGCACGCCGAATACCACTCCGTAAACCCATATCCGCAACGGATGCCAGCGATCCACGAATATGGCCATAAAATACATTGCCGCCATCATCGCGATTGAACCGATTGCATTGATTTTGCCGATCTGATCCAGCGAAAGCCCCATCTCCCGGTTGAAGAAAATACTGAACATTCC
>CAIPAT010000087.1 GCA_903863035.1 uncultured Lentisphaeria bacterium
AAGTTCAGTGCGACCATGTCCACAGATAATATCAACTGGATCACCAGAGTCAGGACGGATAACTAATTTACCGTCTCTAGCCATAATCATGTCTTTAAGATCGTAACAGATTCCACCTTCTCCAGGTTTAACAACTCCAGTTAAATCCCAGGTGTCAGATACAACTGATAAGATTGCGTCTGGATAGGTTACCATTAATCTTTTAAATGTTTCAATCTCGGATTCTTTTGAACCTGCACACATAACTGAGTGCTCAGTTGCATTAACTGATCCACAGATTGGTCCTTCCGCATTGTAGTATTTACGTGCTCCGTATATTGTTGGTAGCGAATCAGATCCGGAGAATGAGGTTAAGTGACCAAGTCCTGAACTAATTACTGCATCGACAGAATCCATACCTCTCATTGAGAAATCGTGACCTTGCCAATCCACGAACCAAGATTTTTCAGCATCCGTTTTTTCTTGCCAAGAAGTAAGCAATTTACGATACGTGTGTGCAATAGTTGCAGACGTCATAGGTTTCCATAAAAGATTCGAGATAATAGTTTCCAAATAGTTTGTTACCCAAAAGAAATCTGGATGTGTGTTGTATATTGTCAGAACAGGAACTTTCATAGGAACCAATGTACCTTCCTCCAATGATTTAATACAAATAGGTAAATACCCCAGGTCATGAAGTCTTTCAAAGTGAGAAACGTCATAGTCTGTATTTAGATACATAGACAGTTCCCTTTTCATTTCTCCACAAACTTCATCCTTAGGTTTACTAAAGAATTCATTAGCAAACGCATCGTGAATTTGTCTTGTTATCATTTGTTGTCCAAAAGATACTAACAAATCACATCCAGCCGGAGCATATTTATTTGTTCTTGGTGTAAAATTCGAGTAAACTCTGGTTGTCCCTGGTGGGTACTGTCTGTCGTGGCCAGTTTTGTAGCCATCCGTCAAAAATAGTGGATTCATATTATTTAATTTAGTTTTTGAAATGCTTTTGATTTTTTGGCTTCTTCGCCGAGATCTAATTTTCTTAATTTCGATTTGTTTATAGCAAACCATTTTGTTATTTTGATAAGCCAGTAGTGGCTATATGGATCTAATTTGGTAAAGTATGCATTATGTAGAAATGCATCAGCTCCATATAATCTTACTGTTCCTTTTTTATGAAAAACGACTGACCTATTAAATGACTCGTCACCAAATATGTCCTCATTTTCCTCATTCAGAACCACAATTTCTGGGGTTTCGAATGCTATCACAAGCTTATCGCTTTTTAGCATTTCGTATGTTTCTTTGTAGCTTTTGTATGTTTTGAAATTTGTTGCCATGCATGCTAGCACAACTCCAACCATAAATGTTGATGTCACCAATAGAAGTATAATAAGTATTGTCATTTTTAATTTATTAATTTGAGCTCACATAGTGTACTCTTGTTATTTTTATCTTCACGTCGGTTGCACCGCTAACTAGACATCCCTTTGTGACCTGCACCTCTTTGCCTGGCTCAATCTCCTTGCTTGTGTCTATTGTGAAAGTGTTACCTGAGCTCCATCCCTCCGATGTTTTTGTGTCCTTAACGTCACCAAATTTATCAGTAAAAACTGCGGTCCATTCGATGGCATCAACTGATTTTTTGGAATTGTTCTTCATTGTGACATGATAACCAATTGCTTTCCCTAGTGCTCTCTGTGTTGAAATCTTAACAACCTCAACCTGTGAGAATGAACTTAGCGTAAATAGTAATGAGAAAATTAAATATTTCATATTGTTTTATTTAGATGTAATTTTTTTTGTCTTCCGTAAGAGATTGTTTTATTGATCTTACCCAGTAAACCTTTAACTATGTTGGACATCTGTGATTTATATACAATTTTTTTATAGTCATCAACCAATTCCATTTGTTTTTCTAAACAGGTCTGAAGCATTTCCGCCTTTTGTATTATAGCACACTCTGGCACTTTTCTTTCTCTTTCCCTGTTTCTTTTTATGCAAATATTTAATGGTGTGTCAAAGTGGATTAGCGTTACGTGGTAACCTTTAGATTTTAACATTCTAATTATTCTTAATGAGTAAGAATTGTTGATACCGCCGGAGTCCATGCAGATGTGTACATCATTATCCGATAGATGTTCCATCATTGTCTCCGCTTCCTTCACGCTCCATTGGTGCAGAGGTTCCGGGTCGGCCGGATTGTAATCAGGATGTGTTTCCTTGATCTCGTCAGCTGATACTATATAGTAATCACTATAATTTCTGCGGGCTTCTGTTGTTTTACCAGCTCCTGGTAGACCTATGAATAAAATTGCTTTGTTTATCATGAGAGATGTTTTTAAAAGTTATCCTCGAAATCTGATATTGATATCTTTGAATCTGAGTACCAATTGGTAATGGTGCCAGTTGAATCGATTTTTAAATCGATATAGTCTCCGTACGTGCCTGGAATTAATCCATTTGGAACGTAATCTCCCTCTATTGAAAGTATCTCTTCGTCGTTTTCGTC
>CAIPAT010000088.1 GCA_903863035.1 uncultured Lentisphaeria bacterium
ACAGTTCCTTTCTCAAAAACTGCACGCCTGCCTCGCCGTTCCATTTGCCTGCCTCCTTGTCTATTTGTTGAATGACTATAGGACAAGATAGCACAGCGCAAACTAAAAGTAAACAGGCGATTTGATTTTTAATTGGAATTATGAATATTAAAAATCTGAAAATCGGCACACAGTTGAAGCTTGGCCTGGCGTTCATGCTGCTTCTGGTAATTGCACTGGGTACAACTGCTTACATCATGTGTGACAGGATTCAGTTTGAAACCGAAACCCTGTACAACCACCCGCTTATGGTGCGGCGGGCCATTGACAAGTTGCACGTTGATATCATTACCATCCAGCGCGATATGAGAGATTTATTTCTGGCGGATGATGAAAAGAAAGCCTCCTCGGGCGTGAACCGGATCGAAGTGGCGGAAGCAGACGCCTCTGCGCAGCTGGACATTCTTTACAGCAGATTTCTGGGGCCGCGCGCTGACGTCGATTCGGTGAAGCAGGCTTTTGTAATCTGGAATTCCATGTGTGATGAATCCATCCATCTGTTCCGGCAGGGAAGAACAAAAGAAGCCGTTGAACGCGCGAGAAATTCCGGAGTTGAAATAACCCAGTCTAAGGTTTTGCTGGCGGCGCTGCAAAAAGTGGACGATTTTGCCGTTAAAAAAGGCGATGCGTTATTTGCCTCATCCGTTAAATTAACCGATTCGCTGAACCGGCAATTAGTCATTCTGACCGTTGCCATCCTGCTGCTTGCCGTCATTATTAATCTGGTATTGCTGTGCAATATCCGGAGTCCGTTAAAGGCGCTTACTGACGCCGCCCGGCGTTTTCACGATGGCGAGATGGATGCCCGCTGTGCGTATGATCTGAAAAATGAATTCGGGGTGTTAACCGCCTCTTTCAATACCCTGGCGGATGGAGTTCAGCAGGATAAGGAGTTAGCCGAAAAGTTAGCCAGCCTTGCCGGGTTAATGCTTAGTGAATATGATACAAAAAAATTCTTTCAGGCTACGCTTAATGCCTTAGCCGCCCATACCGGCTCGCAGATGGCGGCAATTTATCTGTTGAGCGACGATAAAAAAAAGTTTGAACACTTTGAGTCCACCGGCGTTGACGACAACGCCAGACAGGCGTTTGCCGCTGACCGCTTCGAAGGGGAGTTCGGTCCTGCCCTTGCTTCGCATAAAATCCAGCATATTAAGATCCCGGATGATACCCGCTTTGTTTTTCACACCGTCAGCGGCAAGTTCATTCCGCGCGAAATCATAACGATTCCAATTCTTGCCGATAACGAAGCCGTTGCGGTTATTTCACTGGCGAGTGTCGGTGTGTACAGTAAACAGTCCGTTCAATTAATTGACCGCATTCTGGTTACGCTTTGCGCCAGGGTGGAAGGAATACTGGCCTATCACAAAATTAAAGAATTTTCGAAAAAGATGGAGCATCAAAACCTCGAGCTGGAAGCACAGAAACAAGAACTGTCAGCACAGGCGGCGGAATTGATGGAACAAAATACCGAGCTGGAAATGCAGAAAAAGCAGTTGAATGAGGCCAGCCAGCTCAAAACCAACTTCCTGTCGAACATGAGCCACGAGCTGCGCACGCCGCTTAATTCCGTAATCGCCCTTTCCGGCGTGCTTAACCGGCGGCTTGCCAACCAGATTCCAAAAGAGGAGTACAGTTATCTGGAGGTGATTGAACGCAACGGCAAACATCTGCTGGAGCTGATCAACGATATTCTGGATATTTCGCGCATCGAGGCGGGACGCGAAGACATGGAAATTACAAAGTTTGACGTTAATAATCTGATCGCCGAAGTTGTGAGCATGATCCAGCCGCAGGCGGAGCAGAAAAAGATTGAACTGCTCCATTCCGCGGGCGATGCTGAATTGCTGATAACCGGCGATGCCGATAAATGCCGCCATATTCTGCAAAACCTGATTGGTAATGCGGTGAAATTTACCGAAAAAGGGCGGGTGGAGATTACAGCCGTCCGGAGCGGCAATAACATTCTGATTAAAGTAACAGATACCGGCATTGGAATCCCGGAAAACCATCTGGTGCATATTTTTGATAAATTCCGCCAGGCTGACGGCAGCACTTCGCGCCGATTTGGCGGAACCGGACTGGGGCTGGCCATTGCCAAAGAACTTGCAACGCTGCTTGGCGGGGCAATTTCAGTTAAAAGCGTTCCCGGACAGGGTTCAGAATTTACCCTGAGCATGCCTTTGCACTATGCCGCTGAAAACGGCATAATTGAAGCAGAAACGGCAACCTGGCTCAAGAAAACGATCCAGCAAACGGCTCACAAACCGGCAGCCGGAGCACCGGTCAAAACCATCCTGCTGGTTGAAGACAGCGAACCGGCAATCATTCAAATGAAGGAGTTTCTGGAAGCGGGCGGGTACAGGACGCTGGTTGCGCGCAATGGCGGTGAAGCGCTTGAAGTCATTGGAAAAATCGTTCCCGATGCGATGATTTTAGACCTGATGATGCCCGGGGTGGACGGGTTTGAAGTGCTGAAAACCATTCGCGAAGCAGAACTGACCGCCCATATCCCCGTGCTGATACTTACGGCAAAGCATATATCTAAAGAAGAACTCAAATATTTAAAGCGGAACAATATTCATCAGCTTATTCAGAAAGGCAATGTGAACCGCAATGAGCTGCTTGACACAGTGGCATCCATGGTATTTACGGAACCGGCAGCGTCGGCAAAAGCGCAGTTTAAACCGCAGATAATCAACGGTCGGCCGGTAGTGCTGGTGGTGGAGGACAATCCTGATAATATGATAACCATGAAAGCCCTGCTGGCGGATAATTACACGGTGATAGAGGCGGTGAACGGAGGCGAAAGCGTGGAAAAAGCGAAGGCGCATTCGCCAAATCTGGTGCTGATGGATGTTGCCCTGCCGGGAATGGATGGCATTGAAGCGTTCAAGGCGATAAGACAACTGCCTGATTTGCAGCATGTCCCAGTCATCGCCATTACCGCCAGCGCCATGGTCAATGATCGCGAAACCATTCTGGCGCATGGATTTGACGCCTATATTTCAAAACCTGTAGACGAACATATTTTCTTTAAAATCATAAACGAGACGCTTTATGGAAAATAATAAGATCAAGATACTGGCGATTGATGACAATAAGGATAACCTTATTACCCTGAGCGCGCTGATCAAAGAGGCGTTTCCCGGCGCTTCCACTTTAACCGCGCTGAACGGTGCGGCAGGGATTGTCAAGGCGGTCTCCGAAGACCCTGATGTAATCCTGCTGGACATCTTAATGCCTGAAGTGGACGGCTTTGAAGTATGCCGGGAATTGAAGGCTGACTGCAAAACATGCGAAATCCCGGTGGTTTTTCTCACTGCGGCAAAAAAAGACAAAGGCAGCCAGATTAGCGCATTGGAAGCAGGAGCGGAAGCATTTCTCGCGAAACCGGTAGATATAATCGAACTTACCGCCCAGATAAATGCAATGGTAAAAATTAAGGATGCCCGCATTCAAAAACATAACGAAAAAGAACGGCTGGCGGAACTGGTTGAAAAACAGACCGTCGAACTGAAAACGAACTATGCCGCCACGCTTAATCTGCTCGAAGATTTAAGCAAAGAGAATGAAGCAAGAAAACAGAGTGAAGCCGCTCTGCGCGCCAGCGAAATGAGATTCCGTACGATCATTGACGCTTCTCCGGTGCCGATGGCATTGAATGATGGATTGCAGCGTATTACTTTTTTGAATCAGGCATTCGTTAAAACATTCGGTTATACTCTGGAAGATATCCCGGCTCTGGCGGACTGGTGGACTGAAGCTTATCCCGACCTTGAATACCGGCAAAGAGTAATTGACGCCTGGCAGTCCGAACTCGAGCGGACGCAGCAGTCCGGCACGGAATTTTCGCCCATGGAAGTGATAGTGAGATGCAAAAACAGAACGAGCAAAACCGTGCTGGCCAGCTCCTCCTTGTTTTACGACGACGCGGATGGCAGCCACCTGGCGGTGTTGTACGATATCTCTGAGCGCAAGCAGGCGGAGCAGGAGCTGATCAAGGCCAAAGAAAGAGCCGAAGAAAGCGACCGTTTGAAATCGGCTTTCCTCGCCAATATGAGCCATGAGATCAGAACGCCGATGAACGGTATTCTGGGCTTTACCGGACTGCTGAAAGAACCGCATTTAACCGGAGAGGAACAGCAGCAGTATATAAGCATGATTGAAAAAAGCGGCGACCGTATGCTGAATATTATCAACGACATCGTCAGCATTTCAAAAATTGAAGCCGGACTGATGGAAGTTGCTGTTTCAGCAACAAATATAAACGAACAGATTGAATATATTTATAACTTTTTCAAGCCGGAAGTTGAGCAGAAAGGCATGCAGCTTTCCTTTAAAAACACCCTGCCGGCAAAAGCCGCACTCATTGAAACAGACCGCGAAAAAGTCTATGCCATTCTGACCAACCTGGTCAAGAATGCCATTAAGTTCACATTTGCCGGATCTATTGAATTCGGCTATGAGAAAAAGGGCGGGTTCCTGGAGTTCTTTGTAAAAGACACCGGCATCGGTATTCCACAAGACAAAAAGTCCGCGGTCTTTGACCGTTTTGTCCAGCTTCACGTTGGTGATAAAAGGGCTTTTCAGGGCGCCGGCCTGGGATTGGCCATTTCAAAAGCTTATGCCGAATTGCTGGGCGGCAGTATCTGGGAGGAAAGCGAAGAAGGCAAAGGGGCAGTATTTTACTTCACGCTTCCATATAACGCTGTAACAGAAGTGAAAAGTGTTATTGACAATACCGCTCCGGCAGATATACCGGCAGAGCAGAAAGAGTGTCAAATTAAAAAGCTGAAAATATTAATTGTTGAAGACGATGAGAAGTCAGAGGTTCTGATTACAATTATCGTCAAAAATTTTAATAAAGAAATTCTAAAAGCACGAACCGGAGCAGCCGCGGTTGATCTCTGCCGCAATAACCCTGATATCGATCTGGTACTGATGGATATTGAAATGCCCGGAATGAACGGCTATGAAGCGACCGGACAAATCCGGCAGTTCAATAAAGATGTGATAATTATCGCGCAAACCGCCTATGCGCTTGCAGGCGACCGGGAAAAAGCCATAGCAGCAGGCTGCAATGATTATATCGCCAAACCTTACAATAAAACCTCATTGACAGCGTTACTGAAAAAGTATTTTTAAAAGGCGCAGAATGAAAAACCGTGATGGACAAACAGCAGGCACAGGGCAGGCTTTGCGCAAACGCGCCGAAGAGCTCGCCCTGGCAAAGGCGTCACGGCCGCCGGAAGCAATTTCGCTTGAAGAAACTCAAAAGATTATCCATGAACTGCGCGTCCACCAGATTGAACTTGAGGCGCAGAACGAGGAATTGCTCCGGACACAGGAGAAGCTGGATGCTGAGCGGGAGCGCTATTTCGACTTCTACAACCTGGCGGCGGTTGGCTATTTAACCATCAATGAGCATGGGCTGATCCTGGAAACCAACCTCACCACCGCCAAGCTGCTGGGCAGGAACCGGGTTGAACTGGACAAACAGCCAATCAACCAATTTATTCTCAAAGAAGATCAGGACATCTACTACCGGCACCGTCGGCAGCTTATGGAGAACGGGGACCCGCAGACGTGCGAACTGCGGATGTTGAAGAAAGACGGAGCGGCATTCTGGGGGCATCTGGCAACTACTCCATTACAGGACGTCAATGGTAATTCCATATTCCGTATTGTGCTGAGCGACATCACCGAACGCAAATTCCAGGAGGAGTCGGGCGAGTTGACCACGCGTTTGATTGTACTTATCAACACCCCGGGCAGTTTCCGTGAGCGCATGGCGGAACTGACTGCAGCCCTGCAAGGCTGGTCAGGCTGTGAAGCCGTCGGCCTCCGTCTGCGCGACGGGGGCGACTTTCCATATTTCGAGACCCAGGGTTTTTCTTCAGAGTTTGTGGACATGGAAAACCATCTCTGCGCTTATGGTAAGAACGGTGAACTACTGCGCGACAGCGCGGGCAATCCTGTGCTTGAATGTATGTGCGGCAACATCCTGAGCGGAAAATTCAATCCCGGCAAGCCGTTTTTTACCGCCCATGGCAGTTTCTGGACTAACAGCACCTCCGATTTGCCTGCAATCACCACCGAAGCCGGCCGCCAGTCACGCGCCTGCATCCGGTGCAATAGCGAAGGTTATGAATCGGTGGCGATGATTCCGCTGCGCGAAGGAGATCAGATGTTCGGATTGCTGCAATTCAATGACCGCCGCCGGAACTGTTTCTCCCCGGGACTGATAGAACATTGCGAAAAAATGGCCGACAGTCTGGCCATTGCCCTGGCGCAGCGCCAGTCCGAAGAAGCGCTGCGGAAAAGCGAGGAGAGATTCGGCGCATTCATGTCCAACTTACCGGCCGCCGCATTTATCAAAGATGAGTCAGGACGCATCTTGTTTGTCAATAAATACCTGCAGAAACTGCTTAATTTGCAGGATTGGGATAGCAAAATCACGCATGAACTGATTGCCGGAGAAATGGGGCGGAAGATGTCTGCGGATGATACGAGAGCGCTTGAGCACGGCACGCTGAAAGTTCAGGAAACAATGACGGATGCTTTAGGAGTTTTACGCACTTTTGAGACGATCAAGTTTCCAATCAGCAAAGAAGTAAAACCGGCAATGCTGGGCGGCATTGCCGTTGACATTACAGACAATAAACAGAAAGAAGAAGAAATAAAACTCAGAAGCGAGGAACTTCAAAAATCCAATGCGGAAAAAGACAAGTTATTTTCCATTATTGCCCATGACCTGCGCAGCCCGTTCCAATCTTTTCTAAGTCTGACAAAAGAAATGGCAGAAGAGTTTCCACGATTGAAAAAGGACGAAATGCACGAGATTGCAGTTGGCATGAGAGATTCCGCCGCCAATCTTTACCGTCTTATCGAAGGCCTGCTGCAATGGTCAATCATGCAGCAGGGCTTAATGCCTTTTAATCCGAAGGCTGTTCTATTGCTTGCAATCGTAAATGAAAGTGTGGCAATGGTGCTGGAGCCCGCCGTAAACAAGGGAATTGAAATAACCAGCCATATTCCGGCTGACATGAAGGTTATGGCAGACAGCAACATGCTTCAATCCATAATTCGCAACCTTGTTTCAAACGCGATTAAATTCACCGCTAAAGGCGGGACCATAAATCTGTCGGCAAAATATACCGGAGACAATAGCGTTGAAATATCCATTGAGGATTCCGGTATTGGCATGAGCCGTGAAATGATGGACTATTTATTCCGGGTCGATATCCGGACAAAAAGAAAAGGAACAGATGGCGAGCCCAGTGCCGGACTTGGTCTGCTGCTATGCAAAGAATTTGTGGAAAAGCAAGGTGGCGGAATACGGGTGGAAAGCAAAGAAGGCAAAGGTTCAGTATTTTACTTCACCATTCCACAAAACCACATTGACAGCGTTACTGAAAAAGTATTTTTAAATAAGGCGTCCAATTTTCAATCCATGCGGATGGCGGTAAAATATGAGCAGTCAACAAACCGGCAGACATTTTAAAGGCGCATTGCTGTTATTAGCGACAGCTTTTATGCTGCTGCTGTCTATGGGATGGTGGACCGGCAGTCAGCATGCGGCACGCCTGGATGGCGAAAAGCGAATCCGCCTGCTCCGTCAAGCGGCGGATATCGCCGGCAATATTAACCCGGACATGATCAGAGAACTCTCTTTTACGGTTGCCGACGAGGGTACGCCGGTCTTTGAACGGCTGCGGGCGCAGTTGATCAATGAAGCAAAAATGATTCCGAGTGCCAGATGGGTTTATTCCATGACGGACTTAGACGGCTTGATTGTCTTCGGCCCGGAGAGTACGCCGCTGGATGATCCGCAGTATTCGCCGCCCGGGACCAGCTACCATAATCCTCCAAAAGAATTGCAGATTGCATTCAAGCAGAAACGTCTGGTCACGGCCGGGCCTTACACCGATGAATGGGAAACTTTTATCTCCGCCTTTACGCGGTACTTGATCCGTACAGCGGCAGGGTGCTGATGGTAATCGGCATTGATATCAAGGCTGATGACTGGCAGGCCGCCATTAACACCGGCTGGCAGTTTCCGTATATGCTCACGTTTGTCCTGCTGCTGCTGCTAGCCGTCTGCTGGTACATCAATCGCATAAAGCAGGACATATTACGACTGCGCCACTGGATTATTGCTGTTGCCGCCATGCCGATGCTGGCCGGATTGGCGCTTAACGGGGCGTATGAGTATTGGGAATTAAAAGAAACATCAAGCAGGACTATACTGCTCACCACTGAGCATGTGCAATCGAACTGGAACCGGACGGTCGCCTCACATGTTCAATCAATGGAGACGCAAAGCCATCAAATCGCCGGCAACCAGAAGATATTGAAGGCATGGCAGCAGCGGGATCTGCCGGCGCTCACAGCTCTGGCACAACCAGTTTTCGAACAATTGAAGCAGGAATATGGAATCACGCACTTTAACTTTATCACCCCGGAGAATACTTGTTTCCTGCGAATGCATAAGCCGGAATTGCCCGCCGATATCATGGAACGCGGAGCACGGCTTCCAGCACAAAGCACCGCCATGGATACTTGGGGGCATTGACCTTGATCCCGCGGGCGATTGCGCTCTTCGCTATGCAATGCCATGGAAACAGGATGGCAAAGTGATTGGCTATCTGGAACTGGGCATCGAGATTGCGCATCTGACCAGGCAGTTGTCGGTGGAAATTAACCTTGACCTGCTGGCCGTCATCAGGAAGGAATGCATAACACGGAATAAATTCGAAGCAGGACGCCGGATGTTCGGAATTGTGTATAAAAACGTTCCGTTATTTTACGCCTTATCATGAAAAATGTCGCGGGGAGAAATTGTTCATAACGATACGACAACTGGTTACAGTGCCGGAAGCCCGATATTAATATCGGGAGACGGAGCCGTTTTCAAATAAACGCAAAAGGGCATTGCCGCAAATCAGTTGCGTTTCCGCCATGCCGGATATGTGCTGTACGAGTTCAGTCGCTACCCTGGCAGCGCCAGCCTCATCCAGCCCATCCCGGCAAAGACAGAATCACCAATATTTACTAGCTTTAAGAATGCGATTCGGTATTAGTAATACTGTACCGGAGCGTCAGATCTTGGCAGCAGTCCAATCGGCTTTGCTGACAAACGCGGTCAGATTGCGACCGTCTTTGGTCACAGCCTTGAAGGCATATCTTTCATTGCCTTTGGTGCCGTAGGTGACTTTCTTGGTTACTTCAACTTGAACTTTTGTCTTCGCTTTCACGTCGTAGAATGAATGCTTCATGGTTGCCACTCTCCTTTAAATTTGTTATTGTCCGCTCCGCTTGAGCGACTGATTGTATAAAAATTAGCCGTAAAATGATTGAATGCAAGCTAAAAACATAAATAATGAATTAACCGGCCCTTGCTTTTTAATGAAAAAGAACGATTTTATCAGGCTCCAACTACGCAGATTTCAGGGTTTTGTAATTGACTCATCAGTATTAACAGGAAAGTTATGGAAAAAGAAAACAGTGATAACAGTCTTTCAAACCTGCCGGCGGTGACCCACAAGGTACGACGGAGGGAGAGCAGGAAAGTCGTGATGGTAAAGGTGCCGGTGATGGTCGTAAGACCGAAGGCCCCGCCCAACCGTCCGGACTACACCAGGCGGTGCACCCTGATATTGGACAGTTGCACTATCTGCAAGTACGCTTGGAAGATGGATGTGCTCGGCACCGATGAAATCTATTGTAATCGTGACGAGAGCTGCCCGATCGACCGTGAATCGTTCAGGCATCTCAATGCATTCCACGTGGATGCCGGTATATCAGAAACGGATGTGGTTATCCGCTGGATCAGCGAAAGAAGAAGGGACAAGATGGCAGTTGAATCCGACGGGCACTGCCTGGAATACGAAAAAGAACCGGAGATAATTATCCCGCTGATAAAGGAAGAACGGCGGCTGAAAGACGCCACGCAGAAGCGTATTACTCCTGCCAAGAGGAAACGGAATCGGAAAAAGAAAGCATAAGGGAAAAATGACTAAAGGCAAAGATATACTCTTGCCCGGCTGAATCTTCCCGCCATGACTTTGTGGTGCTGGATCAGTTCAAATCCAGCCAAGCTTATCTAGCCGGTATCTGACAAGGCCGGCCACGACCGGCAGTATTATGTGGAAAAAGACCACAATACGGCTTCCAGATACGAAACCCCGCAGACGTCATCCCGAAACTGCGTATATACTCTATTAGGTTGAAAATTTAAAATAGATTGCGAAGATTTTGAGAATTGGTTCGTATTCTGAGAGGCTGCCGATACCGGGGTATCGAAGGCCTCGAAGAGTGCGAATCCAAAATCAATCCACAATCCTACTCATCTATGTTAAATTTTCAACCTAATAGAGTATAAAAACAGCGCCGAAGTTGCCCTGGTCGAAAAATGCACAGTCGGCACATATCTCTTTTACCGGCTTGTCAGTCATGCGCAGAAGGCTATGCGCATATTCAAGCCGCAGATTCAGCTGACGACAGGTGCGATTACGCAATTATCTCCGGCTGAAAGTTCGATATCTATAAACGGCTCCCGGCTGATTCGCTCTGTTCCGGAAGCGCAGGTCAGTTTTATACCCTGCTCCGGCGATGGATTGGCAATCCGCAGCTTCAGCGTCCTGGTCGCCTTGATTACTATCTCCGCCGTATTTCCACGGGTCAGGGTTGCGCTTATCAATGCTCCGCCTTCGCAAGGCATGTCCGTGAAACTGGCATGCACCCAATATGGAGGAACCCCGGGAAACACGTAAACCACGCCGCGCCGGGAATGCAGAAGCATATCCTGGACTGCCGTGACTGCGCCCATCCCGGCATCCATCTGCATGATTTCGTAAGGTTGTCCGGGAGCGATAAACTTCCGTTCATTGGCAGAACATGGCCTGGCGGCTCCCATCAGAGAGAAGCCCGGGAAATTCACATCATGCAAAGTACCGTATCCTTCATTAGTGAACACCTTGCTCCATATTTCCAGTATCAGTTCGGCCATTCTGCCGTTATTCAGACGGGAATGCAGCATGGAGGCCCAGGGCATGCACCAGCCCGACCACTGCCCCATTCCCTGCTTTATCCAGTGTTCAATGGTGCGGTTGACGATATCACGCCATTCGCTGCTATGGGGATTAATCGTATCAAAAGGACAGACAGCGCCAAGATGCGAGTGATGACGATGACTTTCCTCCAAATCCGTACCATCCCACAAGCCGATCCGTTCTTCTCCGGGGTTGCCGGACAGCGAGACTGCCGGAAGGTCTTTGAGAATATCAGCCCAGGCCGGAGAAGACGCCTCGCCAAGTATTTCAGCGACAGTAATCAAATCCTCGCAAAGACGCCGGATTGCCGCGAGTTGAAAGCTGGCATTCGCGCCCCAGGCGTTCATTGCCGCGCCGCGATATTCGGGTGAAACGCTGACCGGCAGCACATAGCGGCCGTTCTGCTTTTCAAGTAACTGTTCATAAACCCGCATCGTTCCCTTCATAAAATCAAACGCTTTGTCACGCAGGAAACTGATATCTCCGGAATAAAGGTAATATTGATACATCATCTGCGCCATCCAGGCGCTGCAGGCATGATCGATGGTACCGGTCCAGAAACTGCCCATGCAGGTGGAGCGGTCATCAACCGCGTGAGGCAGAATGTAACCGTCATCAATCCCGACAAAAAATTTTGCATTCCGGCGGAGTTGTTCGCGCCAGGAGAAAATCAGCTCAAACAGCGGCAGCAGATGCCCGAACCGGTTGGCTTTGTATGCCGGCCAGTAACACATCTGGACATTGATGTTGAAATGATAGTCGCTTGACCACGGCGGCATGCGGTGTTCTTCAATCCACGGCCCCTGCAGCGTTGCAGGAATCCCTGCGGGATTGGTGAACCCGGCAAATTTATATAAACCGTAAGAATAAATAAAGTCAAGTTTTTCATTGGGAATATCGATCCGGGGAATATCGGACCAGTAATCTTTCCACCACCGCCGGCTATCCTGTTCCAGAGCATCCAGTCCGCGGGACGCGGCATCATCGAGCAGCGCAGCGGCATCCTTTTCCAGTGCCGGAGCATTGCCGCGGACGGTAACTGTCCATACCGCATTGCCGTTCCGCCGGTAACCGATGCACAAGGCGGGATCAGCGGGAAGAGTTTGAATCCAGCCGCGCACTTTGTCGCTTTCCAGCTTAACCGGCGGATTTATGGAGATACTGCGGAAATATTCCGCCAGATACTGTTCCGCCGGAACTTCACGAATATCCGTCTGCTCATCACATGGCAACTGTATGCAGAACTCCTGGCGGTTCATGGACATTAGAATTGTAATCCGGCGCTCGGAGCCGTTAATCAAATAGCTGACTGTTCCGGTCCCGGTTTGCAGATTTAATGTTCCATGCTGCAATATCGCACCGGCCGGAAGCATAAATTCCAGCCGTCCCGCCGGAATAACCGACGGACGCGCCGGCTGGCCTGAAACATGCTCCGTGTCGGTAGAGAAAATGGCTTTTATTCCTTCCGCGTCATTATTTTCCAGGCATTTGCGGATAGCCGGATAACTTTGTTTCGCAGTCCACGACATGCCGCCGCGATGATCCCAGAAATCAGCGCGTCCAACTGTAATTTTCAGACAGTTGCCTTCTCCCCATACCAGCAGGCCGGTGGTGCCGTTGCCGAACATCATGCCGGTATGCGGACGTAATAGCGGAAAACTCCAGTTAACGATGTTAATCATATTATTTATATCCTTATCTTTAAATATTGTTTTTGATGAATATATAAACTATATTGCCTGAACAGTCAACAGGCAATTTTAAAAATGATGCAATTAAGGTTTGAAAATGATGCAGAAAACCCGGATAGAATTTGCTCCCAGATTCTGGCTGCTTGACGAGCCGCCTTATTACACCCGGCTATGGCTTTTCAAAACCAGCCTGGCCGGAGGCTGCGGCACATTCGTTTCCAAACAGAAAAACCCTTCCGGAGTTACTTTGCGGATTATCACAGCCGGAAAATGGACGATAAAGATGTCCGGCCAGACTCTCAGCGCTGGTCCGGGAGATATATTTCTAGCCTTGCCGGGTATTCCGGTTGAGTTCTGCCACCGCGATACGGAACACCCCTGGGAATGGTACGAACTGCAACTTAGCGGCAGTGCGGCCAGCCGGTTTGTCCTCGAGTTCAACTTGAGTGAACAGCATCCGGTAAGTACTCCTTTGCGTCCTGCCGCCGCCATCCGTATTTTCAAGTTGCTGTACCGGATGATGGGCAGTCCCGGCCGGGATGTCCTCACATTAATGAACTGGCTGTTCCGTTTGACTCAAGTTTGCGACAAACCGGCGATACCGCAGGCGGACTGCTCTCTTCGTTCAGACAGCAGGCTGGTGGCACAGGCGATGCTTCTGATTGAGACGGAATTGGATGGCAATCTCAATGTCAATGTGATCGCCCAGCGGCTGGGGGTTGACCGGACGACGCTCGGACGGGCATTCAAAAAGCGTACCGGAAACACCCCTCATGCAGTTATAGATTCTTTCCGGTTGATGAAAGTTCAGGAAATTCTTCGCAATACCGCGCTGCCTCTGGCAGTCATTGCTAGAACTGCCGGTTTTCGCGACGAAAAATATTTCATCAGCTGGTTTAAGAAAAAGACAGGAGCAACCCCGGACAAATGGCGAAAAATCCCGACCTCGAAAAATTGAGTCAGGAGCTGTCAGGAAATAAACTTGACAAGTCTCGCGAAATATCCCGAGGTGATTTTGGGAATTGCCGGCGAGGCGCATACCTGGGGGATGTAACGAACCGGCAAACACAAAGGCATCCGGTAGAAGCGCAGATGTAAAGGTTATTTCTTTACGGCTCCTTAACCTTTCACCAATGACTTTTCTCCGGTGAAATAAATTAAATATCTGCTTACTCTGCTTTTCCATCCGGTCATTACCGGAAAAGGCATTGAAGTAGAAAACTGCCGTGATATTAATGTCATCTCGCAAATATTCAAAATTTGTTCATTTTAAATTTGAAATATTATTTATTTAAGTATAACTTTATAGTTAATGAACAATTTTTGAACAATGCGGAATCGAGAATATTATGGAACTTGGATTCAAGGCGGATATAATTTATCAGAAACTGGCCGAACGGATAATCAATAAGCATTATCCGGCAGGAATGCGACTGCCTACGGAAGCGGAATTATGTACCGAATTCAGTGCCAGCCGGAATACCGTGCGGGCGACGCTGGATAAACTGTCCGAGCATGGATTGATTTACAAAATCCGCGGTTCCGGCTGTTACGTCAAAGACATTATTGCAAAAAAATCCGGGATTGTTTCCGTCATGTATCATGGCGACATGGATATGGTGGTAAGAATCCAGGACATGATTCTCGGTAGAAACTGCTTGATGAGTCTGTTCTCGCAACGGCAGGAGGGGTGGTCTCCCGAAGTGGAAGCTGGATTTCTGGAACAGGTTCTGCAGCAGCGGCACCGCGGACTGATGGCCAGTTGTACTCCGATACAGCCGTATAACGGGAATCTGATATCAAAACTGGAAAAAGCCGGAATCAGGACTATCCATACGGAACCATACAGGTCCGACAAGCTGCCTGCCGAAAATTACCTGATGCCGGACTATTTTCAAGCGGGATACGCAGCGGCTTCGGCGCTGCTGATTGCCGGCTGCCGCAAGCTGATCATGGCCGCAGCCAGAACTGGCGCACCGTATCGGGTGTTGACGCAGGCCGGGTTTGAAGCGGCGATAAAACAGCATGGAGTCAAGGAACATTGCCTGATAGAGGAAGACGACTACAGCAAGATCATTGATGCCGTCAGGCAAAGCAAGGGTTCCGCCGGAATCTTCGTGACAGTACATAAAATCGCGCAATCTATCAGGCCTTTACTCAAGCAGCAGAAGCTTGAATGCGGTTTGATCTCCGTTGAATTAAGCGGGGATCATTTCAATAGCGACGATGCCTTTCTTGATTTCAATCGCGCCGGGATGTTTGAACAGGCGCTGGATTTTATTTTTTCAGATCGTGCGGAGTTGAAAGAACTGGTATTGCCGATAGTGGCAAATGCAGAGAAGATAAAAATTTCAAATAATAAAAAGGTGGAAAAATGATAGTCAACGGTCGTGACATAATTACCAGGCAGCTTTCGATTGGCAAAGAGACTAAAGTCAATTTTGACAGGAAGCATCACACAATCATCAACCCGGTGCGCTTTACTCCGGAGCCGGAAGAAAGCCGTTTGAGCATGGACGGGGAATGGCTGGTAAAATACTATCCATTCAAAGATAAAGCTGTTACCGGATCAACCGCAAACTGGCAGAGCGTGCAGCAGCCCGGAAAAGTGTTTTATGCCGACCCTGAGGCGGAAAAGCAGCCGATTGAAAACTGGAACCGGGTTTCCTTGAGCCACATTGATGATAATGACGGAGCCATTTTGCGCCGCACCGTCCAGATTCCGAAAAACTGGCGCGGCAAACGTGTTTTTCTGCGCTTCGATTCGGTTTATCCGGCGGGTATATTTTATCTGAACGGTCAAAAACTTGGCGCTCACTATTCGGGGCTCACTCCGGTGGAGTTTGAAGTTACCGGACAGGTTGAAGCTGGTAAAGACGCAGAGGTTGCCGTGCATTTGCTCCGGAAGCATAAGTTTGTCAAAATGGATATGCCGCGTCATGCGCTGGAGTTTGCAGGACTGGCCCAGAGCGCGTATTTTTTCACGGTCGAAAAGACCTGTATCAAGGAATATCACCTGATAACCGGATTGGACAAGTCATTCAAGCACGGTACCGTTTCCGGTAAAATCACGCTGGACAATCCAACAGCAGGTGCACTGCTGGTCGAACTTTCACGCAGCGGGACATCCGTTGCAACTTTCAGCGCTGACACTACCTCAACCCAGGATTGCTATAGTATAGTTATGGAAGTCCAAAATCCCGATTTGTGGAATGATGAATATCCGAATTTATACGAAGTGAAAATTGTACTTGCCGCCGCCAGGCAGCAGCCGCAGCTTTACCGCTACAGCACTGGTTTCCGCCGGCTTGATTTGTCGCCAAAAGGACCGAAGCTGAATGGCAGTTTTATCAAGTTCCGAGGAGTCAATCACCTGACGTTTCATCCAGAACACGGCATGTATACACCGAAAGGCTGGCTGCGCCAATGCCTGGATTTGATGAAAAAGGCGAATGTCAATGCCATCCGTACTCATTTTCTGTCGCCGCCAGCACTGGCGGAATTATGTGATGAAATGGGTTTTTATCTGCTGCAGGAACTGCCGATAGACTGGGGCACCAATTATATCCACGATCCGGAATGGGTCGGCCCGGCGCTGATGCGCATCGAAGGCGGCATCCGCCGCGACCGTCACCATCCGTCCATCATGGCCTGGAGCGTCGGCAACGAAAACATGCCGGAATCCCAGGCAGTGGCAGCGGACGGCTGGAACCATTTGCGTATCTATGACCAGTTCTGCCATCTGCTCGACCCGAGCCGTCCGACCATGTTTCCGCCTCCAGGACCGGCTAATAAAATCAGAGGCATTTTTGAATTGCGGGTCGGCGAAATTGCTGATATTCATTACAGTTTCGTATTGCAGAAACAGTTCCGTGATGAAGGCAGAATTGTCAATCCCAACAGCTGGGAAGGCGACATGGTTGAGATCACCCGCGCAGAAGCGCTGAAGCGCGGCTGGAGCGGCTGCTGGTTCAGTTCCGAATACGGTATTTTCTGTCTGGAACCGGATATGATGAACAGCCCGTATCTGTCGGTTATCGCGGACGAAAAAATTGATCCGCTTTCCGGCAAAAACACACTGGAAGTATTTTACGAGCGGCTGAAGAACGAGTGGGGAAATATGCGGCACGATCCATCCTGCCTGGGCGGGGCATATTTCCCGTGGCTCTGCTGCGGCGCCGGCAAAGGGGCAGAAGCCAACCCCTGGGGCTGGACCAGATGGGGTGAGGATGCCAACTGGGGCGTGGTCACCGCCGACCTGCTGCCAAAACCGCAATTCTGGGCGCTGCGGGTACTGTTCGCTCCGGTCTGGTTCCCGGCCAGGGTTTCATGGAAGGCAGGCGACAAATACATTAAATTCAAAATCACCAATCAATACAATGCCATAGACCTTTCCGAGTGCGTTATCCGCACCCAGCAGAATAGCGGCGGAACCTGGATGTGCATGGTGCGGCAGTTCCGCGATGTCAAGGTCTCCTGCGCCCCGGGCAAAACAGTCGAAGTAAAAATTCCGGTCTGGTGTGATTCGCTGAAAAACGCATTGGACAAAGGTAATTTCGGTTATTGCCGTATTTCTCTGCTCGATCCGAAAGGATTCTGTCCGGTCAAAGCTGATATTCTGATAATTCCTGAATCCATGCAGCAGAAAGACGATATGGGCATGCCGGTCGGGCCTGATGCAATCCTCTAAATTTAAAGGTGAAAATATGACTGCAACTCAAAAGAAAATGACTGCAATTGCATTGGGAGCTATGACGATAACGGGTTTTGCCGGAGATGTGCTCTATTCCTGTCCCGGCAAAATCAGCGACAAAACAGCCGGCTGGAAATTCATTCCGTCCGCGAATCCCGGCGGACAAGTTTATAATCAGGCGGAAGGTTACTATCCCGACAAGGGCGGCCAGTTGCTCGGACCGTCAATTCCAGCATCCCGGAATGAGTTTGAATTTTATTTGCTAAGCTTCGACGCCAAAGCGCCTGCGGATTGTTACTGGGGGGTATTTTTCAATGACAAAAACGGTAAAATGCTGGTTCCGGACGTCTATTCCAATGTATATGGCGGGAAAGACAAACAACACTATGAACAGGTAATTTACGGACGGGAAAATGCTGCCGGAATACAACCTTTTCTGCAATCAGTAAAAGGTATTGAAGTATGGGATATGCAATTGAAGCCTATTTCAGCTAAAGATGCTGCAGAATGGTGCGACCGGCTTTATCAGACCCTGCCGCCATTGTCCTATACGCCTCCGGCAGACCGGCTCAAACTGCTGCCGAAGACTGTTGATGCAATGCAAACCGGCAAGCCGTGGCGGGTGGTGATGCTGGGCGACAGTATTATCAATGACACGTTCAATTCCAATTTTCAATCGCTGTTGATGCGGGATTATCCGAAAGCCGATCTGAAATTCATCTGTTCCGTGCGCGGGTCTACCGGCTGCTGGTACTATCAGGAACCGGAACATTTCAAAAGCTATGTTACTGATCTTAAACCTGATCTGCTGATTATCGGCGGAATTTCCCATAAAGATGATATCGGCGCAATCCGTAAAGTGATTGAAATGACCAGAAAACAGATCGGCTGCGAGATATTATTAATGTCCGGTCCGCTGGATGAAGACTGGCGTCTGCATGATGAGAAAAAACCGGATGCCGACGTTCCGGCACAGACTTGGACTCCGAATCCTTTTGCAGGAAAGCAGCAGCAACTGGCCGAAGAACTGCATATCGAGTTTCTGGATACCGCCGCGGCATGGCATAATTATCTGGGACAGTCCGGCAAACCATGGCAGTGGTTCAATCGCGACCGGGTACACGGCAATGACCGCGGCAAACAGATTGTCGGACGAATTATTGAATCGTATTTCAAACTTTAAGGATTTTCATAATTATGAGCAACAGTCAGGAACTTGCGGACGCGATTAATCACCGGAAACCGGCAAGGATTCCATACACCATTGAATGTACCAGAGAGACTAGTGAGCGGCTCTGGCAATATCTCGGATTGCCCAATGATTCCGACCTGATCAAATATTTTGAATGCAATCATTTCGATTCATTGTGGCGCGGCATCGGCAAAGGCTTTACCCTGCCGGAACGGATGGAACGGCTGAAGCCGGCCAGTTCCGATGTCAGAGTGGATATATGGGGCATAAAAAGAGAGCAGGTTCAGGCCGGCGATGCCCGTTACTGGGAAATTTCCGAATCTCCGCTGGCCAAATGCGAAACCGTGGCGGATATTGAAAACTATGACTGGCCAACCATTGATGATGTAGTATTCCCTGACCTGCCTGATGGTTTTGACCTTGCTGACTGGAAGAAAGACAAGTTCGTAATGGACATGAGTTATATCTGTCCGTTTGGTGTGCCGTGGGCCATGCGCGGAATGGAAAACCTGATGATGGATTTATATCTCAATCCTGAAATTGTCGAAGCGATTGTCCGCAAAGTTGAAGAATATACCCTGTCATGCCTGGAAGCTGTTTTGAAAAAATATCCTGGAGCTATTGATATGGTCGGCTGCGGCGATGATTACGGTACGCAGAACGGCCTGCTGATCGCGCCGGACGCAATTCAAAAATTCTTTATGCCCAGCCTGAAACGCCATTATGAACTGGCCGCCCGGCATGGCGTCGGCGGGTATCATCACTGCTGCGGTGCGATTTTTGAGATCATCCCGATGATGATTGATGCGGGAGTGCAGGTTTTGAATCCGATTCAGACTTCCGCCAAAGGCATGTCTCCGGTTGAACTTAAAACGGATATTCTTTTGGCACTTTATAGTTAACCTGCTTATTAGCAATCATTTAAATGATGATTGAAATAAAAAAATACTGGCTACTTCAATTTTACATTTAACAGTTCAAGAATTTTCTTTTGCTCCTCATCTGGTTTTG
>CAIPAT010000089.1 GCA_903863035.1 uncultured Lentisphaeria bacterium
CCGAATATCCAATATCCAACACGGAATATCCAATATCCAACACGGAATATCCAATATCCAACACGGAATATCCAATATCCAACACGGAATATCCAATATCCAACACGGAATATCCAATATCCAACACGGAATATCCAATATCCAAGGTAAAACATAGCGGCAAAATCACGGGAGCGCCGGTCGTCAGACCGGCTTTACGAAACAAATCCGAATATCCAATATCCAACAAGGAATGTCCAATCTCCAGTGAAAACACAACAGCCGGTGTTTATATTACATTTCAGCACCCTATATTCCAATATCCAAGCAGTCGTGCCGCGGCATGAGCCTGGAGCGTCGGTTATTGAACCTGCTTTGCAGCATTTATTCCATTCCCTGCATTGGTGAATATTTGTGACGTTATAACAAATTAAAAAGTGGCGCAGGGGTACCGCACTCTAAAGATTGCTCCGCAATCATAGATTCGTGCATCGTCAGTTCCTGAGTTCAGCAGGAAAGGCCGATATTGTAGCAGCGCAGTACAACATATATTCCGTGTTGGTTATTGGATATTGAGTCTTTGGCTGCTCAGTTGGCTATTGGCTATTCCGTGTTGGTTATTGGATATTGAGTCTTTGGCTGTTCAGTTGGCTATTGGCTATTCCGTGTTGGCTATTGGATATTGAGTCTTTGGCTGTTCAGTTGGCTATTGGCTATTCCGTGTTGGCTATTGGATATTGAGTCTTTGGCTGTTCAGTTGGCTATTGGATATTGTTTTTTTACAAAAAAACAGCGCCGGGGATTAATCCGGCGCTGTCAGTGTCTTGCGAGGTGGGGCAGGGGATTAACCCTGCCGCGCAACACGTTTGATATCGGGGCTGAATTACATCATGCCGCCCATACCGCCCATGCCGCCCATTCCACCCATTCCGCCGCCCATTCCGCCGCCCATTCCGCCTGCGGGAGCATCCTTTTCCTTGATGTCAGTGATCAGACATTCAGTGGTCAGGAGGAGTCCGGAGATGGAAGCTGCGTTCTGGAGAGCAGAACGAGTTACCTTGGTCGGATCGATGATGCCGCACTTCAGCATGTCAACATACTGTCCGGTGGCAACGTCGAAACCTTCGTTGTTCTTCATTTCGCCGACAGTCTTGACGACGATGCTGCCTTCGTAGCCGCCGTTGGCAGCGAGCTGACGGAGGGGTTCTTCGATGGCGCGTTCGACAATATTTTTGCCGATGGCTTCATCGCCGATGAGCTTCATATCTTTGAGCGCTTTGCCGGCACGGATGAGGGCTACGCCGCCTCCGGGGACAATGCCTTCTTCGACAGCCGCGCGGGTCGCATGCAGAGCATCTTCGACGCGGGCTTTCTTTTCTTTCATTTCAGTTTCGGTAGCTGCGCCGACGTTGATGACGGCTACGCCGCCAGCGAGTTTAGCCAGACGTTCCTGGAGTTTTTCGCGGTCGTAATCGGATGTGGTTTCTTCAATTTCCTTGCGGATCTGATTGACGCGGCCGATGATTGCGCTCTGAGTGCCGCCGCCTTCGACAATGGTGGTGTTTTCTTTGTCAATGGTGACGCGTTTGGCTTTGCCGAGCTGAGCAGTGGTGACGCTTTCCAGCTTGATGCCGAGATCTTCGGTGATACAGGTACCACCGGTGAGGATAGCAATATCCTGCAGCATGGCTTTACGGCGGTCGCCGAATCCGGGGGCCTTGACTGCGCAGACGTTCAGGGTGCCGCGCATCTTGTTGATAACCAGGGTTGCGAGGGCTTCGCCTTCAACATCTTCAGCGATGATGAGCAGCGGTTTGCCTTCTTTGGCAACCATCTGGAGCAGCGGAAGCATATCATTGAGATTGCTGATCTTCTTCTCATAGATGAGCATATAGCAATCTTCGAGCAGGGCTTCCATATCTTCGGTGTTGGTCACGAAATAGGGAGACAGATAGCCTTTGTCGAACTGCATGCCTTCGACAACGTCGAGGGTTGTTTCGATGGTTTTGGCTTCTTCAACCGTGATGGTGCCGTCTTTGCCGACTTTGTCCATCGCTTCGGCGATGATTTCGCCGATCGTGGTGTCGCCGTTGGCGGAGATGGTGGCAACCTGGGCAACCTGTTCGCGGTCGCCGACTGACTTGGTCAGCTTGGTGAGTCTTTCGACGATGACTTCAACAGCTTTGTCGATACCGCGTTTGAGTTCCATCGGGTTCGCGCCGGCGGTGACGTTCTTCAGGCCTTCGCGATAGATGGCTTCTGCCAGCACGGTTGCGGTAGTGGTACCGTCACCGGCAATGTCGGAGGTCTTGCTGGCAACTTCTTTGACCATCTGGGCACCCATATTCGCATAGGGGCATTCCAGTTCGATTTCCTTGGCGACGGTGACGCCGTCCTTGGTTACGGTCGGGGAACCGAATTTTTTATCGATAACGACATTGCGGCCCTTGGGACCGAGAGTGGCCTTGACCGCTCTGCTGAGCTGCTGCACGCCGGACAATATCTGGCGGCGGGCTTCTTCGCCGAATAACAGTTGCTTAGGCATAATTTAAATCTCCTGTTTGGTTTATTGAATTGCTGGTTAAGAATTAGCCGATAATCGCGAGGATATCATCCGCGCTGACAATCTTGTATTCTTTTTCGTTGTACTTGACTTCAGTACCGCCGTATTTGCTGGTAAGAACGAGATCGCCGACTTTTACATCCAGCGCGATTTTCTTGCCTTTGTCATCGGTTTTGCCGGTGCCGACTGCGACAACCACATATTCCTGCGGTTTTTCTTTCGCGCTGTCCGGAATTACGATTCCACCTTTGATCTGCTCTGCCGCGCCTTCTTCGATTTCGAGGAGGACACGATCACCTAACGGTCTGATTTTGACTTTCGCCATTTTGGGATCTCCTTTGTTTTGGTTAAAGGTTCGTTAATTAGGAAAGATAATAACAGCAGCCGTAATACATAATATATTCCGGCTGCTTTAATTAATACTTATTTGCCGTCATCCACAACTTCCGCGTCAACGATATTATCGTCGCCGGACTTATTGGAACCTGACTGCTGCTGGCTGCCTGCCTGCTGCTGTCCGCCGTCCTGCTGCTGACCCTGCTGCTGACCCTGCTGGGCATGAGAATAAATTTCCTGCCCGAATTTCATCAGATGCTGCTCAATATCGGTCATGGTGGCTTTCATGCCTTCGGTATCGTCGGCCTCAAGCTGTTTCTTGAGTTTTTCAATACCGTCAATGACCGGCTGCTTGATTTCCGGAGTCAGTTTATCGCCATATTCCTTAAGCTGCTTTTCGGTCTGATAGATCATGGAATCGGCACGGTTCTTGATTTCGATCTTTTCTTTGATCGCTTTATCTTCGCCGGCATGGGTTTTGGCTTCATTGACCATCTTTTCAATTTCCTGGTCATTCAAACCGGAGCTTGCGGTAATGGTAATCTTCTGTTCCTTGCCGGTACCGAGATCTTTGGCGGTCACGTGCAGGATGCCGTTAGCGTCAATGTCGAAAATGACTTCGATCTGAGGAACGCCGCGCGGTGCTGACGGAATACCGTCCAGACGGAAACGGCCGATGCTTTTGTTGTCGCGCGCCATTTCGCGTTCGCCCTGAAGGACGTGAATGTCCACTGAAGGCTGATTGTCAGCTGCGGTGCTGAAAATCTCACTTTTCCGGGTCGGAATCGTGGTGTTGCGTTCGATCAGGCGGGTGGATACGCCGCCGAGGGTTTCGATCCCGAGGGAAAGCGGAGTAACGTCCAGCAGCACAACGTCGGAAACGGTTCCGCCGAGCACGCCGCCCTGGATTGCCGCGCCGACTGCGACCACTTCATCCGGATTAACGCCTTTATGCGGTTCACGGTTGAAAATAGTTTTAGCATTATCGGAAATTTTCGGCATTCTGGTCATACCGCCGACCAGGATGACTTCATTGATCTGCGACAAGGAGACGCCGGCGTCTTTTATGCAGGAGTTGCACGGACCGACGGCACGTTCAATCAGGCTGTCAGTCAGTTTTTCCAGTTCGGAACGGGTCAGCGTCCGGTTCATGTGCAGCGGACCGGTCTGGTTCATGGTGATGAACGGCAGATTGATGTCGGTGGACATGCTGGATGAAAGTTCGCACTTGGCTTTTTCAGCGGCTTCTTTCAGACGCTGTAAGGACTGCGGATCTTTACGCAGGTCCACGCCGTTTTCTTTCTGAAATTCATCCGCCAGCGAGTTCATCACAATCTGGTCGAGGTCGTCCCCGCCGAGATGGGTGTCGCCGTTGGTGGCTTTCACTTCAAACACGCCTTCCCCGATATCGAGGATGGAGATATCAAAAGTACCGCCGCCGAAGTCATATACGGCGACCGTTTCTTCGGCTTTTTTGTCCAGACCGTAAGCCAGCGAAGCTGCTGTCGGTTCGTTGATGATACGGAGAACGTCAAGACCGGCGATTTTACCGGCATCTTTGGTGGCCTGACGCTGACTGTCGTTGAAATAAGCCGGAACGGTGATTACCGCCTGCTTGATTTCTTCGCCCAGATAGGCTTCCGCATCGGTTTTCAGTTTCTGAAGAATCATTGCTGAAATTTCCGGCGGGGAATAAGTGCGGTCGCCAATCTTGACATGGGCATCGCCGTTCTTTGCTTCCACTACTTCGTATGGAACCAGATCTCTTTCGCGTCCCACTTCAGAAAATTTGCGTCCCATAAAGCGCTTGATTGAAAAAACAGTGTGCTTGGGGTTGGTGATAGCCTGACGTTTTGCGGTCTGGCCAACCAGTCTTTCTCCGCTTTTGGTGAAAGCGACGATTGACGGAGTAGTCCTGTTACCCTCGGCATTGGGGATAACGTTTGCTTCTCCGTGTTCCATAACAGCCATACAGCTATTGGTGGTACCTAAGTCAATACCCAAAATCTTAGCCATGATAATGTCTCCTTTTAGAGTTAATTAATAAAAATCTTAAGTAATAGTTTAGCAATCGGTATGCCAACTTAATAATAAATATGTATTAATTCATTTGTAATAAACTAATTATACTGATTTGCACAGTAATCAAAGGTCAGGATTGCAGTATCAGGCGAGGATTGCATTGCGACATTGCGACAATTTGGCGCACTGTTATTGTCTCAACGGCACACTTACTTGCGACAGCGGTAGACGAATGCCGGCGGCAGGTTGCTCCAGATTACGCGGGAGGTTTCCACTGAAGAAAAACTTTCCGACAGGAATTTACGGAAACGTCTGGCCGACGGGATGAATACCCCCTGGATGTAGGCAAAGGTGGTGAAATACCCGCCATCGTTCAAATTATCCAGAATCGGATGCATGATCTCCCGCTGCAGACTGTGTGGGAAAGAGGCCCATGGCAGGCCGGAGATAATGGTGTCAACTTTTTCCATGCCATGCTTTTTGATGATCTTTCCCATATTTGACGCGCTGTCGTTAAAAATCTTTACATTGGGAAAACGATGCTTGAATTCTTCATAAATTGCCGGGTCCAGCTCAATTGCGAAAAATTCCGAGCCAGGACGGATGGACTCCAGGATGGCGCCGGTTATCGCGCCGGTACCGGGTCCGAGCTCGACAACGCTTCTTGACCAGGAGATATTTATATCCGCAATCATTTCCCTGCACAATGCCGGAGAGCTTGAACAAAGCGCTCCGATGGTTGCGGGGTTCTTTATGAATTGTTTGAAAATCAAATTCTTTTTCACACTGGATCTCCGTTCACATATTCTCAAAAATTAGAAAACATAATTTCATGTTCATAAGCTTCAAACCCGGCCGCAGGAACGTCCTCCCTGAAATCTCCGCGCATGATAAAAATCAGTTTCCCCGGCGGAGTTTTCCTGATCAGCTCGCGCATTTGTGTTTTGCTGATAATCCGGTCTCTGGCATCCGGATACTTTAACCCATATTCAAGCTCTCCGCCATGAGTAAAAAATAATAATCCGGATTTTCGGAATTCCCAGGCGGCGGCATGCATCACATTGGGATGCACCACCAGAATTGAATCCGGCTTGACCCGGTCACGGAACTGCGACAGATACAACCCCTGGGCCTTGCCTTCAAGCACCTTGAGAGGCGCAACATAATTTGCCAGAAAAATTACAAGCAGCGGACTGAACATGAAAAAAGCCAGTTTGAGCCGGTACTTCGGACTGCGCCAGGCGGTATAAATACCGCCGCCCCAGATCAACGCCGCCGCTACCGCCAGAATCCATTTCCACGACTCCGCCGGAGAATATAAGCCTGGAAACATATTGCCGGCGGCCAGTATCTGGTACACTGTAAATCCGGCAGCACCGGCAAACAGGGCCCAGGCAAAAAAAACGCAGATTCCGTTGAACATCTTAGAACATCCGGTACGGAAATAGGCGATCAGAGCCATGGCCATGATTATCGCCAGCGGCGCGAAACACGGCAGAATGTAAGTGGCCAGTTTACCGCTGGAGGCGGAAAAGAACAGAAAAGGGAATACCAGCCAGCAGGCGGCATAACGCAGCAGCGGCCGGGACGATATTTGGCGCAAGTTTTTTCTCAAACTGATAAACGCGCACGGCAGCAACAGCGCCCAGGGCAGAGCCCCGCCGATCAGGATTGGAATGTATAACCAGAACGGTTCAGGATGCTGCGTTGCATTTTTGCCCAGCAGTCGTTGTACGTGTTCCACCCAGAAGAAATAGTGCCAGTAATCGCTTTCGCGGAAATGAATCATCAGCGCCCAGGGCAGGGCGACCATAACTGCGGTCAATATTGGAATCCACGGCAGGATAAACAGTTCCTTCCAGCGCTTTTCCCATAGCAGATATGGAACAATCGCCGCGACCGGAACTGCAAAAGCCAGAAATCCTTTGGTCAGGAAGGCCAGACCGCAGAAAATGCCGGCCATGGCAAGCGCAAGTACTTTGAAGCGATTCCATTTTTCTTCAGATGCCGCGAAAAAGAAGGACACCATTGCGCCGTTGAGGAACATGGTGGTAGGACTGTCAAGCACTGCAAAAGTACCGACGAAATATATCAGACCGCAGGTCAGGAAAATCCCGGCGGACAGCCAGGCGGTTTCTTCGTCTTTCGAAAAACGCCGTACCATCAGCCATATCAGCAGCGCGGAGATACCTGCCGAGATTGCAGAGGACAAACGGATGGAAAAGGCATTTTCGCCGAATAATGAGATTGCTATCGCGTTAAGCCAGTACCCCATTACCGGCTTTTCAAAATATCTGACATTGGCGAGCCTCGGGGTCACCCAGTCGCCGCTTTCAATCATTTCGCGCGGGATTTCCGCATAGCGGTATTCATCCGGCGTAATCAACGGTCTGCCGCCCAGCGGGATTATATATATAGCAAAGTAAAATATGATAAGCGCGATAAGGTATTTTTGCATCCGTTACCTGTACTCCTGAAAAAGAATCTTCTTTTCAATCACCCCGTCTGGAGACGCCGGCAATTCCTTGATCAGTCTTGGCGATTCAACGATAATTAAGATTTTGGGGCGCGGTGTTGACTGTATCCTCTCTTCCAAATCTTTCCTGCTCAACAACCGGTGAACTGAATCCGGTTTATTGATTCCATATTCCAGTTCTCCCGCCTTGCTGTAAATATAAACGTTGTCCCGCTTATAATACCAGCAGATTGAGGTGAGCAGATTTTTATAAGAAACCAGCATCGTGTCCGGAGTCACCAGGCCGGCATATTTCATCAGGATGCGTTCGGGTGCTTTCATATCCAGGACCAGATTCGGAACCGCCGCGTTCCAGGCAAAGAAACAGCCCAGCGGGCCGAGCGTGAAATAGATTATTTTCTTTTTCAAATCTTTGGCGCTGATTGCCATGTACAGCATGCTGCACCACAGCGCAATCGCCGCGATTACTAATGTAAATTTAAATAATTCATCTTTGTCGTATAAGCCGCTGAAGTTTTTAATCTTAATTATGCCGGTTGCAAACGCAACCTGAGTTATGATCAGTACGCCAGCCGCCACTGCCAGGACTGTCAGCAGAATCCTTAAGGTAAGGTCGATTTTTCCGGGTTTGTTGCGTGCCAGAAAATTATCCAGCCCGTATGCAATCAGAATGGCTATCGGCGGAAAACACGGCAGAATATAGGTGGCCAGCTTGCCGCTGGAAGCGGAGAAAAACAGGAACGGAAATACCAGCCAGCAGGCGGCATACCGCATCAGCGGTTGTTTAAAGGCTTCGGCGCAACGGTTTTTGTATCCGGAAATAATTGATTGCGTCAGAAACAGCCATGGAATTGATCCCGCAATTACTACCGGAATGAAAAACCAGAACGGCGATGGATGCTGAGACTCTTCTTTCTGCAGAAAACGTTGAACATGTTCAACCCAGAAGAAATAATTCCAGAAGTCATTGTCCCTGAAATGGATCATCAGCGACCAGGGCATGGCGGTGACGATTACCGCCAGTGCCGGTATCCACGGCAGGATAAATAGTTCTTTCCAGCGCTTTTCCCAGATCAGGAACGGTCCGATGATGATTGCCGGAACGACGAACGCCAGAAAACCCTTGGTCAGGAAGGCCAGACCGCAGAAGAAACCGAACAGCAGCAAGGCGGAGACTTTCCTGGTATTCCATTGTTTCTCCATGTACGCGAAGAAGAATCCGGTCATGGCGGAGGTCAGGAAAAATGAAGTAGGTCCGTCCAGTACCGCAAACGTGCCGATCCCGTAAACCAGAATACTGGACAGGAAGATGACAGTGCCCCATAATGCCATGGAGTCCCCTGCAAACTTTTTCAGCAGCATGAACAGCGCCAGCGCAGCCAGTCCGGCCGCCAGCGCGGAAGCGAACCTGACGGCAAAGTTATTTTCCCCGAAGAGTTTAAGTGATGCCGCATTGAGCCAGTGTCCCATGATTGGTTTTTCGAAATAACGCAGATTATTGATTTTAGGCACGACCCAGTCGTTATGCACGATGAGTTCCCGGGCAATTTCAGCATAGCGCGGTTCATCGGGCGTGAACAGCGGTCTCAAACCCAGCGGTACTATATATAATATAATGAACAGCCCGATTATCAGTAAATATATTCTTCTCATAACGTTATATTAAAGTCTTCCACAGTAATTGTCAATAATTAAAAAAAATCAAGATACAATAGCTTTTTTCGGGTAATAAGCAAAGATGATATGAAATTTAAACTCAGAAAATAAGCCAAATCGGAGCATCCGGAACAGGTTCTCTCAAATGAAGGTGTTGTATGTTCCCAATGTTGATCGAATCTATAGACACCATGGATGCTGTTACAAAGCGTCGCGGTAATCAAGAGTCCAAATTTGTCCGGAATGTTTTTTGTAGTGTCTTCCGTCAGATGGCGAGATGTATATAATGATGGTAGGTGATGTCTAAATCAGGGTATGGGATGTTAAAATCGGAAAACTCTTTCCCATAACTTAACTGCCGCGACCGAAAGGAGCTGTCAAGTTTAATTCTTGACGGCTCCTAAGTGATATCCCGCGCAGCTGCTGATTTATTTTTTATGTTTTTTAGGCCTGGCTTTTTCCGGTTTGTCCGTGGCAGTTTTGGACGGTTTATTTACGTCAGCTTTAGCTTTTATACCTGCTTTATCTTTTACAACTGCTTTAGCTTTTACACCTGCTTTAGCTTTTTCGGCAGCTATTAATTTGCGGATTTCATTGATGTCAACCGTCGGTTGAGGCATTTTCATTTTCATTGATTCCAGCGTTTCTACCACGATTTTCGAAATCGCCAGATTGCGGAACCATTTTTGATTGGCTGGAATTATGAACCACGGGGCATCTTCGGTGGAACACTTGGTCATGGCATCTTCAAACGCTTCAATATAGCCATCCCAGTATTGGCGTTCACTGTAGTCGCCCTCGCTGATTTTCCAGTGCTTGTCCGGTTCGTCAAGCCTGCTTTCAAAACGTTTGAGTTGCTCTTCTTTACTGATATACAGGAAAAACTTGATGATTTTGGTGTTATTGCAGGAGAGCAGTTTTTCGAACCCGTTGATGAAATTGTAGCGTTGCTGCCAGACCTTTTTAGGTACCAGGTTATGAACTCTGGCGATCAGGACGTCTTCGTAGTGGGAGCGGTTGAAAATAACGACTTCACCGTTTTTCGGGGCGTGCTGATGGACGCGCCACAGGAAGTCATGCGCCAGTTCATCCTGGGTAGGGCCCTTGAACCCGTGTACCCGGCAGCCTTGAGGATTCATCGGCGCCAGCACGTGATTAATGGTGCCGTCTTTGCCGCCGGCATCCAGCGCTTGCAGCACAATCAGCAGAGATTGCTTGTTTTCGGCATAAAGCTCATATTGGAGTTCGGCCAGTTTTTTCTGGTTTCCGGCAAGAATCTCCAGTGCTTCATTTTTACTTTTAAATCCGGCGGTATGAGCCGGATCTATTTTATTCAGCTTGACAGTGGAACCCGGTTTGACTATGAACTTGCTGCGGTAATCCATTTCTTATCTCCCGGCTAATTTAATTTTCGGAGCAATTACGCTGAAAACTATAGTTCAATTTTTCATTAATGCAATTTATGCAATGAAATAACGGACTGTAGTTTCGGTTCATGCTTGATTTATTTAAAAGGCAATATCATATTGTATATGAAGGCGGTTTTGTATTTGTGTTGAGGGAATGCGAAATAAGTCAAAAAACATATTATCCGAATTGAGGTGTCCAGGTGAAATCAAAAGTGATTCTGCTGGTGGAAGACAACCCCAGCGACATTGAACTGACCCGGCGGGCATTTGCCAAAGCTCGTATCGCAAACGACGTTATTGTTGCTGAAAATGGACGTGAAGCGCTGGATTACCTGTTCCGGTCCGGGAAATATGCTGACCGCGATATTGATGCGGTACCTATGCTTATACTGCTGGATATCAAAATGCCGGTAATGGATGGGTTGGAAACTTTGAAATATATTCGCACAGACGAGCTTACGCGCCGGCTGCCGGTGGTGATTCTTACGTCTTCGCGGGAAGAAGAGGATCTGGCTAGAAGCTATGATTTAGGCGTCAACAGCTATATTTGCAAGCCGGTTGATTTTAACCAATTTGCCGAAGCCGTCAAAACTCTCGGTTTATACTGGCTTGTTCTCAATGAAGCGCCGCCGCTGCCAAAATGAGGATTAGTTTATGAATACTGTTCCTCTCCGTGTTTTGCTGGTTGAAGACTGTGAAAGCGATGCCGGGCTGATTATCCGGCAACTCGAGCAGTCAGGCTATGTTATTACGGCAAAACGGGTGGATACGCGTACTCAACTCAAGTCGGCGCTGGAAGAAGAGGAATGGGATATCGTAATCGCCGACTACCAGTTACCGCAATTCAGCGCGTCAGAGGCCCTCGGGCTTTTCAAGAAAACCGGATTGGACATTCCTTTTGTCGTGGTTTCCGGAACTATTGGAGAAGAAAATGCGGTTGATCTGATGAAATCCGGCGTTCACGACTATCTTTTAAAAAATAATCTTGACCGGTTGCACATTGTAGTGCGCAGCGAACTGGCTGAAGCTGAAATACGCCGGGCAAAGAAACAAAACGAAAAGTTATTACGGGAAAGTGAAGAACATTACCGTGAATTATATGATAACTCTCCGTTAGGCTATCAATCGCTGGATGCCGACGGGAATTTTCTTGCCGTGAATCAGGCCTGGCTCGATACTCTCGGTTATACAGAGGAAGAGGTGATCGGAAAGTGGTTTGGCGATTATCTTGCTCCGCAGTACGTTGAAGCTTTCAAGAAGAGTTTTCCTGTCTTCAAGGCTGCAGGAAGAATTCATAGCGAATTTGAGATGATGCGCAAAGACGGGGAACACCGGTATATCGCTTTTGATGGCAGAATCGGCCATGATCTGCAAGGTAATTTCAAACAGACGCACTGTGTATTGCAGGATGTTACTGAACGCAAACAGGCCGATGAGAAGCTGAAGCGCAGTGAAGGCCAGCTCCGCCGTCTGCTGGATTCAAGCCCGGCATTAATCTATTCATGCAAGGCGGCAGACGATTTTCCGATAACATTCGTCAGTGACAATGTCAATGCGTTGACAGGATATGAGCCGGACGAATTTATCCGGCCTGGTTTTTGGATGCAAAACATACATCCTGATGATTTATCTGTGATATATTCCAGTTTAACTGTCTTAGACGCAGATCAGCATTCCTGCGATTACCGTTTCAGGCATAAAAACGGCTCCTGGCGCTGGATACATGATGAACTAAAAGTTGTCCGCGACGAAAACGGCAAGCCGGTTGAATTGGTTGGCTACTGGCGCGATACCACTGAACGCAAATTAGCTTATGAGCGCCGTAAATTCTCTTACCAGGTGTTGGCGCTGCTGAATCAGGGCGGGAAGCGCGCAGACGTAATTCAACAGTTCCTGATGCTGTTTAAGCAATTTTCAGAGATGGATGCGGTTGGAATCCGGCTGAAAGACGGCGAGGACTATCCATATTATATCACTTCCGGTTTTTCTCCGGAATTTGTGGAATCAGAGCGATACTTGTGCGCCCGTTCAGCTGACGGGCAGATATGCCGTGACAAAGCCGGTGTTCCGATACTTGAGTGTATTTGCGGGATAGTGCTTCGAGCCCAAACTAATCCCGGTCTGCCATTTTTTTCACCAGGCGGCAGTTGCTGGATTAACAGCACGACAGATATGCTTGCCATGGTTCCTCAAATGGAATGTCAGGGGCGATTTCGTAATTATTGCAATCAGGCGGGCTATGAATCAGTGGCGGTGATCCCGTTGCGTTCCGGATCAGAGATGATTGGACTGCTGCAACTTAAGCCTCTTCACCAGAATTCGTGGGTAAAAGTTGGTTCCGGGAGTTCTCCGAGTTGATGGTATAAGCAGATTTTAGCGATTTTTATGGTTCTGAAGCCGAAAGATTTTCTGATAGTCAAATTTATTTTTCTGTTCAACCCC
>CAIPAT010000090.1 GCA_903863035.1 uncultured Lentisphaeria bacterium
ATCTTCGCGCTTCTCCCGAATGCCTTTGTGTTTGCCGGTTCGTTACATACCTTCAGGTATGCGCCTTACCGGCAATTCCCAAAATCTCTTCGGGATATTTCGCGAGACTTGTCAAGTTTATTTCTTGACAGCTCCTAAGCAAATCAGGCCAGACTCGGGTTGCGGTTTTGCATGTGCAAAAATAATTAAACTCCGGATAGGGGATGCCGTAAAGATCCGATACCGCCCGCAACGCCGACATGTCGAAAGCCGCATTCATTGTGCGCTACCACCATGTCCGATTGGAGCATCCCGCACCGCCATGGCGGTAATGCCGTGAATGCCGATATTGAACGGGTCAAAATAGCTGCAACTTCTGTGCGGCTTAATTAATTTTTCGTGCGTTTCGATAACTTCGCCATCGACAATCAACGCAATTCCAACCGGACAAATGCTGCCGCGGGCGGGGTGGTTTCAAAATCGATGCAGGTGATTCTCATATTATCCTCTCGGGTCGAAAACTTTGCGCAGACCCTCGCCGGTGAAGTTGAAAGCGCAGACCGCGACAAAGAGCGCAACGCCCGGACACAGGGTAAGGTGCCAGTAAGCGAACGGATCGTCAAACGCCTGTCGCAGCAGACCACCCCAGCTGGCTGTTGGCGCCTGCACCCCGAATCCCAGAAAACTCAGGCCGCTTTCCGCCAGGATGGCGCCGGCGACGCCGAAGGAAAAAGTAATCAGTATCGGTCCGGAGATATTGGGCAGCAGATGATACAGCATAATCCGCCATACCGGCAGGCCGATGGCCTCGCAGCTCTGGACATAAGGCAGCGTCCGGTTTTTCAGCACCTCGCCTCTGACCAGCTGGCAGAGGCCGATCCAGCCGGTTAAGCCGATTACGCCGATCACCACCAGAATCGACTGCTCAAATTTCCAGGTGATCATCATGGACATCAGGATCAGCAGCAGCAGAAAGGTCGGGAAACAGATGATAATCTCAACTAAACGCATCAGGACAATATCCAGCTTTCCCCGGAAATATCCGGCAAACAAGCCGATCATGGTCCCGATGACCAGTTCAAGCATCGTTGCGAAAATGCCTACCGCCAGCGACACCCGGCTGCCGTAAACCATCCGGGACAGCACATCACGGCCAATCTGGTCAGTCCCCAGCCAATGCCGCGTGGAAGGCTTCTCATAAGGTGCGCCGATAAGTTCATAGGGGCCGAACGGAACCAGCGCAAAAATCGCGTATTCTCCGGATTTCAGCGATTGCACGTTATTCCGCCAGTCTTTTTTATCCACGTGCGGGGCAAACATGAAAAAAGGGATGATTAGAAGTATTATTACGGATAAAGCGGCAATCCGGAAAGTCTTATTGCTTTTATTGAAAAATATGAAGACAACACAAAGCAGCGGAGTCAGCAGCAGAAAATAGTTGAATATCTTTTCCACCAGCGATTCAATACTGTCCGGTGAAAAAATGAAATAGAGAAATGGAAAAGATAAAGATCCGGAACGGTAAATCATCAGCGGCCGTCCGTTGGCAATCAGCGGGGCCAGCAGCGCGACGCTCACCATCAGCACGATCCCGGTCAGTCCGGTCAGCGCCAGCGAGTCGCTTTTGAACCGTCGCCATGCCGCCGCGGCATAAGAGATGTCAGCGTTATTTTTATTGATCGGCGTGTCCATCATTCCTCAATATCCTGCCAATCGCCGGACAGGCTTAAATTAACAGTCTGTCGAGTTCCTGAATCAGATTAGGGGTAAAGTTTTTTTTGTTTTCCGGTTGCTTAAGCGCCTGGATATCCCAGAATGCGACTTCGTCTATTTCCTCTTTCTGGAAATTAAACGGCCCGGCGCTGACCGTGCTGAAAACCCTGACATTTTCCGATTCAATCTCATTGCGGATTCTGGAATCAAACACAAATCTCAACGGGGTGGTTTCCGGCAGACCGAGTTCTTCAGTCATTTCGCGGACGGCCGCCTGTTCGTAGGTTTCTCCGGGCATGACATGTCCGCCTACGGCAGTATCCCATTTGCCCGGCTGAATATCCTTGTTCATGGAACGCCGCTGCAGCAAAATTCTGCCGTCGGGGTGATAAACCACCACATGCGCCGTCCGGTGGATAAGCCTGGGATTACCGTGACATTCACTGCGCCGGGCTTTACCGGTCAGACAGTCATGCTCGTCAAATATTTCAAATATCTCATCCTGCGTCATGTATTGCCGCCGGATTTTTTATTTTTGCCCGGTTTTTTTCTGGAAACCGGTTTTCCGGCAGTTTCAGGCTCAGCCGCCGCTTCCTCATATTCAGGGAAGAACAGCAGCTTCTGGTTATCCAATTTGGTCCTTACCGCGGCTGCCCCTGTGAAGTAACCTTTAAGGATATTCTCCGCCAGCGGATCTTCCAGTAAACGCTCTACTGCACGACGGAGCGGACGAGCGCCGTATTCCGGCTCATACCCTTTTTGAATCAGAAACTCGAGGACTTCGTTATCGAGGATCAGCTTCAAGCCTTTATCCGCCATTCTGTCTTTGACCTTTTGTGTTTCAATACTGACGATACTCAGCAGATCGGCACGGTCAAGCTTGCGAAAAATGATCACATCGTCAACCCGGTTGATAAATTCCGGCTTGAAGAATTTTTTAGCAACATCCAGGAGCCGTTCACGCGATTTCTCCGCGTTCATCGCTTCCCCGCCGCTGAAACCCAGTGCGCCGCTGCCCTTTACCAGCGACTCCGCACCGATGTTGCTGGTCATGATAATCACCGTATTGCGGAAGTCAATGCGGCGACCCAGCGAGTCCGTCAGCTTGCCTTCTTCCAATATCTGCAGCAGCATATGCATAACGTCCGGGTGTGCTTTTTCAATTTCATCAAACAGCACGACAGAATACGGACGGCGGCGGACACGTTCGGTAAGTTCTCCGCCTTCGCCATGGCCGATATATCCGGGCGGCGATCCGACCAGGCGGCTGACATTGAATTTTTCCATGTACTCGGACATATCAACCTGAATAATGGCATCGGGATCGCCGAACATAAATTCCGCGAGGGATTTGGCCAGCAGAGTTTTACCGACGCCGGTCGGTCCCAGGAAAATAAACGAGCCGATAGGGCGCGCCGGATTTTTTAAATCCGCTCTCGACCTTCTGAGCGCTCTGGAAATGACAGATACCGCTTCGTCCTGTCCGACAACCGTTTTGGTAATTTCACTCTCCATCCGCAGCAGTCTGGCGTTCTCGCCTTCTTCCATCTGCTGGACGGGAACGCCTGACAGTTTGGCAATTATCTCCGTGATCTCTTTGACCGCAATCACCGGAACTTTTTCAGTTGAATTCTTTTTCCATTCCTCTTTAACCTGCTGTAATTTAGCGACCAGGTCACGTTCTTCATCGCGGAGATGCGCGGCATCCTCAAATTTTTGTTCCGCAATAGCTTTTTCCTTGCGGGTGCAGATCTGCTGCATTTTCTGTTCAATCGCGGCTGTATCCGGCGGCGGAGTGACATTGGAAATCCTGGCGCGGGCGCCGGCCTCATCCATTACGTCAATTGCCTTATCCGGCAGAAAACGCCCGGTGATATAACGGTTGGACAGGCGGACGGCTGCATCCAGCGCCTCGCCGGTGTATTTCACATTGTGATGTTTCTCATAAGTGGCCTTTAAGCCGTTGAGAATCTTGATTGTATCTTCAACCGACGGCGGCTCGACGATGATGGACTGGAACCGGCGCTCAAGGGCAGCGTCTTTTTCTATCCCTTTGCGGTATTCATCCATGGTTGTGGCGCCGACGCATTGAAGTTCGCCGCGGGATAGCGCCGGTTTAATGATATTTGCCGCATCCATCGCGCCTTCCGCACCGCCTGCGCCGACAATGGTATGGAGCTCGTCAATAAACAGAATTACTCTGCCGGAGTTGCGGACTTCATCAATCACGGCTTTAATCCGTTCTTCAAATTGTCCGCGATATTTTGTTCCGGCCACCATCAGCGGCAGATCAAGCGCGAAAATCATTTTATCCGCCAGCAGGGCAGGGACCGTGTTGCCGGCGATCGCCTGGGCGAGCCCCTCTAGAATGGCGGTCTTGCCGACTCCCGCTTCCCCGATCAAAACAGGATTGTTTTTGGTCCGGCGGCACAAGACCTGAATCACCCGTTCAATTTCATTCTTGCGCCCGATTACCGGGTCCAGTTCGCCTTTTGCCGCCATGTCCGTAAGATTGCGTCCGAAAGCGTTAAGCGCGTTTAATGGCTCTGAAGCATCGCCCGCCGCTCCGGAACCGCTGCCGGAGGAAAAAGACTCTTCATTATTTTCATCAGGTTCCGGGAGATAGTCGGAATCAAGCGCCTTAATCACTTCCTTACGCACCTTTTCGACATCTATTTTCATATTGGCAAGAATTTTAGCGGCGGCGCTTTCGCCCTCCCGCAACATCGCCAGTAACAGATGTTCAGTGCCGATAAAATTATAATTCATGGATTTGGCTTCAGTGGCGGCCATAATCAGCACGCGTTTCAATCTGGGGGTGAAAGGCACTAATCCTTTCTGTTTAGTCGGTCCGCCGACGCCGCATACTTTTTCTACTTCAAGTCTTAATTTGTCGAGATTGAGATTCATTGCTTTCAGAACGGTTACGGCCACTCCTTCGCCCAGTGCAATCAGGCCAAGCAGGAGATGTTCGGTTCCCACATAATCGTGATTGAAGCGTTCAGCTTCTTTCTGCGCCAGAACCAGCACATGCTTAGCCCGCGGGGTAAAGTTCTGCATTCCTGCATTAAAATCATCTGCGTCGGACATAATTAACTCCTGGCTGAAACTATATTATTGATAAAAAACTTTAAATCGACTTATATACTGAATAATATATATCTGGAAGAAGATTTTCAAAGGCGAGGAAGGTAACAATTTATACAGGATTAACGGCAAAAAAAAACTTCACTCTCCGGAGAGAGTGAAGTTTGGGATTAAACAGGGTCAGTTAAAAAGCTTGCCGTACTTGTCAAGGTTAGCTTTGTTAACCAGCACATAACGAATGTCAAAGGCTTTCTGAGGATCAGACGGAGGTGCGTCTTCAGTGAATTTGGCATCCGGGCTGATGGTAATAACCGCGGCAACCAGGTCGCGCTTGATCTGATCAGCAATACCGCGATCCGCCGCTCCCATGAGCAACAGTTTCGGGCGTTTTGCGGCATCCATGCTCCACAGTTTCATTTTGGCATTTTCTCTGGGCAGCCCAATAGTAGAAATGACAACCGTGCAATCAGGGTGTTTCTGGAGAGCATTATCAAAATCTTTTGCGGTCATCGTTTCAAAAAGCGGCATATCCATCATTTCAGGGGCACCCTGCGGTACTTTAGGCGGATTGGCCAGCTCAACGGTATCAATCTGGATATCTGCTTTGCCGCCCATGCCTTCCTTAATGGCATCAACCAGGACAGTGACGCGCGGATCTTTGCTGTAGTTTCTTTCAGCAATCAAAAGGATTTTCTGATCGGCGAAATTCTTGGAGATAAACTTCCCGACAACATTGCCCTGGGATGCATAGTATTTATCTTCAATCTGTCTGAACTGTTCTGCGCCGCCGCCGCCGAAAACACCAGTCTTGTACATCATCATGAAACCGCAAACCACAACGATAATCAACAGGGCGATTGCAACAGGCTGAGCATTCGGATTAGTTTTCTGCTTTTTAGAGCATACGATCATTCCAACCAAGGCGATAAACATTACGATCCCGATTAAGACTAAACTGAAGTCCATAACTTCCCCCTTTAATTAATTTTTAACTGTTTTACAATATTACGAACAAAAACAAATACAACTATTAATTTATAAAATTTTTATATTTGCTTATGGTTTATATTTTATCAGCGTATCGAGCTTAAAACAAGTCGCAAAACACAATCTCCAACTATTTTTAAGCTTTTTTTGCTGATTTTATCAATTTTATCCGCATTCGTATGCCAATACGCATTGCCGGGCCCATATTCGAAATCAATTATGTCAACGGCAGGGATCCCAAGCTGCAGAAACGGTTGATGATCATCCAGTATTTCAATATTCTTCATATTAAAATACTGGCCGTATCCCAGCGCTCCAGCAGATTCCAGCACTTTTTCAACAAGTTTGCGATCTGAATTGACTGGCAGAGTAACACCTAAATCAGCGTCTCCTATCATATCCAGCAGCACTACCGCTTTGCATTGCTTAATCCCGCCGGAATCCTTCAATTTTTCTGCGTAATTCCTGCTGCCCCACAGGCCGTCGTTTTCTGAATATGCCATCTGGCATTCTTCTCCATCAAAAAATACAAATCTTAATGTCACTGGCGGGACATGGCCGGAAGCCTTGACGGCACGTATCATTTCCAGAAGAAGGGCGGAGCTTGATGCACTGTCATTGGCGCCCTCAAAATCAGGGGCGGAGGCAATTTTCTTTATGTCATAGTGACTGCCGATAATGATAAAGTCGCTGCTTTTTCCCTTTATTTCCGCCGTGATATTAGTAAATTCAATCAACCCGGCGGCGGTGCGGCGGATAAAGCGGTCAATACTTACTGAAGCCCCGTACTCTGACGCTTTCGCGGCAATGAAGTCCGCCTGCTTCCGGTTTTCCTCCGTACCGGAATAACGCTTGCCGAAAGCAACAAGCCTGACTGCAAGAATGTATGCATTATTAGAGTCAATCTCAGGAGTTGACCGGGGGAAATCGGAACAGCCGGAGAGTATCAGAAGCAAAGCCGGAAACATGCGGGTTAACCAGGTCAACGGCATTTCTCAGACTCCGGCTGTGCAATGAATATTTTTTACCGCAACTTCCTGAAATCCGGCAGGCCGCGGACAATTGTATCCGGGAAGAACGGCGCTCCGTCAGGTTTGACCAGACGGCAGGTCAGGAACACCAGCAAATTAGTCTTAATGCTGCTTGTACCCTGACTCATGAAAAATCTTCCAATCAGCGGAACATCGCCAAGGATTGGAATTTTATCATTGACCGAAGCAATATTGTCTGAAATAATTCCCCCAAGCACGATTGTTTCGCCATCATAGATAGTTACTTTAGTGTTAATTGTTCTTTGAGATATCTGGGGTTTCTTAATAACCTGTACTGGCAGTATGCCGCCGACCGCGCCGCCCAGGGTATACTCATAAACAGTCCAGCCTGCCAAGCCTTGTACAATAGGATTCATATCCATGGTAATTGTGCGGCGTGCTACGTCAACTTCAGGAGTCACTGTTAGAGAAATGCCTAACTCCGTTGCCGAGCCGTATGTCGGAAACGGGCCTACATAAGTATATCCCGTTCCAGTAGAGTTGCCGTTGGTCGTCGTGCTGGTGGTTGTCGTCAACTGAGATTGTGTATAATCTGATGCAAAATAGACTTCCCTGACCATCTTGATTGTCGCCTGCTGACCGTTTAACGTCGTTATGCGCGGCGACGAAAGGATATCCTGAGTGTTCATTTGATTCAATGCTCTGATTGCCCCGTCAAATGTAAAGTCGCCAGTTTCGCGATGATAGAGGAACAACTCATCTTTTTTACCTCCGTCCAGACTGCGCAAAGTGTCATCATTTTTACTGAGCTGCAGTTTTCCGTTGGCTGTCGCAGGGTTTGTTGCCCCGTTGTTGCTGACAATATAGTCGAAGCCCAGTTCTTTAAATTCATCCTGCGTAATTTCAACAAATTTTGCTTGAATCTGAACCATCGGATCACGGGAATTCAGTTCATTGGAGATCACCTGTTCGATTTTGCGCAGATTCTCAGGCGTGTTGGTTGCAATTAAACGGCTGATGCGGGTGTCATATACGACTTTGGCGCCTTCCGGGAATTTGATAGAGCGGTCCTCGAAATGGCGTTTCAGCAATTCCGGATCTTCTCCGTTTCCGATAGCCGCCAGAGAGCCCTGTTCAACCGGGTAAATCTTGGTTTCAAGATCATCCAGCGGTACATTCTGTGACGCGATGACTACTGCGTATTTTTCTACGCGAAATTTAAGTTTTGCCGCCTGGCAAAGAAAATGAATCGCCTCGCCTAATGTTTTATTAGTCAGAATCAAATTCACTACCTGGCTATTCATCGGCTCTTCAGACTTGGCAACCTCGGCAGTCCCTTCAGCAGCGGGGGCAGCACCTTCGGCGGGGGCCGCGCCATCGGGGGCCGCGGCAGGAGCCGCCGCCGGAGCCGCCGCCGGACGGGGTGCGGCAGCCTTCTTGTCATCGCCTTCCGGAGCAAGCCGCAAAAATATATTTACGCCGACGCCTTCAGGATCGAGTTGTTTGCTTTGTTCGCGCAGATATTTTACTGCCGTAGGAATTGTAACGTCTTCAAAGTCAATGCGCGGTATTTTAATGCTTTTTAACTTCTGCTGGATTTTATTTTCAGGCATATCTTTAGATACCGGTTTATCCAGCATGTCTTTATTTTCCATGATATTTTCGGCGGATATTGGAGTCGCCCATTTCCATTCCATTTCAGCCGTTGTTTCATGATACATATTAAAGTTTCTTCCAGTACCGACCTTGCCAATTTGGATATTGGTTGCGCGCAACCCTTGAATAGCCTCATTCTGATACGGGTCTGTCAACAAGACGGTTTCATATTTATTTTTCGCGCCGGAATAATCTTTCGCATCATAAAGCACCTTGCCCTGCTTTAATAATACTTGAATACTGTATTCCTGCTCGTCTTTGCCTGGGACAATAGTATTCTCACTGCTTTGATTTCTGCGTTCAGTAGTTTTCTGCATGCGCTCAAAACTGGCAATTCTTTCTTCCATCTTCTTTTTGCAGGGCGGATAAATTTCGATGGCCTTTTTACACAGTTCAATTGCCTCCTTGTACTCTTTCGCGTGCCCGAGTTTATCCGATTCCAGTGAAATATCCATTGACCAGTAGAAATAGGCTTTGGAGATCTGTTCCTTGCACTGGTCTATACGTTTTTTAAAAAACTTATTATCATCGTCGCTGATTTGTTTCATCAATTTAATCGCTTCGAGATACTTGTCCACGGCGTCTTTGTATTGATTCTTGACATAAGCGTCATTAGCTTCGGTCATGGTTTTATCGGCTCTGGCTTCAATTTCCTGTTCTGAGATTACCTTTTTGCCAATTGAGTCCTTAATGCTGCCGGTAACTTTTTCAGGGTCAGCCGCGACTGCCTGAAATAATACCAGAAGCGATGCCGCCGACATGACAACACGCATAGTTTTTCTTAAAAATAAAGTCATTACAGCCTCCAGGCGATTATAAAATTAATTTATCTGTAAAATTCAGGGATTGACCGTTGCTTGTTTCTTCTCACTGGAATCCCGTCGTTATTGATCAGACGGGTGGTGACAAAGATTATCAGATTTCTCTTTTGCGTATAAGACATCTGGCTGGAAAACAGCCGTCCGACAAGCGGAATCTCGCCAAGTACAGGCCACTTGTCATCACGGTACGCGCTTGTGTTGTCAATCATTCCCCCAAGCACAATAGTTTCGCCATCATAAATTTTGATATTTGTGGTCAAATCGCGCTTGCCGATTTCAGGCATCCAAACCTGGTAAACGTTATTAAATATAGGAACAGCTTTGCCGTTAGCATCAATCTGTCCGGTCGTAACAGTAACATCATCAATCGGAAACTTGCTGATGAACGCCAATATCTGAGGTTGCAGATAAAGCGTGATGGTATAATTATCCGGATTGACAACAGGCCTGATCGTAAATGAAATACCAATATCAGTGGCATCGCTGAAAGTCGGTACCGGTGCTGTAATGCTGACAGTTGCGCCGGTAGTTGTCACCACCGGGGCTGCCCAGGATTTAGGGTAGTAATTCTGAGTAATCATTTTGATTGTAGCTTCACTGCCGCTGGTGGTCAACAGCCGCGGCGTGGACAATGTTTCTGTCCTGGTATTCTGACTGATTGCATTTACCGTCACAGAAAGATCCCACTGGTTCTGCTGCCCGAATATAGATTCTCCGAACTCAGGGAGAAGTTTCAGATCATTGACCACTTTAAAATTCTGAGGAGTGCCGGTAGTATTGGGATTGTCCCGGGAAAAATGTCTGAGCGGAGTGCCGTTCTGTCCGCCTGACTGGTTGACCCACCATGTCGGGTGATTCTGATAAGGATTGGAGGCAACATAAGGAGCGCCGTAAACCCAGTCAAACCCTAATTCCTCAACATCATCCTGAGCGATTTCAACCAGTTTGGCTTCCACCATTACCAGCGGCGTTTTGATCAAGTCTAATTGACGGATGAGGTTATCCATATTCCGCAAGTTTTCAAGCGTATTTTTAACAATCAGTCTTCCGGCGCGGCGGTCATAGGCAATGGAGGAGCCTTCGCCAAATTTTATGCCGCGGTCGCCAAAATATTTTACCAGGGCATCCGAGGTAAGTGACGGTGCGGTCTTTGTATCCTTGTTTTCAGTAGTGCCGGCTTCAAATTTAGTCATATCTGTTTTTTCAGTCAGACTAAGGGCTTTTTTAGTAGTATCTTTGGCGGCAGCCGGGTCCTCTTTGATGCCGGTGATATCGGAGATCAAATCGCCGCGAATAGGGAAATATTCCGTCTGCATTTCATCAACATTTGACCCGATTACGATCGCGCCTTCGTCAATTTTATATTTCAGGCCGACGCCCTGGGTCAGATAGCGCAATACTTCGCTCATGGGGATCTTGGCAAAACTCATTGTAATTTTCGGCAATGCCGCGGCCGTGTCTTTAGTAAATCCGGACACAATACTGATGCCTTCTTTGTCGGGGTCATAACGTTTGCTGCTGCGGTTAAGATATCTGATTACCGAAAAGATGTCAGCGTCATCGAATTCAACACTGGGGAATATTATATTCTCCATTTTTTCATAAATACCGGCGCTGGAATTGCTTTTAACACTTGCGCCTTTCTTGACTTCCCGCTCGAATTGCGTCGGCAGCACCGCTTCATTCCATTGCCAGGTATTGTATGCAACCATTTCTTCAATATCAGCCTCGCGGCGTTTTGCCGCATATTCGTAAAGCTGGTCATAAGTTTTATTAAGCAAGTTAATGGCTTGCAAATTATACGGATCCAGCAGGAATATTTTTTCCAGTTTGGAGCGTACTTCAACATACCGTTTATTTCTGTACAGAACTTCCGCTTCCCGGTACAGTAAATCAATATTTTCGCTGGTTTTAGCATACTCAGGATTAGTTTTTGCAAGAGAAGTCTGGCTGCGGAAATTAGCGGATTTCTGAAGACTTTTACATTGTTCGATAAATTTCACGGTGGAGGCGTTCCGGTTAGGATCTACCAGAGAAGCTTCTGAAGCCAAATTGACGGCATCTTCAAAACGCTTCTCGACGACAGCTTTACGGGCTTTGTCCATTATATTGTCAGCCCACCTGTTTTTAAAAGTATTCAGATAACTGTTTAAACTGATCACTTTCTTTTTTGCCAGATCGCCATTCATCACTTCAAGCTGAGTCAACGCCTTCTGGAAATTGCCCATGGCATCGGCAAATTTGCCTTCCGCAGCCAATGATTTCCCCTGCGAAATAAGTTTCTCCGCTTGTTCAAAATCATTCTGCCGCTGTTTTTTGGTATCAGACAAAGCATTTTCAAACTTCTTCTCATCTTCGAGTTTGTTGTCTTCGTCGTCAGCATAGACGCCATAGGCTATAAATATAGCACAACAACATGCGAGACATTTAATGCCTCCTGCAAACTCCAACACATGCTTGTTCAATTGTTTCATCCTTATCCACCCCAATTATGAAGATATTATTATTATTTCGGTAACGGAATGTCGCCTATATTGCTTCCCGGCATTGCCGGCGGTCCTGGTGGAGCTCCCGGGCCTGGTGACTCATAAATTCCACCTTTTTTATAAATCCTGGGCATCTGCAGTTTTTTGTCTATGGTATACAACTTATTTGTCTTCATGTCTTTCAGCTCTACTTTTTCTTTCTCAATATCTATCTTTGTCACCTTATATCTGGTAGTCCCTGTCTTATCCGTGCCCATTGGAACAATATCATTCTCGTCGAGAGCAAGCTCTTCATCAATGCCTTCATCCCGGACGATCGCCTTGGGATTGGGGGAATAAACTGGTTCGCCAACCTTCATTTCCAGGGTATATCTGCCATCCACGGAATTCAGCACTATCCTGGATTCATCTTTTTCAATAATTACACTGCCCTGTTGCAGCTTGGTAAATTTAGGCATAACTTTAACAATCTCATATGGCTTCTTGTCAAGTGTGACTTTATCGTTTAACACTTTGAAGAGGGTCTTTGCCCCGTTATCAATTGCCAGCTGAATATCAAATTCATCGCCCTTGGCGCCGGCAGGAACCACTTTTTTCAGGATCACATCGAGTAACGCTTTTCTCAACGCTACCACATGAAGCCGCATATACATCGGAGGATGTATCTTGGGATTATTAATCGCGGAAGCTCCAGTAGCCGATCCAAAAAACTTATATTCAAACGCATTACTGAAACCATCGGCATCCATGTCCTGCGCTCCATCTTCAGGGTCCTTCGGATTCAAAGCAAGCTTTTCTTCAATCAAATCCGGAATGCCGTCGCCGTCGGAGTCATCAGCGGTCACGTTGCCTCTCGGGATTGGTTTTGCTCCTCCCGCCGGCGGGGTTTTCAGTTCGCCGTTGCAAACAGGACATTTATGGGGTTCTTCTTTAAAATCACGCAGCGGCACAATTCTCCCGCAGTGCGGACATCTGGCGCAGTCAAACGGGTCTGTCAAGTCGGTAAAAGATTTATTCGCAGGATCTCTTGCCTCGGAAACTTTCCATTGAGTATCTTTCATGAAAATATTTTCAGTTGTAAATGCTTCTTTGCTGAAATCAGTTTCTTCATAATCCGGCGCACGGGTAGGAATATTCAAATCTGCTTTAGTTACGTCATTGGTTGAATTAATAATTTGAATAAGATAAATTAAAGAAGCAATAAACAGCAGCAGCAGTACTGCCAGTATTATTTTTTCATAATGTCGTTTTAAAAATTGCAAAATCTGTTTCCTCCAGAAATTATCCCTTCAAATCCAGGGCAGTGTAAACTACATAGTCAAGATCGATTACGGCACGACATTGCTTATCAGCCCCAATAATAACTTTCCCGTAAGAACTGCGTTGATAGTACGGTACATTTTTCTCCGGATCTTCATCTTTCTCTTTTTTCTTCTGTTCCTGCGGGCGCAGTTCCTTTTCTTTCTCTCTGGGTCTCTGTGCATCCGGACCTTCGGCAGTCGCCTGGGATGGTTTCAATTCCGGGTTTTCATCTAATAGATTTTTGCCTGCGTACAACGTTCTTTCCGCGTCCATAATCAGCCGTTCCGCATTATCACTGACTTTAGCCAGCGAAATCCCGCGCACAATATAGACTCTGCGTTCGGCGTATGCTTTGTAAAGGGTATCTATCAATTTCCGGATGTTGTTTAAATCTCCCTGCACAATAATCGTAAAACGGTAATAGGTATAATTCCCGACCACTCTGCCAGCCAGACTTTCTTTTTCAAATGATTCGAGATAAGTAATTCCAGAACCCGCGATCCGCTTTGCCAGATCGTCAACCGCACCCCAGCATTTAACGATAAACGGAATGGCGTCTTTATCGGGCAGACTTTTTGAGTCGAAAGAAAACGAAGACGCTGTCGGACCAAATTCTATTTTTTCTGTTTTCTTATCTTTATCTCCGCCGTACAGGTCAAGCAATTTCCACCTGATCCCCCGCATGAAAGCATCGCATTTGACTTTTGAGCCGCTCAAATTGCGTTCCAGCCCAAGGGCGGCCAGCAATATTTCATCAACATTGTTTTCATCAATAAGTTCAGAAGTGTACTTCTGGGCTTCCACGGTAAAATCCTGTATTGCCTTATCCCACTTATCCGGAGCGTTGAAACTGTTTTTAAACATCCGGTAAACCTGGTCACGAGTTACGCCGGAGGCTTTGTTGCTTTCCCAGAAAGAAGCAAACTTGGCTTGAAACTCTTCGAAATTGGACCCCATATTTTGGGCAAATTTTGTTACTGCCGGATAGTAAGGCATTCCAAAAAGGATGCGGATTTCTTTAAACTTGTCTTTATATTGCTGAGTATCCTTTTTTATCCGGTTAAGATTGCCTTCCACCGGAGCCGGTTTCTGTTTGATCAAGTCTTTTATCTGATTCTTCAGCGTATCTGTTTCACGTATATAATCCTGCATTGCAGAATGCTCTCTGACGACCATATAGGCGAGAACGAGCACTGCAATCAACGTGACTGAAGACACGATAAACAGCACCATATTTTTTTTGACAAACTTATTCATAAAACACTACCTACTTCTTGATAGGATCCTTGAGTTTTGCCCGCAATTTGAAAGATGTAATATTATTCTTACCTTTCTCCGGGGTATAACCATCATTTTCAAAGACTATGGAATCATCGCCGTCGGCAAAAAGTCCGCACTTTTTCAAATTTATCCTAAATGCCTCATCCCATAAACTGTTTTGTTTAAAGCCAATGGAATGTCCGTAGAATTTAATCCAGTTGATTTCAGTGACTCCCGCAGTGGTTGTAAATTGCGCCGCAACCGGAACTGGAGCTGGAGCAGCACCGCCTCTGCCGCCACGGCGTCCGCCCGGGGCCGGAGCAGCGGCAGCGCGTGCAAAAGGATCTGCCGACGAGCTTGTCGCCAAAGTTCCTGTGCCTTCAAATAATGTAAGCCAAACCATGTCCGGCAGCATTTTCTGCAGATCGTTCATTATGCCCGGCCACTGTTTGCGTTTGCTGATAATTTCCATCGCTTCATCATATTCGCCTTTTGCGGAATCTAATTCCCGCTTCAGAACCTTTACTTTATCCACCAGCGTGTTCGTTTTTTCGACTTCTTTTTTCGCTACATCCACCCGGCCCTTGTCGAAATCAAGACGCTTGGTGACTCCCCAGTAGAAAACCAGCAGACAAAGAACTATCGAGACCGCGCTTGCATAAAAATACGGTTTTTTGCGTTGCAGCGCTCTGTATTGTTTAATGGATTGAGGCATCAGGGAAATATCAACAGGACAGGTTACAATATGTTTCAGCGCCAGGCCGATAAGCTCGGAAAACATCGGAGCCACTTCAAGCAGCTGTTCTTTATTGATGCCCTGTCCGATGCCGACAACCTGGAAAGCATTCAAATAATCAACCGGAATCCTAAGTTTTTCATTGAAGAAACGCGGGGTGTAAGGCATTAAGGAGCTGCCACCGCCTAAATAAAGGTGTGACGGTTTATTGCCGCCGTATTGAGAGCGCCAGACATTGATTGAGCGATTGATTTCGCCGTGCAGTCTGGTCATCACATTTCGGGCGATTTTTGAAATTGTTGCAGCGACTTCAGAGTCAGGTTCCTCATAAGCACCGCCCAGTGCGACAAAACCATGGCGTCTCTTTAATTCTTCAGCATCCGAAAAACTGATGTTAAATTCCTTGCTGATCTGTTGTGTCACCGAATGTCCGGCGATTGGAATTGTCCTGGCAAAAACTCGTCCCTGATCGGCAAAAACCAAACTTGAGCAGCGTCCGCCGATATTCAAAATCATATCACACTGATTCACGCCGATCTGATTGGCCCGGGCTGCATTAAAGAATGCGGTAGGCGCTATTTCAATAGACAGGATTTCTTTGCCGGATTCCTGTATAACATCCGCAAGCTCACTTACCAGATCACTTTTTACCGCAACAAACAAAGCTTCCATTTCATCAATGGTTTCTCCTGATTCTTCCGGCGGTGGTACCGCGGCCTCTTCCCCCTCGGGCGCGGGTTCAGGTTCCGGCGCAGGAGTACTTTCGGTTTTAATAGTATGCTTGACTAACTGATAATCCCAGATTACTTCATCCATGGGATAAGGAACTGTCTGTTTAGCTTCATATTCAACTATCTGCTCAATTCTGCCCTTGTCCTCGCCCAGCGGCGGAAGTTTGCTTAAACGGGTAAATGCAGACTGTCCTGATATCGAAACTCTGATTCCATGTGAAACAAAATTATTCTCGGTAAGCAGGCGGTTGTATACGGCGGAAAATACTTCGACAAAGCCGGCTTCTTTCAAATCTATATCGTATTCGGCAAAAGCAAACTTTTCCAGTGTCATTCCGCCGCCGGAAGGAAAGGAAAACTCAGCCATTTTTAGGCTGTCGCCACCGATATCAATTGTTAGAACAGTATTCTCTTTGCCCATTATTTCTTTATTTCCGGTTTAATCAGATCATAAAAATCATATTGAACAGAAGCCCAGGGCGACTTGTCTCTCGGGAAAATCATATTTTCAATTTTTAAAGAATTGCTTACCGGTCCATTGTATTTCTCAAACATGCCGGCAATGTCTTTATCGGTTACAGTACCGCTCTGATTTACATAAAAATAGCCGCCGCCCAGGATTGATCTGGACTTACTGTAAAATATAACCCGCCCGACAACCGGGATCGTCTTGAAAGTGGGGTTCAATGTATAGCGTTTGAAGATATCGGGAGGAACCGCCATTATCTCCTGATGCTTTTTGCCGTCCATTGCGATAGACCAGTAGAGCGTTTTTCCAGTTACCAGGGACATCACTTTTTTACCCTGATAATCTGCCAGAAACAATATTTCGGCTTCAATGGAAACATCATCCAGCCAGACGGTCTCATTGGGTTTTGTCCCGCCCGGGGTATTATAAAAAATATTCAGAACCAGCCATTCGCAATTACTTTGATTCGCCGCGGAATAGTTGCTCACCTGGAAAACTGGCGATGGCTGGAATTTAGCCTTTATCTGGACGTTTGTAAAAGCAATAGATTGAGCAAAAACTCCATTGGCCGCTATTGTCAAAAGGCAGCAGAAAAAAAACAGATATTTTTTCACTTTCAAACAAGCCTCCGCTTTTATCAAAAACAACAAAATTCATGACTCGATAATAATATTCCCCAAGGAACAAATTTTCAAGTGATAAAAGACAAAAATCACGCAGTTAATAAATACTCGCAGAAACATTAAAAATTAAGAAAGAACAATATCTGACAAAATATTATTTCTTTATATTTCCAGCTTTATTTTCAGGGAGCGCTTTTCCGGCTGGTTGAGCTTCTTTCGCCGTGGCGACCGCCGGTTCCGCTTTGATACTGGCAGCACTTTTTGCCATCAGGTCCGCTTTTACTGCGTTTATTTCAGCAACACTTTTGTCTTTTGCTTTGTGGCTGGTGATAACGGCCAGCAGGAGGGTGAGAATAAAAAATAGAGAAATCAGAATAACTGTAAGACGGCTGAGATGGCTTCCCGCGTAAGCGCCGAAAACCGATTCGCCTACTCCGCCAAACGAACCGCCGAACCCGCCGCTCTTGGAAGGTTGAATTAAAATTACTCCAATCATAAGCAGCGCGACAATGACAACTGCCGTGTATAACACAGTTATTAGTATTCCAAGCATATCATATCCCAAATTTTATTTTGACGTTACTATTTAAACGGGACATTACAAATACAACCGCAGCCGGAAAAGTCAAACAACATTTTCAGACTGCGGCTGAAAAACAATATTTTCAGGAAAAACTATTTGATCGAATTCCTGATAAGATCGGCAAAGCTGTCAGCTTTAAGGCTGGCGCCGCCAATCAGGCCGCCATCAATATTTTTCTGGGCAACCAGTGAAGCCGCGTTGTCGGCTTTCATGCTGCCGCCGTATTGAATACGAATTTTACCGGCCACTTCCTGCCCGAACATATCGCCAAGCTGCTGCCGGATATAGCAATGAGTTTCTTCCGCCATCTCCGGGGTTGCGGTCTTGCCGGTGCCGATAGCCCAGACCGGTTCGTAGGCAATAACGATTCCTTCCATCTGTTCGCCGGTAATGCCGGACAGTCCGCCTTCGAGCTGGGTGAACAGCACTTTTTGGGTGTGTCCGCCTTCGCGTTCGTCAAGCAGTTCCCCGATACAGACAATCGGCTTGAGCCCGGCGGCGAGAGCCGCTTTCAGACGCTTGTTGACGGTCTCGTCGGTTTCTCCGAAATACTGGCGTCTTTCGCTATGGCCGATGATTACATATTCAACTCCGGCGTCTTTCAGCATTTGAGCAGAAATTTCCCCGGTGAATGCGCCGTTTTCAGCCCAGTGGATGTTCTGAGCGCCAACTTTGACATTGGAACCGGCCGCAGCCTTGACGGCGGCGTCAATGGAGGTGAACGGCGGACAGACGACGATTTCAACAGAAGTGATATCCTTGACTTTCGCCTTCAGTTCTTCGACCAGGACTTTCGCCTCGGTCGCGGTCTTGTTCATCTTCCAGTTGCCGGCAATGATTACTTTTCTTGCCATTTTAAAACTCTCCCTTTAGTGTCATTATTGTATCGTTCCAGTTTTCAGCACATATAAAACGGAAGTCAGGAGTCAGAAGTCAGAATGGAATGCATAAATTCAGAAAACAGGAGACTGCGGGACGGTTCAGAATGGAATACATATTAGTTTCCATGCTGAAATCCTGAGATGTCTTTGCCGTTATCTTCATTTTATTCTGACTCGCGCCGTTTTCCTGCCTTTCTTCATGAACCGTTTTTGCCCAGTTTATTCTTCGTCTTCATTCTTCCGCCTTATTCTGACTTCTGAATTCTGACTTCTGAATTCCGCGGCTTTATTTATTCCGCATCCGCGAGGACGGCAACGCCGGGAAGGGTTTTGCCTTCCAGGAATTCCAGCGATGCGCCGCCGCCTGTGGAAATATGGGACATCTTATCAGCCAGCCCGGACTGATTTACTGCTGAAACAGAATCGCCGCCACCGATAATACTGACGGATTTGCTGTCGGCTACCGCCTTGCAGACGGACATCGTGCCGCTGGCGAAATTCGGCATTTCAAAACAGCCCATCGGACCGTTCCAGACCACCGTTTTCGCCGAGGCTATTTCCTTGCTGTACAGTTCAATGGTTTTGGGGCCGATATCCAGGGCCATCCAGCCGTCTTCAATGTCATTGCCGACAATTTTGGTATTGGCGGCATTGTCGAACTTGTCGGCGATCTTATTGTCAACCGGCAGCAGAAATTTAACTTTCTTTTCTTCGGCTTTCTTCAGGGTCGCTTTCGCAGTTTCCAGCAGTTCGTCTTCACAGAGCGAGTTGCCGATTTTGTGGCCGAGGGCTTTCAGGAAAGTATAGGCCATGCCGCCGCCGATGAGAATAGTATTGACTTTTTCCATCAGGGCGGAAAGCACTTCCAGTTTGCCGGATACTTTGGCCCCGCCGATAATCGCCACAAACGGACATTCCGGATGAGCAACCGCTTTACCCAGGTATTGCAGTTCTTTGTCCATCAGGAACCCGGCCACGCAGTTGCTTTTGTCCAGGAATTCGGTGATGACTGCGGTGGAGGCGTGGGCGCGGTGCGCCGTGCCGAACGCGTCGTTGACATAAACATTGCCCAGTTTCGCCAGTTCTTTGGCAAAACCGCGCATTTTCTGCTTGTCTTCATCCGTCTTGGTCTTCATATCCTCTTCCTTGTGGAAGCGGGTATTTTCACAAACCATGACTTCGCCGGGCTGCAGTGCATTGGCCTGGGCGACAACCGCATCGCCAATGCAGTCGGAAGCAAACTTGACTTCCTTGCCGAGCAGTTCACTCAGGCGGTCCGCGCAGGGTTTCAGCGAGAACTCCAGCGCCACCTGGCCGTCGGGACGCCCGAGATGGGACAGCAGCACCAGCGACGCGCCTTGTTCCAGAATGTATTTGATCGAGGGAACCGCGGCGGTTATTCTGGTATCATCGCCGACTTTGCCGTTTTTGACCGGCACGTTGAAGTCCACGCGCATTACCACGCGTTTCCCGGCGAGAGCAATGTCTTTTATCGTCTTCTTATTGATATTCATTTCGCATCTCCTGAATTGGGTATTTTTAGCAAAAAACCCGAAGCGCCGTTTTACAGGCTCTTCGGGTTAAACTCAATCAATCATCTCCGCCGTGAGGCAGGATTAGAGAGTAGCCATGTAACAGATCAGGTCGACAACCTTGTTTGAGTAACCCCATTCGTTGTCATACCAGGCAACAACCTTGACGAAGTTATCGTTAAGGGAGATACCGGCTTTGGCATCGAAAATGGAGGTTCTGGCGTCATGAACGAAGTCCTGGGAGACCACTTCTTCGTCAGTGTAACCGAGAACACCCTTCAGTTCGCCTTCGGAGGCGGCCTTCATGGCTTCGCAGATCTGCTTGTAACTGGCGCCCTTTTCCAGGCGGCAGGTCAGGTCAACAGCGGAAACGTCAGCGGTCGGTACGCGGAACGCCATACCGGTCAGCTTGCCCTTCATCGCGGGGATAACCACGCCGACAGCCTTGGCGGCGCCGGTGGAGGACGGGATAATATTGCACAGCGCCGCACGGCCGCCGCGCCAGTCCTTGTTGGACGGGCCGTCTACGGTCTTCTGGGTGGCGGTGGTGGCATGAACCGTCGTCATCAGGCCTTCAACGATGCCGAAATTATCATTCAGCACTTTGACGATCGGGGCCAGGCAGTTGGTGGTGCAGGAAGCGTTGGACACAATGTCCATTGCCTGGGTCAGGGACTTATGGTTCACGCCCATTACGAACATCGGGGTGTCGTCTTTGGACGGAGCGGACATGATGACTTTCTTCGCGCCGGCCTGCAAGTGCAGTTGCGCTTTGTCCTTGGAAAGGAAAAGACCGGTGGATTCGACCACGTAATCAGCGCCGACTTCGCCCCACTTCAACTGCGCGGGATCTTTTTCAGCGGTAACGCGGACTGTCTTGCCGTTGACGACCAGGTGACCGTCTTTCACTTCGATTGTACCGGCAAATTTACCATGAACGGAGTCATAACGGAGCTGATACGCAATGTAATCAACTTCCATCAAATCGTTGATGGCGACAACTTCGACGTCTTTCCGTTCCATTGCGGCGCGGAAAACCAGACGGCCGATACGGCCAAAACCATTGATACCAATTTTGACAGCCATTTGCTTCTTTCCTTTTTTATATATTTTAAGGTTTTAAAGTTATATAATCCCGGATAACCCGGTATTCTGCGACCATAAAGCCTTGTCAAATACGGAGCAATAAAGATATACCGGATATTCAAAAAGTCAAAATCCCAAACCCCTATTAATACAAAAATATTTAATCTTGAGCCAGGTTTTGCCTGTCCTTAGACACGGTAGTTTGATCGACTGCTTAACAGCGTACCGCAAGTATTCCCGCAGTCGCGGGATCCCGCGGCTGCGGGACCAGTGGTTTTAGTCACTGCTTGCGTTTCCCCCCTAAAAGTACCGCAAACATCTTGCTTGCGATTCTTCTTCTCAAGCTGGAGGTTTGAGGTACTTTTTCCAGCGGAGCGACATATTAACCCCGGTATTCAAGCAACGAAAACCTCAAAGCTAAAGTGCGCCCCCCGCCGCAGCTTGATCAGGCCCCCGTTGGTATGTGCTTAGAAGATATCAGTTTGAATTCATCTGGATGCTCATACATCCGATAAAATTCTATTCCATGCATAGATTTTACAAGTTCTCGGAATGAAGCGGGAAGATAAAAAAAATACATTTTTTTAGTTTTCGTGTGTTGCCGGAATAAAAAAATGCTAAATTAAAGGCTTCAATAATAATTATTGAAAAAACTATGAATACATATAAACTGGACGACGACAACATCGAAGCGATTGCTCTGACCTGCGCGAAACAGCTTCAGACGCCGGGCGCGGTGCTGGTTGTGCAAAGCCGGGGATAGGGGGTCAACTTTAGGTTTTGCGTTTTCATGCAGGGATGACCCAAAAATATAATATTTTTAAGTATAATATAGTGCGGAGAGGAAGAATGAGTAAATCAAGAAAACTGCCGGACAATCAAATTACAGTTTATCAAACCCCGGACGGCATGGTCAATATTGAGGTGCTTTATTCCAATGAGAACATCTGGCTTTCGCAAAAGCGGATGGCGGAGCTGTTTGACTGCACTCCTGATAACATTTCGCTTCATTTAAAAAACATCTACAGGGAACAGGAGCTGGATGAGGCGGCAACTGCCGAGGATTTCTCGGTAGTTCAAACCGAGGGGAATCGCGATGTTACCCGGACAATTACCTGTTATTCGCTGGAAGCGGTTATCGCCGTCGGTTATCGCGTCAATTCCGAACGCGGCACACAGTTTCGCCAGTGGGCGATTTCTATTCTTCAACAATATATTCACAAAGGCTTTGCCATCGACAGCGACCGTTTCAAATACGGGTCCCGTTTCAGTGCGCGTTTTTTCGATGATTTGCTTGAAGAGATCAGGGACATCCGCTCAAGCGAGCGCATGGCTTACCAGAAGATTACCGATATCTATGCGACATCCATAGATTATTCGGCGCATGCGGAAGACACCAAACAGTTTTTTGCGACAGTCCAGAATAAACTGCATTTTGCGATAACCGGAAAAACCGCGGCTGAGATAGTATTGCAGAGAGCGGATAGCGCAAAACCCAATATGGGTTTGACATCATGGAGAAAGGGGCAGCATGGGAAAATAATGCCGGGAGACGTTGTAATCGCGAAGAATTATTTAGGCAAAGAAGAACTTGATCACCTGAACCGTATCGTGTCCATGTATCTTGATTATGCGGAATTACAGGCGGTGCGCAATAAACCGATGTATATGAAAGACTGGATAGAAAAGTTGAACGCGTTTCTTAAATTCAGTGAATACGATATTTTACATGATGCAGGAACGGTAAGCCACGATGTTGCCCAGGCGCTTGCGCTTAAAGAATATGTAACATTCAAAAAAGTTCAGGACCGCCTTTACGAGTCAGATTTTGATAAAATACTCAAAAAGCTCGATAAGCCAGACGCCTGAATTAAATCCAGTACTGATGTATTATTGGAGATTTACGCCTGGTATTGCAGAAGCAATACCTGCTTGAATTATTAAAAATGACCTGTATGTTTTTTTAAAATTTGTGCGTTCTGCAATATACAAAAACAAGGTCAGTATTATTACAAATGCTAAATTAAAGGCTTCAACAATAATTATTGAAAAAACTATGAATACATATAAACTGGACGACGACAACATCGAAGCGATTGCTCTGACCTGCGCGAAACAGCTTCAGACGCCGGGCGCGGTGCTGGTTGTGCCGACGGAAACCGTTTACGGTCTGGTCTGCCGCTGGGACGATGCTGCCGGGATCGAGAAAATCTATCAGTTGAAAGAACGCGACCGCGGCAAGCCGCTGGCAATGTTCGCCGACGGTAAAGCCATGCTTGAAGCCAATGGCGTGATTTTGAATCGTGACGCCGCACTGCTGACGGAGAAATTCTGCCCCGGCCCGGTTACGATCATCACGCCTGACACACAAGGGCATAAAACCGGATTCCGGATTCCGGACCATCCGTTTATCCTGACTTTGCTCAAGTATATCAAGTTCCCGCTGGCTTCGACCAGCGCCAATCTGTCGGGAACCCCGAATGCCTTGAATGTTCAGGAAGCGGTTAGAGACTTGAACGGAACTCCGGATATAGTAGTTGACGCTGGAGCCATTCCGCCGGACCGTCAGGCGTCAACGGTCATTGATGTGTCCGGGAATGAATTGCGCATAATCCGGCAGGGCCCGGTATCGGAATCGGAAATCAGACAGGTCTTAAAATAAAAAATAGCCCGGACAACTCCGGAAATAAGTAAAAAAACGAAAGTCAGGAGACAGGAGACAGGAGACAGAATGAGACAGGGAATGAAGACGGAATTCAGAAATCAGAATGGAAATACAGAATGCAGAAAAATTATTTCGGAGTAAAATGCAGAAAAAGAGCATAATAATTAAAAGTCAGTTAGAAGCAGGAACTTATGCTCGGTATTCTGACTTCTGTCTTCTGACTCCTTGATTTCAAGGTATAGCTCCAGATTCACTATAAACGTTAAAAACTATAGAACCATGAGATTAAAACTCTAACTAAAGGAGACATTGTTATGCCGTTAATTGACATGCCGCTGGAGAAACTTCGTTCCTATAAAGGCAGCAGTCCGTGTCCCAAAGACATCGACAAATTCTGGGACAACTCGATTGCGGAAATGAAAGCCATTGATCCGGAAGTGGAACTGCTTCCGTCCGACTTTCAGGCTCCTTATGCCGAATGCTACGATATGTATTTTACCGGCGTTGGCGGCGCCAGGGTTTTCGCCAAGCTGCTCCGTCCGAAACCGCTCAAGAAAAAACATCCGGCCATTGTCATGTTCCATGGCTACAGCGGCAATTCCGGTGACTGGTGCGACAAACTGCCGTATGTGGCTGCCGGCTTTACCGTAGCCGCGCTGGACTGTCGCGGCCAGGCCGGAAATTCGGAAGACGTCGGCGGAGTTATCGGCAACACCTTTAAGGGGCAGATCATCCGGGGGCTCGATTCCGGACCTGAAAAAATGCTCTTCCGCCAGATATATCTGGACTGCGCCCAGCTTGCCGGGCTGGTCATGCAAATGCCGGAAGTGGACGCGACAAGAGTTGCGGCAATGGGCGGCTCCCAGGGCGGCGGGTTGACGCTGGCCTGCGCCGCACTGGAACCGCGCATCAGTCGCGCCGCACCGGTGTTTCCATTTCTGTCTGATTACAAACGCATCTGGGACATGGACTTAGACATCAACGCCTATGCCGAACTCCGGGAATATTTCCGCTGGTTTGATCCTACTCATTCCCGCGAAGATGAAGTTTTCCGCCGCCTCGGCTATATTGACATACAAAACCTCACGAAGCGGATCCGCGGTAAAATCATGATGGTTACCGGGTTGATGGATAACATTTGTCCGCCGTCAAGCCAGTTTGCCGCATATAATAAGATAACATCCCCGAAAGATGTGGTTATTTATCCTGATTTCGGCCATGAAGGACTGCCCGGCAACAATGACCGGATTTTTAAATTCATGATGGAAATGCTCAAGTAAATCAAGCGGGAAAATACATTTCCGCGGCGGGTAGAAACGCCGCGGATTTTTTGATTATCATTTCGGGTCTTCACTGGAATTTATGGGTAAAAAAGAATATCCACTTTTTGAAAATGGCTTATTTTTTCACGTGATATATTGCGAAAATGATTATCACCAGAACTATAACAGAGATTATTCCCGCCAGTATCAGCAAGTTCAATTTATTCAAAGACTTTTTGTTATATTCGGCAATTTTCGGCGGTACGGTTTTGGCTTTCGGCGGTGGCGGACGGTTTGCCGGAGACGCCTGCTCCGTCGGGGCTTTGGCTGGCGAGACCGGTTCGGCTTGATCTTCTGTGACAGCATCCATTTTCATGGTAGCATTTGAATCCATTGCTACCGTTACATCGGTATCGCCGGCATTACCCGCGCTTTTTTTATTGGAAGATGCGGATTTGCCTTTCAGTGAAATAACATCATCCGCACGGGATGTCGAGATGCCGGACTTTTTAGTCTTTTCGAATAACCCGAGAGTTTTTCTGCCCGGCATCCGTCCGGCCAGTACCGCTTCAATATCGTCTATCACATAATCCCAGCTGCCCTGACGATCCCCGGGGTCTTTCGCCATCATCATTTGAATCAGCGCGGAACATTCCTTTGACAGCGCCGGATTTATATTTTCCGGCGGCGTCAACGGGGTTTTCACATGCATATGCAAAACTTTACCGGCGGAATCGGCCAGGAAAGGCGGCCGTCCGGTTACCATGTGGTAAAGCGAGGCGCCAAGAGAATAAAGGTCGGATCTGAAATCAATATTCCTTTCCGCCTTGGCCTGCTCCGGGCTGATATAGTCCGGAGTTCCCATAATTATATTCACGGAGGTCTCTTCCGGGTTGTCTTTCAAACTCTTGGAAATGCCCATATCCATCAGCCGGGCAAAGCCTTTGCGGTCAAGCATGAAATTTCCCGGCTTGACGTCCCGGTGCAGCATTTTGTGCTCATCCCATGCATATTTCAGCGCAAACGCGATATCCCTGGTGATTTTCAGCGCTTCGCGTTCAGTCAGTTTTGTGTCCATTTTCAGCTTGGTGGCTACTTCCATGCCGTCAATGTATGAGGTTGCCAGATAATAATAGTTGCCGACCTGACCTGCGGAATAAGCAGTGATAATGTTCGGATGACTGAGCTGCCCGGCCATTGCGGCCTCGGACAGAAAACGATCAACAAAACGCTTGTTCTCGGAGAATTTCGGCAGCAATATTTTCAGTGCGACCAGCCGGCGCATGGAGATTTGTGTTGCCAGCCAGACTTCGCCCATCCCGCCGCTCCCGAGTTTACTCCGGAGTATAAAGTCACCGATTTCCAGCCCTTCCTCGAGTCCGGGAATCGGAATTGTTATATCTTTGAAACAAGCTCCGCACTGCAACGTTTGTCCGGCGGTACTGGACTGCGCGGACACTTCCGCCCCGCATTCCGGACAATTAAAAATTATTTCAAAATCCATTATCCACTCCTTAAACTAACTGGGCATACCAGCTATTATGATAGAATATCCGGAGCCGGTTTCAAGCGCAATACTGAAAAATCCCTGATTTTAAGGAGAAAAACAGAGGATAGCTACAGAATTTTACGTTTTTCCGATCATATTCCAGCAAGCGTCGCAGAAGTATAAGCGCTAAAGTGCGGAAGCAGATACACCGGTCTAAAACTTTAACTGTGTTACGAATGGTGGAGGGGGCCGGAATCCAATGGGCTAGTTACACCACATGCCGCCAAGGCCAGGAACTGTCGAAAAATCTTGTTCCTTGAATGGGGTGCGCTGATAATATAATGTAATGGTTTGATCTTTATTCCATTCTAATCCCCCGTCCCGGAGTTGCACAGATGACGCGGTTACTCCGCGTGGATTTCGGCATTGAGGCGCAGAATATCTTCGAGCCGGGCGGCGGCGGTTTCCCAGGCGGCGGAGACATTATCTATTTCCAACTGCACTTCATACAGGCGGCGGTTGAGCGCGGCATAGTCGGAGACCTGCTGGTTAAGAGTTTGCTGGATAAGGTCGGCTTTCTCGGCTTCAAGCCGTTCAAGGGCGCTTTCGGCAGCGGCGACAGCCTTTTCAGCGGCTTTTCTCTCACCCTGAAGTTCCTGGCGCAATCTGGCGCGCTCTTTGCGGCGTTCCTTGCTCTGGCTCGGGTTTTTGTCGCCGGCATCGTTTTTGCTTTCAAGTTCGGCATAGCCTTCCTCGGACAGTTTCTGCTGATAGTATTCGTAATCGCCGTAGTATTTTTTGATTCCCGGCGGACGCATGGCAATGATGGTGGTGGCGACATTTTCGACGAACTCGATATCATGGCTGACCAGGCAGACGGTGCCGGGGTAGTCGATCAGCGCCTGCTGGAGTGCTTCGCAGGCGGCAATGTCCAGATGGGTGGTCGGCTCGTCCAGAATCAGCAGATTCGGCGGATTGACAAAGATTCTGGCGAAACAGACCCGGATTTTTTCGCCGCCGCTCAGCACCTTTACCGGTTTGTACACATGGTCGCCGCAGAAGCCGAAGGTGCCGAGGATGGACTGCAGCGAATTGATCGGTATTTTTTCCGACATCGCGTTTTTGACCACGTCATATACGGTCTGTTCCGGCGGCAGAATGTCCGCGAATTCCTGCGCCTGGTAGCCGCGGATGATATTGTGTCCCAGCGCGACTTTGCCGGAGTTCGGAGTCAGTTGTCCGGCGATCATTTTCAGCAGTGTCGTCTTGCCGGTGCCGTTGTAGCCGACAATCGCCACCTTGTCGCCGCTGTCAATCTGGAGTGAAACGTCTTTCAGAATAACTTCGCCGGCATTGTAGGCGAAAGAGAGATTTTCGACCCGGACCGCCTCTGCTCCTGAAGGCGGCGGAGGTGGAATCAGGATGGTGCCGGAAAAGCGCAAGTCGTCAGGGAGGATAATATCCTCCATTTTGTCCAGCGTCTTCATCATGCTCTGCGCCTGGGATGCTTTGGAGCTTTTAGCTTTGAACCGTTCAATTGTCCGCGTAAGCTGCTCTTTTTTCTTATCCTGGTTGCGCTTGGCGGCTTCCATTGTTCTGGTTCTGAATTCGCGTTCGCGGCGGTAGAAATCGTAATCACCGGGATATCTGGTAATCACTCCGCCATTGATTTCCAGAGTGATATTGGTGAGTTTTTTCAATAGAAAGCGGTCATGCGAGATCAGCAGCAAAGTGCCGTTGAATGCTCTCAGGAAACGGCAGAGCCACTCGACCGCTGGAATGTCGAGGTAGTTTGATGGTTCGTCCAGCAGCAGGATACTCGGATTGCCGATCAGCACCCTGGCCAGTCCGGCGCGCATCTGCCAGCCCCCGCTGAAAGTACTCAGCGGACGGGCGAACGCCTGGACATGAAACCCCAGTCCGCAAAGCGCGGCTTCTGCTTCGCTGCGCAGCCTGTAACCGCCCAGCTGCTCGAATTTGGCCTGCAATTCGCCGTGCTCGCGCAGCAGCGATGCGCTTTCCTTGTCCGTCAATGCGCTTTCATGCAGCAGATGGTCTATCTCCCGCAACCGGGCGGCGGATGCGGAGAGTTCGGGCACGGCGTCGGCGACATAATCCAGCAGCGACAGTTCAAAGCCGCGGGACGGCAACTGCTGCCGCAGATAACCGATGGTCATGCTCTTCGGCAGTCCGACCGCCCCTTTGTCCGGCAGCACGTCTCCGCAGATCATTCCGAAAACCGTACTTTTGCCGGACCCGTTGGGGCCGACAAACCCCACCCGCTCACCGGGGTTGATGCGGAAAGAAACCGCATCCAGGAGTACCTGTTCGCCATAGCTTTTATAAACGTTCTTAAAATCAATCATTATATTAAGGTGTCACTTTTTAAAGATGAAATATACTGCACCCATGAGGCATAGTCCAGCCCAGAGGTAATTCCATTTGAGCCCTTCTTTCATGTAAAGGAAGGCGAACGGCACAAATATGCTTAAAGTAATCACTTCCTGGACTATTTTTAATTGCGCCAGGCTCATACTCTGATGCCCGATACGGTTCGCCGGCACCTGCAGCATGTATTCAAAAAACGCGATCCCCCAGCTTATCATGATAGCGATAAATACCGGTTTCGAGGTAAGATTCTTTAAATGTCCGTACCAGGCGAATGTCATAAATACGTTTGACATCGCCAGTAAAACTACGGTTTTAACAACATTGCTGTCCATATCTTTAATTTCCTGAAAAGAGTTAACATTTTAATGCTAACCTGATATCTTAAGATTAAAACCTGTGTTTTCAAGTGATTTGATGAGATTATCACCGACAAATAGCCTTTTTATTGTATTGCGGCGGCGGGCGGCGGCTTGTTTTTACCGAACAGTTAAGGTTTTAATTAACAAATAACAATTTGGATCCCGCATTTGCGGGAGACACTGCTGAGCAGAATCGTTTTACCACTGAGTTCACAGAGAAATACACTTCACCATGAAGTTCATGAAGGAAATGAAGAGAATACATGGAGTCAGCGAATGTTTCCGGTTGAGCCGCGTACATGCGCTGACTATCGGTTTTCCCTCCGTGCCCTCTGCGCCCTCTGTGGTAAATATCCCCGGCTTTACATCTGCGTCAATCTGTGTCATCTGCGGATACATTCCGGAGACTTTAGAGAGTCGTTGAACGTAACGTTTTCCATTTTTCATTTTCAATAGTTACACCTATTCTGGACACCTCTCACCCTTCCCGCATTCGCGGGAGACAGTCCTTATGCAGGAGGAGTCATCAAAGTAGGGCGG